>CAYRJR010000010.1:0-7710 GCA_964424655.1 uncultured Chitinophagaceae bacterium
AGGACGAACAATGAAACCTCTGTTGGACGAAATCTACGGTAGCCGTCAGGGGCAGGTTATGGAGATGTCGGCTTTTGTTGGGAGCCGCTCAGCAATGAGGAGAAGCTGCTGCTGCAAGCGATCCGTAATTGAAACGGTCAATGATGACCTAAAGAACATCTGCCAGGCAGAGCATACCCGACATCGCTCACTGAATGGCTTTCTGCTGAACCTGATGCGTGCTATTGCAGCCTACTCTTCCTTCCCTAAGAAACCTTCCATCCGAAAGAACATTGAAGGAACAACCCCCAAACTCATCGCCGTTTTCAACCAACAGCAGCAATTATTAATTGCCGCTTAACCCGAACTCAGGTTAACAACAAAAAGGCTGCCTCTTACGAGGCAGCCTTTTTAAAATAGAATTGACCTAAGTGGTAATAATTACAGGCGGTTGTTGGCCGTTTTCAGCTCTTCCCGTTGTGCCAATACCTGATTCCTGCCTTCTTCTTCAGTTACGATTTCCATTTTCACATGGGCCAAGCCTTCTTCGCGATAATCCAAAGCAGCAGCAGCCGTTTGGGTCATATCCAAGAGTCGGTTATTGTTGGCCGCCATGCGGTCATTGACCTTCACATATACGACCTTACCATTGTTTAGGTTTGTCACCTTCACATAGGTGTTAAGGGGGATTTTGTTGGAAGCGCAAGTGAATTTTGAATTGCTGAAAGTTTCGCCATTGGCCGTTTTCCGCCCTTCGAATTTGGGGTGGTAATAGGAAGCAATACCCTTCATGATTTTGGCTACTATGCCATTATCCTGGGCCGTTGCGGCGAACCCAAAACCAAGAAATAGGGCTATCGTAAGAATCTTCTTCATGCGTTGTCCGTTTTTTGGTGCGCGCAAAGATAGGAATCGAAATTTGAGAATCCCACTTCACATTACAAAATGCTGTTAAGAAAACTTTGAGCCTTTCTTGTCGGCATAAGCTCTTGACCTTCCATTAGATGCGCCTCCATAACCTTGTTTCTTTTCTTGTTGAAATCCCCGTCCACCCCCTTGTTCGGCTTCATCCACTCGGACTTTCCGGCCCTTGAATTTCTTTTGCGGCAGCACCTGCTGTATGAAACCGGCCGCAGAAGGGGGCACATTGAAAAAGGAAGCCAGTTCACGAACCGTAACGCGACTGATAAGCTGGGCATCCATGTCTGTACTTTCAGCCAGGAAGCGCACCAGGCCGCCGGTAGTCATACCGTCTTTGGTACCCAGATTGATGAACAAGCGAACAGATTTTCCTGCTTGTCCGGCATGAGTCTTTTCCTGTGGAAAGCCGGCATTCAGGTCTTCAGATTCTTCATATACTGCGATGGCATCGCGCAGGTTGAGCCAAATCATGCGACGGATAAGCTCCCCTGCTTCTATTCCTTCAAAACGTTCCTGAATTTCTTTTTGATAATTCCGGGCGAAGTCGGCAGTAGGTTTTGCTTCGGAAATGGCATCGAGTTGGTGAAACAATCGCTTGCGGATTACTTCAGCACCATCTGGGATATCAGAACGATGGAACTTCTGCTTCACCAGGCGCTCAATGTTGCGGATTGCGGAAATTTCCTTCGGAGTGACGATGCTCATACAGATCCCGCTTTTGCCGGCACGTGCGGTACGGCCGCTGCGGTGGGTATAGACTTCCGGGTCGTCGGGCAATTCGTAATTAATCACGTGAGAGATATCGGCAACGTCAATGCCCCGGGCAGCCACATCAGTTGCAACTATTACCTGGATGCTGCGCGACTTGAAGCGATCCATCACCTTACTACGCATCTTCTGATCCATATCGCCGTGCAGCGGACTGACGTGATAGCCCTGACGCATTAGTTTTTCAGCCACGTCTTGAGCATCCTGTTTGGTGCGGGTGAAGATGATGCCATAGATGCCCGGAGTGAAGTCGAGCAGGCGTTGCAAGGCTTCAAAACGAGTGTGCCTATGGGTGACGTAGTACTGGTGGTCAATATTCTCGTTGGTGGTATTAGGCGCAGCCACAGAAATCTCTTTCCAGCCTTTCATGAATCGCTTGGCGATGCCCCGCACATCCTGACTCATGGTAGCGGAGAAGAGCCAGGTCAACTCGCGGCTGGGTGTGTGATTCAGCACAAAGTCAATGTCTTCACGGAAGCCCATATTGAGCATTTCGTCGGCTTCATCCAATACGATGGTGCTGGCCTCTTCGAGGTGTATTGCGCCCCGTTCCAGCAGGTCAATGAGCCGGCCCGGAGTGGCTACAATCACTTGCGGGTAGCGTTTCAGTTCGCGGATTTGCCCGCCAATGGGCACACCACCATAGACTGCAGTAGCGCGAAAACCATTCAGGAACTGCCCGTATTTATTCAACTCTGCTTCGATTTGCATGCAAAGTTCACGGGTAGGGGAGAGCACGAGAGCTTGAACATCGCGGTTATCGGTGTCAATCTGGTTGAGTAGTGGCAGGCCGAAGGCCGCCGTTTTGCCGGTACCGGTTTGGGCGAGGCCTATGATGTCAGTCGGTTCGGAAAGCAGTAGTGGCAAGGTTTTGGCCTGGATAGGCGTGGGCGTTTCATAGCCCATTTCTGCCAGGGCACGACCGATTTCTTCGCGTAGTGCGAAGTCGGAAAAAGAATTCATGAAAAAGGAAACGAATGGAAAATTAGGGCGCGAAGGTATGAGGCTTTAGTTTTAGGTTACTTTTTTTGAGCAATATGCTTTTCCAATGGCTTGGTAGATATCTGCCTGGAGTGGTGACTAATCCCAATTGACTTTTGCCGGTCTGTTTCAGAAAATGGGCCATGAATTCGCTAAGCAAGCGTTAATGCCTCAAAACATTTTCCGGTATTTAAGTGGAAGGAGGTTAAGCGCTTCATAATGTGCCTTTTCATTTCGGCCAGCGATTATTCTCAGGTTTTATTTGTTGCTGCCTTTGCATGACAACCCCTGGAATATGCGGTTCGTTGCTTATTGCAGTTGGCTGGAATTAATATCAAAATGCCATTCAAGCCATCGAGTATGCCGGGTATCTACAGCAACGGCTTGCCTTTGACTAAATATTCAGTAAACTATTTCGTTCAGCTCTATAGGAGTCACAGATGTTTACTGCTGTTGGTTGTGTGCTGCCTGCTATTTCCGCAAATGTTGCGGGCGCAGGGCTGGTATGACAGCAATTGGCCATACCGCAAGGCAATCATCATTGATAAGTCCAAAGTGATTGGCGGGCCACATACTGATTTTCCGATACTTATTCAGATTACAGATGATGGCCTGAAGAATTATGCGCAAAACTCAGGGAATGATATCCTGTTCACGGCATCAGATGGCATTACCAAGCTGGACCACGATATTGAGCGATTTATTGGTTCTTCAGGAGCATTGACTGCCTGGGTGCGCATCCCGTCGCTCAGCAACACATCGAACACAGTGCTGTATATGTATTACGGCAATTCATCGGCGGGTAATCAGGCAAATATTACCTCCACCTGGTCATCCAGCTTTGAAAGTGTTTATCATTTCGATAATAACCTTAGAGACAGAACTTCCAATGCCCACAACTTGTCGAACCATGGCACGACAAACAACAACAGTGGGATGTTTTCCAGAGCTCGTACACTCAATCCTTCATCAGGCTCGAGCTATGTTAATGTATCTGGTTTAATGGGGAACCCAAGTAGTATCACCTTGAGCGGATGGGCTTATGTGAATTCATTTTCTTCCGGTGGCGGTGAGTTGATTAGCCTGGGAGACCATGTGGCTATCCGGCTACAATCAGGAAGTACGACCGGCTTTTTTTATAATGGTAGCAGTTGGATTAATACCACTTACGGTTCCGGCTTTTCGGGTGCCTGGCACTACTACTGCTATACGGTTGACCCCAGCGCAAATGCTCAGGTATTATATGTGGATGGCGCTCAGGTGGCCACTAGCAGCAGTTCTTCAAATATCAGTTATAGTGGCCTGGGGTCTTCCACCTATATCGGAAGGCACGGAAATGGAAGCACGAGTTACGACCTCGGCGCAGTTGTTGACGAAATGCGTGTTTCCTCTGTCGCTCGCTCGTCAGACTGGATTCAAACTGAGTACAACAATCAAAACAACCCGACATCATTTTTTGCCGTAGGCGATTGTGAATCGCAAAGCCCAACAGTTACCAGCCCGCTTGCTTATTGTCGTTTTGCCAGCGCTACCCAGCTTGCCGCCAGTGGCAATAGTTTGCTGTGGAGCTTAGGCACTGTCACGGGAAGTTGCGGCGGCAGCAGCACGCTCAGCACTTCTACCTGGGTGGATGCATCTTGGAATAATCAGAAAACACAGTTTAGTACCCTGACGGGAAATGTGCTGATCAAAAGCGTGGATTTTTATGTCCCGGCCTGGCAAACGGTAAACGGGGTGCAGCTTGCCCTATTCAACAGCTCGGGCACTGCCATTGCACTTTCTTCTACATACACAACGCTTGCTACTACTTCTTCTGCAGTAAAAGTCACAGCCAACTTCAATGCACTACTTAGCTCATCGGGCAGCTATAGTATTGGCTTGTATTCCGGCAGTGGCAATTTTGGCGGCGATGCACCTTCTTTCCCTATCAATGAAACTACCGGTACGCTGCGGGTAACCGGCATCAGCAGCAGCTATCGTTGCTTTAATAATATTCAGTTTGATGCCGGAGGCTCAGCAACAGCACCAACACCTTCCACCAGCCTCCCGGGCAGCACAAATTATCTGGTGATTAGCTCGCTGAATGGTTGCATGAGTGCTTATTCCAGCATTGCTGTGAATGTGACAGACACAGTCGGTACGCCAGTTTTTTCTTTAGGAAGCACTTCCAGCCGATGCAAAAAATCAGGTACTGAGAACTACACGGCTTCTGCCACCAACAACACGGGTATCACCTACAAATTGGATCCTGCCAGTCTTGCCGCAGGCAATAGCATCAACACGGCTACCGGCCAGGTGAGCTATGTAGCCGGTTGGACCGGCAGCGCGACTATCACTGCAACGGCAACAGGTTGCGGTAGCCCCAAGAGTGCCAGTCATGTTGCCACCACCACCGCACTGAGTGTTTCAGCTACAACTACCCCAACTTGTGTGGGTGGCAGCACGGGCAGCATTACAGTTAATGTTGGTAGTGGCACATCGCCATTTTCTTATAGTCTGAATAGTGGCAGCTATCAGGCCTCCAGCTTATTCTCTAATCTGGCTGCAGGAAGCTATTCCATAGATGTTACTGACAATGCAGGCTGTCTGGGTAGTGGCAGTGCCAGTGTTTCACCCTACGATACATCCACTGCTAACCGGGACTCCAGTGGTGTGAACGCCTGGATTGGACACATCTACGATGGCACATCCTTTGGTTCCTATTATGGCTATTTCAACGAGACAGAAAGTTTCAATGAAAGCTTTGGAGGGAGTACCAATTGCTTCACGGTGCACTCGGGTAGCAACACGCCCTCCGTATATACTGAAACGTTCTCGGTGAAATTTCGCATGAACTCCACCCGCAGAGGTTTGTATGCAGTCAATATGGGTTCAGACGATGGTAGCCGACTAACCGTGGACACAACCATGGTGTATAATAACTGGAGCGATCAGGGATTTTCCTGGAAGAATAATGTGCTCATGCCCCTGACAGGTACAAGCCAGTTATTGCTGGAGTTTTATGAGAATACCGGAGGGAATCAGGTTGCTTTCCAGGGATTGCAACTACTCGTTGCCGACACCCTTTCTGCCAACACGACACAAAGTATTTGTATGGGCAATTCGGGCCTTGCTATTAGTGGTGATGTCATTGGCACCCTGCCTTCAGGAATCAGTAAATCAGGCACAGGCTATCAATGGACTTACAGCACAACGCTGAATGGTACCCGAACCAATATCTCAGGCGCAACCTCTGCCAGTTTCACTCCTTCCACACTTAGTGCTCCATTCAATACGCCTGGTACGTACTATGTGTTCCGGAAAGTGAGCTTAATCAGCACCAACAATGTCTCACTAAGCTCTTATACCGGGACTCTGGAATCCGGAGCAGCAGTCATTACGATATCAGCCGCACCATCGGCGAGCATTAGCTATTCTGGCAGCCCCTATTGCAGTAATGCCGGCACAGCAAGTGTATCCCGAACCGGCACTGCAGGCGGCACTTATAGTGCTCCTGCCGGGCTTTCAATCAATGCAAGTACAGGCGCAATCAACCTAAGCGCAAGCACGGCAGGCAGCTATACAGTCACTTACACCGTGGCAGCTTCCGGAGGCTGTGCCATTTATCAGTGCTCCACTTCTGTGCAAGTCACGGCGGCTCCCTCGGCGAGTATCAGTTATCCAGGAAACCCTTTCATCAATTCAGGCACGACCAATGTGAGCCGTAGCGGCACTGCGGGCGGCACTTATAGTGCTCCTGCGGGTCTTTCTATCAATGCAAGCACAGGGGCGATTAACCTCAGCGCGAGCACACCGGGTACTTATACGGTCACATACACTATTGCTGCAAGCGGAGGTTGTTCCAGCTATTCCACCACCACGAGTGTTACCATCACTGCGCACTACATCTTCAGAAGTGTGGTCAATGGAGCCTGGAATCAAAGCAGCACCTGGGAAGTTTCTCAAAATAGTGGGTTGAGTTGGGTGCCGGCGAGCACCACACCTACCAGCTCTGGAGACACAGTATTCATTGCAGCAAATGATACTGTGACGGTGCCCACAAATGTGTCTGCAAGTTTGCTGCGTGTGTATGCGCAAGGGATGCTATGGCCTGCTCCGGGAGTTACTATTTCGGGTAGTGGGGTGTTGGAAGGAAGCGGCAACATTCGGGTTACTGCAACTGGAAATAGTAGCGGAGATTTTGCTGCGCAATATCTCATCACAGGAAAAACATTGAACAACCTCACCGTCGAATTTGCAGGAGGCAGTCAGCAAAAAATGGATGCGATTGCTTTTGCGAAAATCAGACTCAATAATGCCTCTGGCGTGCAACTCTCTGGTGCTGCAACTGTGGATAGCAGCATTAGTTTTCAAAATGGCCTGCTCATCCTCGGCAATTACAACCTGAGCTTAGGCAAGAATATTTCTATTGCCGGAACACCTGCTGCAGCAAGTATGATAGTGACCAATGGTAGTGGCGCCCTGCGTATGCTTATTGCTGCAGACGGAACTCGAAACTTTCCGATTGGCGACAATTCAGGCACCGCTGAATATGCTCCGGCAAGCATCAGTGTGAGTGGTGGCAGTTATGGAGCAGGAGCCTATGTTTCGCTCCGCGTGACGAATACCAAACATCCTGATAATGGCTCTGTCTCAGATTTTCTGAGCCGGTACTGGACGATAGATCAGTCAGGCATCACAGGTTCTTTCAGTGCTGTGCTGCATTTCCTACCCGCAGATGTGGCCGGCAGCGAATCGAGTATTTATTGTGGCCGGTATATTTCCGGCAGCCCCGGGCATTGGCAGGTGCTGAATGTGGCCAGCACGAGCGATACTTCATTGCATACCGGCTCATTTTCTGGCACTGCTGTCTTTACCGGTGTTGATCGTTCTGGTGGTATCCACAATTTCCGCAGCAAGAAAAACGGGGTCTGGGCAGACAGTACGAGTTGGGAAGCTTCTATTGATGGCGGTGCAAGCTGGTTCAATCCCGGAGCTTTCCCTGCCACAGCCTATGATACCGTCCGCATCCAAAATACGCACAACATTACCGGTGATTTTAATGCTTCTCCGAAACGATTT
>CAYRJR010000010.1:7764-31094 GCA_964424655.1 uncultured Chitinophagaceae bacterium
CAATGGCCAGATGCTGGGCAGCGGAAAAATATTCGTAACCCGCACATCAGGCTCCAGCCAATTCAACAACCAATACAGCATTCAAAGCTGCAATGTGTCGTCCATGACGGTTGAATATAATGCAGCCTCAGCGCAGGATGTCAGTTCGGCGTCCTATGGCAATCTAATCATCAGCGGAAGTGGTCAAAAGACCTTACAAAGCGGGAGCGTTTCTACAACCAACCTTTCGGTTTCTTCGGGGGCTTCACTAAAGCTGAACGGCAACATTCTGATTGCAGGAAGTATTGTAAACAGCGGCACATTGGATGTCAGCACGGCGAGTGTTGAGATGAATGGCAGCAGTGCGCAAACCATTCCTTCGGGCAGCTTCAGCAATCATCGGATCCAAAATCTGATGGTCAATAATTATGCTGGTGTGAGCCTTTCCGATACCATGCAGCTCACAGGATTTTTGAAGGTGTCCCAAGGAAATTTCCAAACCAATGATTTGCTCACGCTAATCTCTAATTCATCGGGTACTGCATTGATAGATGGTAGTGGAAACGGGGCGGTTTTGGGCCAGGTAACCATGCAACGTTATTTGCCTTCGGGCTTTGGCTATCGCTATATCAGTTCACCCTTCACGGCAGCCCATGTGGCAGAACTGAACGATGACATGAACCTCACGGATTCTTTCGCAACGCTATACAGCTATGATGAGAATGTGAATCATGCCGGATGGATTAAGTTTATTGACACTGGCAAAACGCTCATCCCACTCTCTGGTTATGCTGCCAATTTCGGAGCCCTGAGTACCGCTAAAACAATCAACATCAGAGGGACAGTAAATGATGGTCCGCTGGGGACAACACTCTACAACCACAACCAAACCTACACCCAGGGCTTCAACCTGATGGGCAATCCGTATCCTTCGCCCATTGACTGGGATGCTTCTGTGGGGTGGACAAGAACGAATCTGGACGATGCTATTTATTTCTTCGACAACGGAAGTACAGACCGGTATCAGGGGGCTTATTGCTCTTATGTCAATGGTGTTTCGAGCAATGGAGTAGCCAGCAATATCATTGCTTCCATGCAGGGCTTTTTCGTTCACGTTTCCAATGGTAGTTATCCCGTCACGGCCAACTTCGGTATGACCAATGATGTACGGGTAAATAACCTTTTGCCAGTATTCCATAAGCAGGCTAAATCAGAGGCACCGCTGGTGCGGCTCAGTGCCGGTTACAGTGATGCCGACAGCTTTTCAGACCCTGTCGTGGTTTATTTCAACGAGGGAGCGCAATTAGGTTTTGAACGAGATAAGGATGCCGTGAAGATGTTCAATACAGACAGCAGATTGCCCAACCTTTATTCTGTGTGCGATGGCAAAAAATTAGTCATCAATGCGCAGCCTCTGCTGGATGACGACACACGTGAGATTCCCCTTGGTCTCAATATGGATCATGATGGAGCAATAGCCTTTAAGCTGCGTGATGCAGAAAATATTCCAGTCGGGCTGCACATCTTTTTTGCAGATGTAGCGCGCGGCATTATGCAGGATTTTGCACAGCAGCCTACATACATTTTGTCTTTGACAAAAGGAAGCTATGAGAATCGGTTCTACCTGCTTTATTCGCGACAGCAAAGCCCGTCCTTACCCGGGCAGGAAATGCTGGAAGCAAGCATCCGGGGCAATCAGATAACGGTAACCCAGCATGAGGAAAAGGGAACAATTGTGATCAGGAATATGCTGGGTCAGGTAGTCTTACAACAGGAACTTTTGGGCACTGGCAGGCATGCAATCAGCCTCAATGCTTCTGCAGGCGTATATGTGGTAAGCCTCACAACAAGCCAGGGCACAAAAAGCCGGAAGCTTGCACTTGGCGGGCAATAAAACAGCGAAACTAGTTCAGCAATTGAGCCAGCTTTTGCTCCTTGAGTACCACAATATTGGTACCGCGCATTTCGATGAGGCCTTCATCCCGGAAGTCGCCTAAGGTTCGGATCAGTGATTCTTTGGCTGTGCCGGCAATGGCAGCGAGGTTGTCGCGGCTGATGTGCATGGGTACCGGCTCACCATCCTTGCTACTGTATTTATGGTGTAGCATGATTAGCGCCTCGGCCACTTTTTTACGCAGCGAATTGTAGGCGATGTTGAGCAGTTGCTCTTCCCGTTCATGCACATTACCGGCCAGCAGTTTCACAAATTGCCGCATCACTTCCGGGTTGTTATTGAACAAAGCTTCGAAGGCTTCTCTACCGATACTTGTGATTTCAGAAGGCTCCAGCGCCTCGGCAGATTCGTGGTAGATGCCGCCTTCCAGCAAAGCCGTATAGCCGAAAAAATCTCCTTCCTGGTAGATGGCAATAATGAGGTCCTTGCCGTCTTCATTAGTCTTAAAAGCCTTCACCTTCCCTTCTGCCACATAGTAGAGATGATAAGCCCGTCGCCCTTCGCTGTAGATGCGCTCTTTCTTTTGGAAGCTGCGCCCTTCCTGGGTTTCATCAAATAGTTGGCGTAACGACTTGTTGTTGCTTTGGTCAATGAGGGTGTTCAGGCCTTGCAGGTTGGCAGGTCTTGCAGCCTGAAGTGCTTCAGATTTACGCAGCCGACCTTCAATAGCCTGTAGCAGCTCGGTGCCCGTAAAGGGTTTAGTGATGTAGTCATCGGCTCCCAGTTCCATGCCTTTTCTCATTTCGCTGCGTTCTGCCTTTGCGGTAAGGAAGATGAAAGGAATCTGCTGGGTATCCGGATTTTTTTGAAGTAGGTGAATCACGCCATAGCCATCCAGTTCTGGCATCATGATGTCGCAGACGATAACGTCCGGCTTTTCAGTAATTGCGAAGTTGACACCTTCTTTTCCATTGGGCGCAAGCAAAACATGGTAGCCTGCAAGCTCCAGGATTTCACCCATGTTTTCGCGGATTTCGCTGTTGTCTTCTATGAGTAGGACGGTCTTCATGCTAAGTCGAAAGATACAGTAATGGTGGTGCCTTCATTCAGCCTGCTGGCAAAGGAAACATGGCCATTCAACAGCTCGGCGTATCGCCCTACAATGTGCAGGCCGAGGCCGGTGCCTTGGATGTTGATAGCATTGGCACCCCGGAAGAATCTTTCAAAAAGGTGCTTCTGATCTTCATCCGAAATGCCGATGCCGCGGTCGCTGATGGCGATGGAAAGCAGACCCTGGCTTTGCTTACTCCGGATATCAATAGCTGCGCCTTCCGGCGAAAATTTGATGGCGTTGGATACTAGATTTTGAACGATGTGGCGCAGGAGTGAAGGGTCGAGGAACACATCGCCTTTGCCTTCATGATGTATGTCGAAACGCTGGTTTGTCTTCAGCAATTGCTTCAGTTCTGCCAGCAGTTCTTTCATCCAGTCTTGCAGGTTAAAGGGCACCTTACGCACCTGAATCCTACCTTCTTCGATACGGCCTACGGACAGAAAATCATTCAGAATATCCGTCAGCACATTTACCGAAGACACAATACGCTGCACGTGTTTGTCCCGCTTGGGTTGCTCTTCACTCTTATCGTATTTCGAAATGAGGTAGGCAGAAGACAGGATGGTGCTGAGCGGAGTCCGGAATTCGTGGGAAGCCATAGAAACGAATCTGGACTTCAGCTCACCCAGTTCTTTTTCCCGCTCCAGGGCTTCGCGCAGGGAACGGGTGCGTGCATCCACCTGTTTTTCCAACTCATCATTCATCTGCCGGAGGGCATCTTCATGCGACTTCCGCACAGTAATGTCGCTGATGAATGCTATGGAAAAAGTGCCTTCAGAAGTCGTGTAGCTGCTCAGGCTTACCTCCACCGGGAACTCAGTGCCGTCCTTTCGCAAAGCCCAGAGATCCATGCCCAGACCCATTGGCCGCTGGTGAGGATTCTCACCGGAAAAATCATTCCGATGTGCTTCGTGGCGTTCCCGGTAGCGCATCGGAATCAGCTTCTCAATTTTTGAACCGATTACCTCTTCTGCCTCAAAGCCAAATTGCAATAAGGCAAAATTGTTGATCCGCACAATCAGGCCCTGAGGGTTAACCGTCACGATGCCGAGTGCCGCCTGGTCAAATAGGGCCACAAACTCTTCCTGGCTAAGGCGGTTCATTATTAGGCATTTATTCAGCCCGCAAAATACAGCCGCTGCCCTGCACAAAAGCGCCACACGTTTTTAGCATTTCCTGGGTTTGCAGTCTTTGGGTGAAAAAAATAGATTTGTGTAAACCAAAACCTCAAATATCATGGAGCAAACTAGCATGGGCGCCGAGGGCTTTGAGCACAGCCAGTGGCTGAGCAGCCTGGACAGCTACAAAGAGGAGCTGGGCACGCTACGAGGACGCCTGACCGAAATCGGCAGGCAGGAAATCAGCCACGATGCGGCGATTGAACTGGAACAATTTGAAAACCGATTCCGCGTACAACGCGACAATATTGACCGATTGCGACACGATATCAAGCAGAACAGGAATGCATACCGTGACTTATCCGCAAACCAGACAGCCACTCCTGAAACCGGTGTTGCTTATTCGCAATTAGGAGAAGCATTTCAAGCAGAAGTGCAGGCCGTAAAAGACCTGCGCTCTGCCTTTCACGATTTCACGGGCAACCTTTCTTAAGCATTTTTTGATGTCAAATCAATATACCGGCTGCATATGCAGCCGGTTTTGCTTTCCGATGTCTGAGTCGGGAAATAAAAATTCAAATGAATTTTTAAGATTTTTTAGTCATAGTCAACACTTATCCACCTATCCCCGGCAGGCCGAAACAGGAGCTTACTTTTGAACCTCAAATCTTTCAACAGCCTCCCCAAAAAACATGGCAGCAGTATTCACCGATGCAAATTTTGAGACCGAAGTGCTTAGTGCAGACAAGCTCACGGTCGTGGACTTCTGGGCGCCCTGGTGTGGCCCCTGCCTCGCGCTCGGCCCAACCATTGACGCACTTTCCAAAGACTATGACGGCAAGGTCAATGTCGGGAAAGTAAACGTGGATGAAAACCCGAATCTTTCAGTCAATTATGGCATCACTTCTATCCCCTGCGTGCTGTTCATCAAGGGTGGTCAGGTAGTGGATAAGCAAGTGGGTGCTGCTCCGAAGTCGGTATTTGAAAAGAAAATTCAGGCACATCTCTAAGCCAGATATTCATTGCAGAATAGAAAAGGCTGCCCCAGGGCGGCCTTTTCTTTTTTTGTTCATAATGGATGATCATCTGCAAGGGCAGGCACTATTTCTTTGCAGCCCATGCAGGAAAATAGTTTTGATGTAGTCATCGTTGGCGCCGGACTGGGCGGACTGCTCTGTGCTGTCATCCTGGCGAAGGAAGGGAAGAAGGTGTGTGTGCTGGAAAAGAACCGCCAGGTGGGAGGCTGCCTGCAGAGTTTCGCTTTTCAAAAGACAGCCTTTGACTCTTGCGTACACTACATAGGTGGGCTGGGAGCGGGCCACAGTCTGAACCAGATATTCCGATATGCGGGAATCATGGATGGCCTGAAACTCCATGAATTGCGTGAAGATGGTTTTGACCGGATTTTATTTGGTGAAGAGCAACAAGCTTATCCGCTATCTGGTAAGGCTCATTTTGTAGAGCAACTCCTTCCGTTTTTCCCAAAGGAGAAAGCAGTACTTCAGGCTTACCTCAACGACATCTCACAAACTGCTTCTCAATTTTCGCTCTATCACCTACAGCAGGGCAATTCAGATGGGAAGATTGCTGCCATGAGTATTGTGCTCACGGAGCATCTACGCCGCCTCGGGGCCAGCGAGCGCATGCTCCAGGTGCTGTTGGGAAATAATCTGCTTTATGCAGGCGTGGCAGACCTGACACCATTTTATGTGCATGCGCTATCCACAGATGGCTACCTGCACAGTGCCCATAAAGTGCTGCCTGCCTCTTCCCAGATTGCCAAACTGCTGTGGCGGGAGTTGTTGGCAAATGGGGGTGTGGTGCATCGTCACGCCGAGGTGTCACTGCTTCACGAAGGCAGCAATGGAATTGAATATGCAGATACGGCTGATGGAAGGCGGTTTTATGGAAAGGATTTTATTTCTGCCATCCACCCGGCAGCCCTCTTTCGGATGCTGGATGGCTCTGGCTTGAGGCCTGCCTTCCTGCATCGCATCCAATCATTACCACAGACACCCACAGGGCTGATGATTAATTTGGTTTTGCGCCCGGGAATGTGCCGTTATGAAGGCTGTAATATTTATTGGCATCCTTCAGGCGATTCCTTAGCCCGCCCTTCTGCCGGGGGGCTAAAATGGCCCGATACCCAGGCCTTGTTTTTCAGTGAAGATGAAAGCAGACCGGGATTTGCTAACGCGGTCAGTATTCTGGTCTATGCCCAAATGGCGGACTATGCCGCATGGCAGGACACAAAAAATATTATCGGAGTTCAACATCACCGCTCAGAAGCGTATGAAGCATATAAGGAAGCGCAGGCGGAAGCCATTCTGAAACAAACGTTCGCTCGTTTCCCCGAACTGAAGGCCGCGACAATGGCACACAGCATCGCCACACCGCTCAGTTTCCGGGATTATGTGGGCACGATGGACGGCTCGCTATACGGCCCATTGAAAGATGCGACACATCCCGCCCGTAATATCATGGCCGTGCGAACGAGAATTCCTAATCTGATGCTCAGTGGTCAAAACCTGAATATGCATGGTGTGATGGGTGTGAGTGTATCGGCGGTGGCAACCTGCTCCGAACTTTTAGGAATGGACTATCTGCTGCATCGAATTCGGGAGGCATGAGTGAAGCAGAAAGAGTAATCACAATTCCGCGTTAAACGTAATGCTTCATCTGAGGCTGGCTTTATGGGGCCTCTATTTTTGTACTTTCGCCCCCTTTCAAAAAAATGAAGCTCGGAAGCCTTTAGTTTCAAGGCTTTCGATGCAATAATGCTCCATGCAATCCACTGCCCAGCTTGATTCCGCAAGGTTGCCTCGCCATGTGGCCATCATTATGGATGGTAACGGCCGCTGGGCCAAAGAGCGCGGAAAAGACAGGGTGTATGGCCACCATGAAGGCGTATTATCCGTTCGTGAAATTGTGAATGCTTCGGCGGAAATCGGAATTGAATTCCTTTCGCTTTATGCCTTTTCAACTGAAAACTGGAACCGTCCCAAGGCTGAAGTGTATGCACTGATGGAGGCGCAACCGACGATTGTGGATACCGGCTTGCGCCTGCATGTGATTGGCGATTTTGAAAGTTTGCCCGCAGTGTGTCGGAAGGAATTGCAGGAAGCGATGGAAATGACTGCAGACAATACGCGCCTGAACCTCATCCTGGCACTCAGCTACAGTGCTCGTTGGGAAATATCGAATGCAGCAAAAAAGCTGGCTGTTGATGTGCAGGCAGGCCTTGTACGGCCTGAAGATGTGGATGAAAAACTGTTCGGCAGCTACCTCAATACGGCTCCTTTTCCCGATCCTGAATTGATGATCCGTACCAGTGGAGAATATCGGATCTCCAATTTTTTACTCTATCAGATTGCCTATGCTGAGTTGTATTTCACTCCAGTGCATTGGCCTTCTTTTCGCAAACCTCACCTCATCGAGGCTCTGCTGGACTATCAGCAGCGGGAGCGCCGATTTGGCATGACTTCCGAACAACTCGGTAATCACACCCTCACTATCCAACCTGAAGAATCCCGGCATGCATAGAAAGCTTTTGCGTTCCTGCTTATTCGTTTTACCCCTGCTGCTTTGCACCCTTGTTGTTCAGGCTCAGCTTGCCCAACAGGGTTCTTCTTCTGACACGCACCGTCAGCAGGATTATGAGATTGGAGGCATCACCGTGAGTGGTGCTCAGTATCTCGATCAGGATTTACTGCTGGCCGTAGCCGGCCTGAAAGTTGGCGATAAGGTTCGCCTGCCGGATGATGATGGCATTGCCCGTGCCATTCGTCAGCTCTGGAAACAGGATTTGTTTGCCAACCTGCGCATTGATATTACCCGCACCGTTAGTGATAAAATATTCCTGAACATCGTGGTGGAGGAGCGGCCCAAGCTTAGTGCGAAAGTGTTTCGTGGGGTGCGCAAGAGTGAGGCTACGGAACTGAATGAAAAAGTGGATTTGCGCGTGAGCAGGGTAGTGACGGATGCCGTGAAAAAAGAAGCCATCGTCCGGATACGGAAATACTATGTAGAAAAAGGTTTTGGCAAGGTGAAAGTGAGTGTGAAAGAGCAGCGCGATTCCAATAAAGTGAACAGCGTCATCCTCACTTTCTTCATCAATAAAGGCGCGAAGACGCATATCAATCAAATCAACATTTCAGGTAATGAAGAAGCCACAGCCCAAAGGCTGAAACGAACTTTTAAAGGCACGAAAGAGATGAGCCGGCTGACCCTGCACCCAAGTGATGATCGCAGCGTGTATGGAAATACAGAACGAAATACCAAAGAATATTTCAGGCATTTTGGCTTCCTGTCTTTGTCCAAAACCCTGACAGAGTTAGACCCCTATTTCCGTTTCAAGCTCTTTTCAGGTTCGAAGTATAATGAGAGCAAGTACGAGGAAGACAAGCAAAGCCTGATCGCTTACTACAACTCACTCGGCTACCGGGATGCTGCTATTGTTGCGGATACCGTTTATCCCGTTCGAAACGGCAACCTGAACGTGGACCTGAAAGTGAATGAAGGCAACCGCTATTATTTCGGCGATGTAACCTGGCGCGGGAATACTAAATATTCCGACGAAGAACTTTCCCGCATTCTCGGCATCCACAAAGGCGATGTCTATAATTCTGAATTATTGGAAAAGCGTCTGGGCCGACAGGTATCTCCTGATGGTAGTGAAGATGTGTCTTCTCTATACATGGACGATGGCTATCTGTTCTTCAATATTGACCCTGTGGAAGCTTCCATCGTGCATGACACCATTAACTACGAAATGCGGATTACGGAAGGCAGTCAGGCTACGATTGGCCAAGTAAACATCTTTGGCAACGATCGCACCAATGAGCATGTCATTCGCCGCGAGCTGCGTACAGTTCCTGGCAATAAATTTTCCCGTGCCGACCTCATCCGCTCACAACGTGAGATTGCTAACCTCGGCTTCTTTGACCAGGAAAAAATTGGCATCCTGCCCAAGCCACACCCCGAGAATGGCACAGTGGATATTGACTATACTGTGGTGGAAAAAAGCTCCGATCAGCTCCAGCTCTCAGCAGGTTTTGGCGGTGGCGTCAACTTCTACGGTAATGTCGGCATTGCTTTCTCCAACTTCTCAGTACGAAATATTTTCAAACCCAAATATTGGGACCCGCTGCCGGTAGGCGATGGGCAGAAATTTTCTATCAACTATCAGAGCAACGGCCCACTCTACAACTCATTCAACACTTCTTTCACGGAACCCTGGCTGGGCGGTAAGAAGCCAAATGCACTGACCGTTTCATTTGTGTATAGCCGTTATTCCACGGCGACTACACCAGAGCTTGCCAACTCATCATTCCTGCGTCAATTGGGCGGTGGTGTGTCACTCAGCAGCAGGTTGAAATGGCCTGACGACAACTTCGTGCTCACATACGGAATCAATTATCAGAATTACTGGTTGCGGAATTATACGCTGGTGGACACCTTCAACAATGGCTACAGCAACAACCTCTATTTCCGCCTGGTATTGGCCCGCTACACGGTGGATCAGCCCTTATATCCGCGCAGTGGTTCCGACATCTCTTTCACCTTTCAGTTTACGCCGCCTTACAGCGCCTTCAGAGAAGACCGCGACTATGCCACCGAAACGGATGATCAGCGATATAAGTTTATCGAGTATCACAAGTATCGGTTTAAGGCTGACTGGTATCAGCGCATTGTGGGCAACTTAGTCTTCAAACTCTCCACCAAGTATGGTTTCATGGGTTACTACAACAAGGAGATTGGCTTCTCGCCCTTTGAGCGCTTCCAGCTTGGTGGTGATGGCCTGAGTGGGCAGTCTTATTTCATCGGTCGCGACATCATCTCGCAACGTGGCTATGAGGTGTATGCTTCTGACGCTACTATTTTCAATAAATACACCGCAGAGGTTCGCTATCCCTTCTCACTGTCGCCCACGTCCACCATCTATGGCCTGGCATTCTTCGATGCGGCCAATGCCTGGGGCTCTTTTAAAGACTACAATCCTTTTAAGCTGAATCGTGATGCCGGTCTGGGCATCCGGATTTTCCTGCCCATGTTTGGTTTGCTTGGATTAGACTATGGCATCGGCTTTGACCGCTACGATCCTGCCAATGGCATTACCTCTCTTAAGGACATGTCGAAGTTTACATTCATGCTCGGCTTCGAACCGGATTAATATTCATTCTTCAGAAGCGGTACTTCCAGCCAATCCTGTTCAACAACCATCCTCAATTCCCTTCGAAATACCTTTTTCATGAAAAAGCTATTGTTCCTTTTTGTAGCGATTTGCGCGCTGGCTCCGGCTTCCTTCGGGCAGCGCTATGCCGTGATAGACTCCAAATACATCCTGGAAAAACTAGTGGACTACAAAGACGCCCAAACCAAACTCGACCAAACCAGCAAAGCCTGGCAGACCGAGATTGACAGCATGATGGCCCAGGTGGACCGAATGTATAAGGCCTATCAGGCAGAGCGCCCGATGCTCAGCGATGAGATGCGGCGCAAGCGCGAAGACGAAATCACAGCAAGGGAAAAGGCTGCCCGTGACCTTCAGAAAAAACGATTTGGCTATGAAGGCGACCTGTTCAAGAAACGCCAGGAGCTGATAAAACCGATTCAGGATCGCGTCTATACTGCCGTGCAACAGGTGGCTACCATGCGCAACTACGACATCATTTTTGATAAGGCCGGAGGGGTCACTTTGTTTTACGCCAAGCCCACGCTCGACAAGAGTGATGAAGTGTTGAAACAACTTGGGGTTAACAAATAATGGCTGTTTCTTTGCGCCCCGTCAGGCCCGCCCTGCCTGCATTTGAAGGGCCTTTTTCAGTTTGCTGCTTATTCTCTTTTTATTAAAAATTTCATCCTCTAAAACCGGTATCACCACCAATCAACAGTAAGAACATGAAAAAATATGTGCTGACATTAGCCGCCTGCCTGCTTGCTTCAGTATCTTCTTTTGCCATCGGCGAAGTAGGCGGATTAAAGCTGGGCTATATCAACAGTCAGGAGCTTCTTTCCGTAATGCCAGAAATGTCTAAGGCCGATACAGACCTGAAGGCTTTTGCCAAACAATATCAGGACCAGCTCGAGGCGATGGGCAAAGAGTTTGAAAAGAAGGGTAGCGACTATCAGGCCGGTGAAAAGACGATGAGCGATGCCGTGAAGATGGTGAAGCAAAAAGAGCTTCAAGACCTCGAATCCCGCATCCGCGACTATCAGCAAAGCGCACAGGATAAGATTGCCAAAAAGAAGGAAGAGCTCTATAAGCCTATCCTTGACAAGGCCGACAAAGCCATCCGTGAAGTGGCTAAGGAAAAGGGCTACAGCTACATTTTCGATGCCAGCAGCGGCATGCTGCTGTTTGCCAACGACAGCGATAATGTGTTGCCACTCGTGAAAGCGAAACTGGGTATCAAGTAATCCTGATCATTCAATCCATCATCTCAAGGCCGTCTCTATTGAGGCGGTCTTTTTGTTAGTCAGCTTTTGGAATGCTATGTGGCATTTACGGCGATGGCACCATGCATGGTTCAGTTCTCTATTCGGCTTTGCTCAGTTGATGGTTGGTTGTTCCGGGGAAAGATGAGCAGCGAAATATGGCCGAAACGTGCGACGCAACGGATGCTGCATCGGGCTGCAATAGCTGGCTAAAAAATCATCTTCACGAACGACAATCTTTATCAGAGTAGCCGTTTTTATAAAGCAATGACCAGGCTGCCGGCAATCACCAAAGCCGCGCCGATAGCCACTTTCAGGCTGGGCACTTCGCCAAGTACAAAGAAGGCCAGCACGATGGCAAAGGCTATGCTGAGCTTGTCAATGGGCGCTACCTGTGCCACGCGCGCAATCTTCAGTGCGCGGAAATAAAACAGCCAGCTCAGACCGGTAGCTACGCCCGACAGGCTCATGAAAAGCCAGTTCTTCATACTGAGATGTGGCACTTGTGGCACCAGTCCACGAGCCAGCACAATGCCCCAGGCTACCACCACAATCACGATGCATCGGATGGCAGTTGCCAGGTCGCTGTCCACACCTTCCATGCCCAGTTTCGCCAGGATGGCCACAGCTCCGGCAAAGACTGCCGACAGGATTGCATACAACAACCACATAGTGATTCGGGATTTTGTGAGTTGAAAATATTCCGTCCGTTTTTCAAATCAGCATAGGGAAAATTGTATTCAGGAAAAGGCAAGTTGCTCAGGCCTTGGAATAAATTCTTCTCAGGATGTTTTTTGAAATCATACAAACAAATCCTGCCATTCTTTGCTGAGTTGTTCACGCATGGCGGTATCGGTAAGGTCAAACTTGAGGGGTACTACCGAAGCGTAGCCGGCTTCCAGGGCATCCACATCCGTTCCGCCTCCGGAATCCTGATTGACGAAAGCCCCAACCATCCAATAATAATCCCGGCCACGTGGGTCTTTGCGGTGGTCAAATTGCTCTTCCCAATGGGCATTGGCCTGACGGCAAAGTCGGATGCCTCTGAAGTCAGCGCGATGCAGTTTGGGGATGTTCACATTCAGTAAGGTCTGTGGCGGAAGGTTGCTTTCCAGCAGTCTTTTCGCTACTGTGTGAGCTACCTCTTTTGCGATGGAAAAATCGGCATCAAACGTAAAGTCGAGTAGCGAAAAACCTGCGGATGGAATGCCTTCGATCGCAGCTTCCATTGCTGCGCTCATGGTGCCGGAATACAACACGTTGATGGCATGGTTAGCACCGTGGTTGATGCCACTGACGCAGAGGTCAGGCAGACGATGCAACACCTTTTCCCGTGCCAGTTTCACGCAGTCCACAGGGGTGCCGCTGCATTGCCAGGATTCGATGCCTTCAAACTGTTGAACCCGATCTAAGCGTAAGGGTTGCCCGATGGTAATAGCGTGCCCGGTACCGCTTTGGGGTGAATCCGGTGCCACTACTATTACTTCACCCAAAGGCCGGACTGCCTCCACAAGATTCCGAATGCCAGGCGCTGTGATGCCATCATCGTTGGTGACTAAAATGATGGGACGCTGGGAATCGGAAGTGCTCATAATAGGATAGGGGTGCTGCTTAATGGTTGCAAGGTATTGCCCCAAACCTGCCTTCATTCCTGAAGCTTCAGTTTTCCAGAGAATTTTAATAAAAGAGAAAATTCATCAGAGTTTGATGAACTGATACCTGACCAGGCCTGATGCTGCCTGTATCTCTGCCACAAAAATGCCAGCAGGAAGTGCAGATAAGTTCAGGGTGATTTCTGGCTCATTTGTGGCAAGCTGAGGCAATGCTACCCTTCCCAATATGTCGCGCAGGATAATCGTTTTCGAGCCGTCAATTTTGTCCAGACCTGAAATAAATAGTTGTTGGGCTACCGGGTTAGGGTAGAGCTTCACTTGCGTCCAGGCTTCAGGGTTTGTTGCGATAAACGTCGCACCAAAGTTTCCAGAAAAACTGCTGCTGTCTTCGGTGAATACAATATCAGTAATGCTGGGGCGGATAGCCGTGAGCGTAAAGGTGAGTGCCGGATTCAGCAGGCCCCAGGAGTCGCCAAAAATCTTGTATGTACCAAAGGCAAGATGGGTGAAATCAAACTTTCCAAGTGAGTCAGAATATTGGTAGCCAATAGGGGCGCCATTTGAATTTGTAAGCAGTATCAGGCGCCCGGATAAAGGGTGAGTAGTGCCTGTGTTTGCATTCATCACGATGCCAGATGCTGCTGCTGTACCGTTGCCGCCTGCTGTGGGCAGTAAGTAAATATTGGTCGCAACGGAAGCAGAGAAATTACTCGTAGTAAGAGATTTCGAATTGCTCCAAACCAAATCCTCACCCAGCCAGGTAGGCATGAATTTTCCAAACTGCGGATGCCCTTCCATTAACTCAGCCTTTAGTAGCAAATTGCCCTGGGGAATAGCAGTGAAATTCTTGTTGTAAGTGCCACCATATGAATCGGTGTAGATCGTGTCCACCACATGGGTCACACTATCGTGATGCAATGAATCATAAGTCCTGCTGAGCAGGAATAGTTTGGCGGGGCCATTGTTGAGGCTTCCATTCAGGCTGACGGTGCCGTTGAGCGAATAAAGCGTAGGGCAGATGTAGAGGTTTGCCACTACGGTGCCTCCTGTGAATGTTTTGAAGACTGAAGATTTTTTGCCACAGCCATAAGCATAAACTTCCAGCAGGTCGTTGGTGTCCACGCCCCCCAATATCTGAAGGCTGTATCCGCCCGAAGCATTCGAAACAATACTGTCCAGAAAATTGGTGGCAGTATCCATCACATACACTTTTTGTCCTGCAACACCTTTGCCAGTACTGGCATTGACCACCACACCCGATAAGATAAATGCTCCGCTGATTCGCGGCAGGCAGCATCCCATCAGTAGGATGAGCAGAATCGTTTTTATGGAAACAGAAGCTTGCATGAGGTAGTGAAAACTTAGGTACACTCCGTTTGAGAGCTTATCAGAGTTAGAGCAAAACTCATTTAATGAGCGGTGTTGATTTTTTTCTGGTATCAAAAAGCAGATAACCGACACTCAGATTGACACGAGGCGCAGAAAAAGCACCCTGCATAGCTGAGGGTATATTGCCAAAGCCACTCAGTTGTTGACTCAGGTTTATCTCTCCCATAAACTTTCCTCCAGTATAGCCCAGGCCCAGAGCATATCCCAGCCTGAGTGATGGTGTGTTTTGAATTTCCACAGGCTTGTAGCTGCTGTATGCCGGTAGTGTTGGCTTGCCGAAATAATACTCAAATGAAGAAGCTGGTAAGGTCTCCGACTGGGCCAGAGAGTCGTGTCTATGGCTCGTAAACATTTGGGTAGATCCGGAAGAATGTACTTGGATTCTTCCGCCAAAATTCAGTGTTGGTCCGCCATAGGCATACCAGTGTTCATTCAGCGAATAGTGTGCAATCACAGGCAGGCTAATCTCCCAGAAATTTCCACCTGCTGCCATGCCCGCAACCACAATACTGTCCAGTGTTTGACGGACGACGTAGTTGTAAATCGTGTCCAATGCGTTGCGCACAGAAGGGGAAGGCTCGGTGCTACGGAATGAATCCACATCTATTTGAGAACGATAGTAGCTGGCTGCCTGAGTCAGTTTCACTTCTGCCAACCTACTCAGGCTAATGCCTGGCTGAATGCCCAGTGCCCAATGTTCACTGAGTTGAATCAACGCCCGCAGCCCTGCTTCGTATTGCCCTTGCAAGGCAGATGAAAATCCGGCAGAGGCCAGAGCAGATACTGAAAATGACTCCCTATATCGGGGCTTTCGCAATGGAATAGGGTCTGTTTCAGCCTGCGGCAATCCTCTGGAAGTAGTGCGGGCAACTGTTGCCGCATCAGGTAGTTTTTCTTCCTGAAGGTTGATGTTTGATGCGGACGAGATTGATGCAGCAAAGGTCCTGTCTGGCTGGGCCTCCAGATGCTTCATTGCTTCAGAATTCAGCCGTTCATCCTGGGGAAGTTGTTGTTCATATCCAGGGATTTCTACTGCTAATGGAGCAGGTGAAGATGCCGGGTTGGCTGGTCGAAATCCTTTATCATCTGCCTGTACTAAGCGGGGTAGGGGGGCTTCTGAATTATCAACTGCTTGTAGCCACGATAGATGATAAGAATTGTTGACTACAAGAGATTGGAGGGCAGGCATGGGCAGTTTAGAAAGCCCTGCCAATGGCTGAAGCCTGATTGCTTTCAGGTGGGCCAATGTTTGCTTCAGATTATTCGCCCCGATTGCA
Organism: uncultured Chitinophagaceae bacterium; assembly: GCA_964424655.1. GTDB lineage: Bacteria > Bacteroidota > Bacteroidia > Chitinophagales > Chitinophagaceae > UBA1952. Next base: position 23,586 of record CAYRJR010000010.1, read on the forward strand.
ATAGATACGGATAAAGTTTTCTGGACTCGAGGCTGAACAGTCACAGTCTTGACGGGCTTTGTATGCTGCGAATGAAATTGGCCGACTTCGATTTGTGTCTTTGCTTGTTTGTTGTTTTTTGAAGAGGAATTGTTCCTTGAAAATGATGATGAATTTGTAGCATCATCAGCTTGATGTATGGTGCCGACAATAGCTTCCTGTGTGCTACTTACAGGTTTGCGGATGGCCCACCAGCCCGCACTGGAAAGGGCAATCAGCAATGCCAGGCCTGGTATGATCCAACGCCAATAGATGCCTCTTCTCCGACGATTTTCATCGAGGTGGCTGGCCACATGTTGCCAGGCCGCCTCGGGCGGTTGTTCGCGATAGCTCATCAAGGCTTCGCGAAACAGGTCGTCAATATTTTTTTGCTGCTCTTCCATGTCAGGGGTTGATAGCTGCTATTTTTTCTCGTAATCGCCTGCGGGCATCGTTGAGATACCAGCGGCTGTTATTTTCAGGGATGCCGAGCATCATGCCGATTTCTTTGTGTGGATATTGTTCGAAAACAGCCAGATTGAAAACAGTACGTTGTTTTTCCGGCAGCTCGTGAATCATGTTCAGCAATTCTTTGTAGGATAAGTTGTGGACTCCGTTCAGATCCTGATGCTGCGGTATTTCTCGTACTTCGTCATGCAGTGGCTCATCCGGTTTACCATGTTTGCGGAAATGATCTGTAATCGAATGAACTGCTATGCGGCGAAGCCAACCTTCGAAAGCTCCCTCAAACCTGTATTGCGGAAGCCGGTCGAAAATGCGGCAGAAGGCCTCGCTCTGTATGTCTTGTGCCAGTACTTCATCCCGCTCATAACGTCGGATAATACCATAGACCAACGCCGCATATTGTTCATAGAGTCTCCGCTGCGCACTCCGTTCCTGGCGCAGGCAGGCAGCAATCAGCATTTGCAATCCATCTGCAATTGGCGTATGAATGCCTGCTTGCTTCTGGTTATGTGCGTTGCGTTCTGCCAAAGGCTGAAGTATGTTGAGGGCTGGGCTTGCCACGATTGATACCTCCTTAGACGGCTTATGACCGGTAAACGTTAGGAAGTTCCTGTGTTTTTTTCTTTAAAAAATGTCTTTGAGGTGTTGGGAATACTGCCTTTGACCATATCACCACAGTTTTTACGGTACAGCTCAACTTTGCCGCACGAATGGCAAACAATTTTTCAGGCATCTGCAATATCATCTTTGACCTCGGTGGCGTGCTGCTCAACCTTGATTACTCAGCTACCGAACGCGCTTTTGAAGCATTAGGCATCCCTGATTTCAGGCAACGATTTTCACAGCTCAGACAGGATCATTTTTTTGACGAATGGGAAACAGGCAAACTTTCCACTGAAGCGTTTATTGATGGCTTACGAGGTGCTGGCGGCAAGCATCTCGGCACTGAGCAAATCATAGATGCCTGGAACGCCATGCTGCTGGACTTCCCGCTGCGTCGCCTTCAAATCCTGCAACAACTCCGCCTGCGTTATGAATTATTTCTGCTTTCCAACACCAATGAAATCCATGAAGAAGCATTCAACAAACGCTTGCAGGAAGTTTGTGGCTGGAACAGCCTCGGCCATTTCTTTGAGAAGATATATTTCTCTCATCGGGTCGGCCTCAGGAAACCTGGGAAGGAAATTTTTGAAAGAATCCTGTCCGATAATGGTCTGAAGGCAGCAGAAACTTTATTTATTGATGACAGTCCGCAGCACATTGAGACCGCAAAATCTTTGGGTTTTCAGACCATTTTTTTAGAAAAAGGAATGACCATTGAAAAGGACATCTTCCTGCCTGCGAAGACTAAATAATCCGCTGCCTACCCACTTTAGCGCACAAAAAAAGAGGTAGCCTGAACCACCTCTTTTTCGTCTCCGGGTTTGCCGGATTACGGTTTCACCTCTTCAAACTCGATGTAATCTCCCTTGCGTTGAGGCCTTGGGGTTACAGGCTCTGAATTCCCGGTCTGCATATACCGCATCTGTTTTTTAGCAGCGGTAGTAATGCGCCAGATGGGCAGCACATAACGCAGAATAAATCGGAAAAGAAAATAAAACAGCAACCCGAGCAGCAGTATGCGTATCATGTTTCCAAAGGTAGTTTGGCTGCCCGGCTGAGGGGTTAAGAAAAATCCAATTGAAGGTGGGCGTAGGCTATGCTTCGGTGAATGCTCCTATATTTGCAACCGATTTAATGATTTTGAGAAAGGGGCACGCGAGTGACCCCTTTCTTTTTGGAAATATGGCAAACACATTGGAAGAAAAGATTGAGGCACTGCTACAGCCCTTGCTGGAAGGCAGCGATATGTTCCTGACCGACATTCAGGTGAAGCCTACGAACAACCTCAAGGTCTTTATTGATGCGGACAGCGGATTAGACATTCGTAAGAGTGCCGACATCAACCGAAAACTCTACAAGCTGATTGAAGCAGAATCCTGGTTCCCGGAAGGTGATTTCTCATTAGAGGTCAGTTCTCCCGGTGTGGATGTGCCGCTTCGCTCCCTACGTCAATTCAGCAAAAACATTGGCCGAACCCTGGAGATTACACCAACTGATGGCGAGGCTTTCCTCGGCGTGTTGCAGGCGGCTGATGAATTGATGCTGACGCTTTCCGTTAAAGGCACTAAAAAAGCACCGCCTTCCTTACGACAGATATCCCTGGTAAACGTCAAAACTGCCATTGTGCAAATCATCTTTTAATTAATGCATCCCCTCTTTTTTAAATAACAGTCTCAGAAAACAAACCATATGGCAAGTATCAATCTGATAGATTCCTTTCAGGATTTTAAAGACGCAGAAGCGATAGACCGTCCCACCCTCATGAGGGTGCTCGAAGATGTGTTCAAAACCCTCCTGCGTAAGAAATACGGCTCCGATGAAAACTTCGATGTAATCGTCAACGACCAAACAGGTGACTTGGAAATCTTCCGCCGCCGCGAGGTGGTGCCTGATGGTGAATTGGAAGATGAACTGGCACAGATCCAGATGTCTGAAGCCCATCGTTTAGACGCTGAAGCCGGTTATGATGTGGGCGAAGAAGTGTATGAAGAAGTGAATGTGCTGGATGAGTTTGGCCGTCGTGCCATCCTGGCCGCACGTCAGACCCTTGCGGGCCGTATCGGCGACCTGCGCAAAAGCGCACTGATGAAGAAATATGCCGACCGTGTGAACGAGCTCATCTCTGGTGAGGTATATCAAATCTGGAAGCGCGAAATCTTGTTGCTCGATGATGAAGGCAATGAGCTAATCATGCCCAAAAGCGAGCAAATCCCAACTGACTTTTTCAAGAAAGGAGAGACCATCCGTGCAGTAATTAAGGCGGTAGAAATGCGCAACAACAATCCTGTCATCATTCTTTCACGCACGGTTCCTGCCTTCCTGGGTAAGCTAATGGAAATAGAAGTGCCTGAAATCATGGACGGCCTCATCACTATTCGTAAGATTGTGCGTGAGCCCGGTGAACGCGCCAAAGTGGCTGTGGAAAGCTATGACGACCGCATTGACCCAGTAGGTGCCTGCGTGGGCATGAAGGGCAGCCGGATTCATGGCATTGTCCGCGAGCTGCGCAATGAAAATATTGACATCATCAACTGGACTAACAATACCCAATTGCTTATCCAGCGTGCCCTGACCCCATCCCGCATCAACCAGATGGAGATGGACGCTGAAAAGCATCATGTAAACGTCTATCTCGACCCCGATCAGGTGAGCCTTGCTATCGGTAAGAAAGGGACAAATATCAAGCTGGCACAGGAGCTTACCGGCTACAACATTGACGTGTACCGTGATGTGCAGGAAGTAGCAGGCGCCGAATTCGATTTCGACCTCAATGAGTTCAGTGATGAGATTGATGCCTGGGTGATTGATGCCTTTAAGAAGGTGGGCTTTGATACCGCATTGGCTGTGCTCGAACATTCTGTTGAAGAGTTGGAGCGCCGTACCGATCTGGAAGTAGAAACCATCAGGGAAGTGCAAGACATTCTGCGTGCAGAATTTGCTCAGGAAGAAGCAGCCGCCCAAGCGGAGGCCAAGAATACCTCATCGGATGAGGCTTCTAAACCTGTGTTAGATTCTGATGCGCCCATTGCTTCAGGCGATGCAAACACGAACCAGGATGAGACAGCACAATAATCATATTCTGGGCCAGGAAGTAAGTACTTACAACCTTCCCGAAATGATTGGTAGTATGGAAAACCGATTCATCACGCCCACCGCCATGTAAATCTTTCGACAACACATTCGGAAGCCCGCGGCGGTGGACAAACAAGACGGATAGCTCGCAGTATTTAGTCTAATTTTGTTCACTCTTTTTTCGCTTGCGCGAAGAAGCCTTCAAGGGTTCAGAACCCATCCGTTTAAGCAACCGAATGTCAACTGTAGCAACGAAAACCATCCGGCTCCTCGCCGCAGCAAAAGAATTTAATATAGGAAAGAGCACTTTGCTGGAATACCTAAGCAGCAAAGGCTTTGATGTCGTGGATAGCGCCGCCACGAAACTCTCTGAAGAGATGTATGATGCGCTGGAGCGTGAATTTGCACCGGACAGGACCGCGAAGCGCAAGAGCGAATCTATTGCCCTGCCCAAGACAGAAGCCAGGAAAGAAGCTCCTGCAGCCAAGCCAAAAGTCATTACACCCGAAGCGGAGCCTGCACCGGCACCTGTTGAAGTATTGACTCAGGTGGAAGCAGTGGCCCCGGTAGTGGAAGCCCCGAAGCCTGAACCAGAACCTGTGGTAGAGCCTGTGGTTGTTGAAGTGTCCGTACCCACAGCACCTGATTTAGTGGTTGAAGTCCTGCCCGAGCCAGTTGAGCTTCCTACGGAACCACCGGTACAGCAGGAGGCATCAGCTCCCTCCGAAGAAGACAGCCATATTGAGACCGTCAGCCCGAAGCTGAAAGGGCCAAAGATTCAAGGGAAAATTGACCTCGAAAAAATCAGCAAGACTCCCAAGAAGGCAACTAAGAAATCAGCTAAGACGGCTGCTCCTGCCGAACCACCGGCTCCTGTTAAGAAAACGGTTGCGAAGAAGAAAACAGAAACAGCCAGCCAGACACCCATAGCTCCGGAAGCCATCGTACCGAAGGCAGTTCCCGAATCCAAACCCATAGTTCCGGTCGAAACCCCGGCTGCTCCTGAGGAAATCAAGCCGGAGCATATTGAAACGAAAGCTCCGCAATTGGCCGGACCTAAAATCGTGGGTCGCATCCAGCTTCCTGTACAAGACAAAAGCTCGGCTGGGCAGAAGCGCGATCGCAAGCGAATTCCGATTCAAAAACGAGAAGGTGCCGTGCGCCCACAGACTGGTGCCGGAGGCCGAAGCAGCAGCGTCACCATTGGCGCAAGCCCCAACAACCGCAACAACAGAGGCGGCAACTCAGGCGGAGCAGGCAACAATCGTCGGGGCAATACTTCCGACAAGCCACAGGAAGTTGACAGCAAAGAGATTCAAAAGAAAATTCAGGAAACACAGGCCCGCCTCGCCGGTGGTGGCCGATCTAATAAAGGCAGCAAAGGCAAGTATCGCCGCGACAAGCGCGAACTGATGGCCGAAAAACGGGCCGCTGCTGAATCGGGTGAAAACAATATCATTCAGGTCACTGAGTTCATCTCTGTTAGTGACCTCGCCAACCTGATGGATGTCTCTTTCGCCGATGTCATCTCAAAATGTATGAGCCTCGGCATCATGGTTTCCATCAACCAGCGCCTTGATGCCGAAGTCATCGAACTCGTGGCTTCTGAGTTTGGCTACGAAGTCCAGTTCATCAACCTGGAGCAAGACACTGAAAGCGAAGAAGAAGAAATTACCGATACCGAAGAAAATCTTCAACCCCGTGCTCCGATTGTGACTATCATGGGTCACGTGGACCACGGTAAGACCTCATTGCTCGACTACATCCGCAGGGCCAATGTGGTGGCAGGAGAAGCCGGTGGCATCACCCAACACATCGGCGCTTATCAGGTCAGCTTAGATGGCGGGAAGCGCATCACCTTCCTCGATACGCCAGGTCACGAAGCCTTTACGGCCATGCGTGCCCGGGGCGCTAAGGCAGCCGATGTAGCCGTCATCGTCATCGCTGCTGATGATGCCATCATGCCCCAAACCCGTGAAGCTATCAGCCACGCTCAGGCGGCACAACTCCCCATGATTTTTGCCCTCAACAAGATTGATAAAGATGGAGCCAACCCCGAGAAAATTCGCGAACAACTAGCCGGCATGAACATCCTCGTGGAAGAGTGGGGCGGTAAATACCAAAGCCAGGAAATCTCAGCCAAGAAGGGCCTCAACGTGGATGCTCTGTTAGAAAAAATATTACTCGAAGCCGAACTCCTCGACCTGAAAGCCAATCCCAATAGAGAGGCATCAGGCTCGGTCATCGAAGCTTCTCTTGACAAGGGGCGTGGCTATGTGGCTACCATCCTCATCCAAAACGGTACCCTCCGTCAGGGTGATATGGTCGTCTCAGGTCAATACTATGGCCGCGTCAAAGCCATGCTTAACGAGCGGGGCGCACGCGTGCAGACTGCGGGGCCTTCTGCAGCCGTTCAGGTGCTGGGCCTTAATGGCGCACCGCAAGCCGGTGAAAAGTTCAAGATGTATGAATCTGAAAACGACGCCAAGGAAGTGGCCAACCGCCGGGCTCAAATCCTGCGCGAGCAAGGCATCCGCGCCCGCAAGCACCTGACGCTTGATGAAATTGGACGCCGCCTCGCTCTGGGTAATTTCAAAGAACTGCCTGTCATCATCAAGGGCGACGTGGATGGCTCTGTAGAGGCACTCTCGGACTCCTTACAGAAACTTTCTACCGAAGAAGTTGCCGTCAATGTGGTTATGAAGGGCGTAGGTGCCATTACCGAAAGCGATGTCAACCTCGCCACAGCATCCGATGCCATCATCATCGGCTTCCAGGTGCGGCCCACCTCGCAGGCATTACGCCTCGCCGACCAGGAAAACATCGAAATCCGTAGCTATAGCATCATCTACGACGCCATCAACGAAATCAAGAGCGCCATGGAAGGCCTGCTGGAACCAACGGTGGAGAAGAAGGTGGTAGCCAATGTGGAGGTACGCGAAGTGTACAAGATTACCGGTGTGGGCACGGTAGCTGGCTGTTACATGCTCGATGGAAAAATCACCCGCAATACCAAAGTGAATCTGCTGCGCGACAACATCGTCATCTACACCGGCGAACTGGCTTCGCTGAAACGCTTCAAGGATGACGTGAAGGAAGTGGCTCAGGGCTACGAGTGTGGTATGAGCATCAAAAACTACAACGATATCCGCATCGGCGACATCATCGAAGGCTTTGATGAAGTAGAAGTGAAACGCACTTTGTAAGCATCTCCCAATTGCTGCAACATCACAGAGGCTGCTCCGAATAGGACAGCCTCTCTTTTTTTGAGAAATTTTTTAGCCAGCTTTAGGAATACTATGCAGCATCCGTTGCGTCGCACTCTTCGGCCATATTTCGTTGTTCGGCTTT
>CAYRJR010000011.1:0-29713 GCA_964424655.1 uncultured Chitinophagaceae bacterium
AGGCGGGCGCTGCCATCCAGGATAGGAATTTCCGGGCCATCTAATTCGATTAGGGCATTGTCCACGCCCATACCAACCAGGGCCGCCAGCAGATGCTCCACGGTGCTGACGCGAGCGCCATTATGCTCCAGCGTAGTGCCGCGGCTGGTGTCCACCACATAATCCACATCCGCCTTGACGATGGGTTTTTCAGGGAGGTCTATTCTTTGAAAACGGATGCCATGACCCGGGTTAGCCGGGCGCATGGTCATATGCACTTCGCGACCGGTATGGAGGCCCACTCCGGGCAGGCTAACAGCACCTCGTAAGGTTTGCTGGTTCTCAGGTTGCTTGGCTGCTTTCGAACGATGTGTCGAATGCTCGGAAGTAGAGGTAGTTGTCGTCACAGGGTCTGGGAAGATGAGGCTGGGCTTTTCAACAGCTCGGTAAGGGTTTTTAGCTCCTCTTCAAGCCGCGCCACACGCTGTTGTAATTCAGGCAAATTTCGATAAATAGCCTGACTTTTTAGGGAAGTGCGATAGTCGAATGCAGGCGAGCCATTCAGAGCCTGATTAGCCGTTTCTACTGATTTTGAAATGCCACTTTGTGCATTGATGCGGGTGCCATCGGCAATTTGAATATGCCCTACCATGCCGACCTGCCCACCAATCATGCAGCCTTTGCCCAGCTTGGTGGATCCGGAAATACCGGCTTGAGCAGCGATAACGGTATGCTCACCCACTTCCACATTATGCGCTATCTGAATCAGGTTGTCCATCTTCACACCTTTACGGATGATGGTGGATCCCATTGTTGCGCGGTCGAGGGTCGTATTCGCGCCTATCTCCACATCATCTTCTATTACGACATTCCCGATTTGAGGAACTTTTTTATAACTGCCGTCTGCCTGAGGTGCAAATCCAAAGCCATCACCGCCAATCACGGCACCTGAATGTACTGTCACTCGTGCTCCGAGGCTGCAAGCATCATAGATTTTCACACCGGCAAAAACCCGGGTGCCTGCACCAATCCTGACTCCATCACCTATATAACAACCTGGGAATATTTGTACCCCATCGCATAGCTCTACATGTTCGCCGATGTAGCTAAATGCCCCCACATACACGTCCTTGCCAATTTGTGCCGTTTCAGACACATGTGCCGGCTGCTCTATGCCCTGCTTCTTATTGCGGCTCTTCATCTCATTGTAGAGTTGCAACAAAGAGGCAAATCCATCGTAGGCATTTTTCACGCGGATCAACGTGGGGGTCACAGAGCCATGCAACTGAAGCTCATCATTGACGATGATAATACTCGCACGGGTTGAGTAGAGGTAATCTTCATACTTGGGATTGGCTACAAAAGAGAGCTGGCCTTCACCAGCTTCTTCAATCTTAGCAACCATATTCACGCGGGCATCAGGATTCCCTTCGATTTGGCCGTTCAGGAAGGTGGCAATTTGCTGGGCGGTAAAGTACATGTAGCGAATTTGGGTGGTCAGTCTTATGTGTTTTCAGCATAAATCATCCAACGCCACAAGACCCTCATTCGTGGAAAGAGCAAATGTAATTTTTCAGGACGGGTCGGGCAAGAGCCAGAGAAACCAAAGGGTCGTCCACTGCAGAAATATCTCGCACGCTTCCGTCTTTCATGGCAATACAAATACGTTCATCTGAGGTGTCATAAGTACTGTTGCTGGTGCTGCCGCTAAATGCGAAATATGAAAGATCAGCTTCATCAAAGCCAGTGATTTTTCGGGCCCGCTCTCGGGCCTGTGCCAGGGAAGATTCCATAGGTGCTGCACTGAGTTGTACTTTATACAACCTGCGCTCTACCAGCATCCGGCAAAGCAGGCTTAGCACAGCATCCGTATGGCTTTGCCAGACCTTGATGGCGGAACTGATATCAGAATCGTCGAGGCTGCAAAAAGCTTCCAAATGGCTACTCTCTTCGATGAATTGGGCTGCGCGGATGTCCTGATAAAGAAAATGCTGCAAGGCAGGCGTGGCAAACAGCCTGGCACCGGAAAGGGCAAGTTCTCGGGCACGACGCAGGATATTGATGATGAGCATTTCTGCACCAAGCACAGTCTTGTGCAGATACACCTGCCAATACATCAGCCTTCGGGCGATGATGAATTTCTCTACACTATGTACAGCTTTCTGCTCCACCATCAGTTCCCCATCTTTCACAATCAGCATTTGCAGGATACGGTCATAACCGATTACCCCTTCGCTGACGCCGGTGAAAAAAGAGTCTCGGTTGAGATAATCCATCCGGTCCATGTCGAGTTGGCTGGCAACAAGCTGATGTAGGTAATGCTTGGGACAGTCGGGGCTGAAAATCCGAATGGCCGTTTCCAGCATTCCTCCGGTTTCGGCATTGATGCGCTGCATAATAAGGCTGCTGATTTGCTCATGCCGGATATCGGTCACCAATGCATGCTCCAGGGCGTGTGAATAAGGCCCGTGTCCAACATCGTGTAGCAACATGGCCAGCCTGGCACCCGTGCATTCTTCATCCGTAAAATGGATGCCTTTTGTACGCAACACACTTAGTGCTTCATGCATCAGATGGCAGGCACCCAGCGAATGATGCAGGCGTGTGTGCACGGCACCGGGATACACCAATTGCGCCATGCCCATCTGCTTGATATGCCGCAGCCGTTGAAACCAGGGATGCGCAATGATCTGCATCACTTCCGGCTCCGGAAATCGCAGGAAGCCATAAACGGGGTCGTTGATGATTTTAACCTTCACGAATACCTGGGTTTGTTCGATGCATTCAGGCAACCAATTTCCTAGAAATAGCTGCGCATATTCTTCAGAAATTATTAGGGTTGATTTCCTCCAGGCTTATCCGTGTTGGGCTGGGATTGTTGTGAGCCCTGACCCCAGTCCACAGGTGTTGTAGCATCATTATTCACGTTGTTTTCATCTTCATCAGCAGCATTTACGCCACCATTATTCAGGTCGGCACGCATCAGGCTGTTTGGGTCTGTCACATCGCAATCATCGAAGTTTTTGGGTTGTTCGAAGTGGGCATCACTTCGAATATCCAAGTTTCGGTCAGCGGCAATTTTCTTATAAAAAAGGACCCAAATCGGCAAGGCAGCAGCAGCACCCTGCCCGAGGTATTCGCTTTCGAAATGCAGGAACATATCATCTGCCCCCACCCAGGCACCGGCAAGGATTTGTGGGGAATAGCCGATGAACCAGGCATCCGCCTGATTGTTGGTGGTGCCAGTCTTCCCTGCAATATCAGCTTGAATTCCGTAGCGATAACGCAGCCTTTTTGCCGTACCGAAATCCACTACACCACGCATCAGTTTCACCATTTTAAAAGCAGTATTGGCGCTGATTACTTCTTTCTGTTTCGGTGCAAAGCTTTTAATCACGATGCCATTCTTGTCTTCGATTCTGGAGATGAAATAGGGTTCTGTGCTCATGCCGCCGGCAGGAAACATCGAGTAGGCATGCAACATTTCGAACAGAGAAACGCTTGAGACACCCAGTGCGGCTGAAGGATAAGGAGGGATATCGCTATTGACCCCACTCTTGTGTACAAAATCAACAAAGGCAGGGATCCCTACTTGCTTGATGAGGTACAATGCGGCATTATTGATGGACAGGGCCAGTGCTTTTTTCATCGTCACTTCACCAAACTTGGAGCCCCCTGCGTCATACAGCTTCCCATTAAACATCTGCCCACTGGTACTGAGCATGCCACAGGGCGATATGCCATTGTCCACGGCCAGACAGTACAGTAGCGGCTTGATGGTGGAGCCTACCTGGCGTTTGGTGCTTTCGTTGACGTGGTCATACTGATAATAATCGTGGTCAATGCCACCCACCCAGGCCTTCACTTCACCAGTGAAAGGATCCATAGCTAAGAAACCAGCCTGGAGGAAAGAGCGGATATACATAATGGAATCCAGCGGTGACATGACCGTATCCACATAATGCTTCCGGTTCCATGCAAAGACGCGCATCTTCACTGGCTTCGAAAACTCTTTGAGTGCTTGTTCGTCACTCAAATCTTCGTTGTCATCCTTCATCATCCGGTAGCGGTCGCTCTGTTTCATAGCCGCCTTCACAACGTCCATATGGCTTTTCCAGATGGCGTAGTTGCCATAGTTGCGCTGAGCCATGAACTGCTTTTGCAGGTCAGCCATTTGTTGCTCCACAGCCTGCTCGGCATACTGCTGCATGAGCGGGTCAATCGTGGTATAAATCTTCAGGCCATCGCGATAGAGGTCATAAGGCTCATTGCTTCCCGGCTTGTGCAGGGTCTTGAGCACTTTCTTCACTTGCTGCTCCAGCACCTGCCTGAAGTAAGGCGCCATCCCTTCGTGATAATCGAGCTTGTGATAATCGAGTACAATGGGCCTAGCCTTGTATTTAGCAGCATCAGAAGCACTGAGGAAGTTGTACTTCACCATTTGATCCATCACTGTATTCCTGCGGGAAAGTGAACGTTCGGGGTGCAGGCGTGGGTTGTAAATCGTATTCCCTTTCAGCGTGCCGATGAGCACTGCTGCTTCATCAACAGTCAGCTTATCGGGTGTCTTGTTGAAGAAAGTCATGGAGGCATTTTTGATGCCGTAGATGTTATCCGGGAAAGGAACAGTGTTGAGATAAAGCGTGATGATTTCATGCTTGGTCAAGTTGCGTTCCAGCTTCACAGCAAGCACCCATTCCTTCAGTTTTTGCCAGGCACGCAATAGCTTGTTCTGAGCACGCTCGCCATTGAATAAGTTGAAGGCAAGCTGCTGGGTAATGGTGGAGCCGCCGCCTTCATGGCCTAATAAAACAATAGCCCGCATCACAGCAATCCCGTCAATGCCCGAATGATCGTTGAACCGGGCATCTTCTGTTGCGATGAGCGCATTGAAAACATTCTGACTGATTTCTGAATACTTGCTGGTAGAGCGATCCTGCACGAAATAGCGCCCCATCACACTGCCATCATTGGCCAGGATTTCAGACGACACTGCACTGCTGGGGTTTTCCAGCTCATACATCGAAGGCATATTGCCCCACCAGCCAAACCAGAAACCTGATGTGATGATTAGGAACAGCCCCACGACGCTTAGAAAGACCGTCCAGAGTAAACGAACCGATTTTTTCATGGGTGCTCAAAAGTAGCGATTGGCTTTGCGGAGAAAATGTTGGAATCTGGCAACATCATTCCGCTTCGGGCAGTTCTGCCCCCGGATGAATGAAAAATGCCAGGCTACGCATGGGCTTCAGGAAAGCAACCATTCGCTTTCTGGTCTGGAAACGACCACGAACCTGAGTCAGAAATAACGACAGGAATGATTTCACCTGCGCCGCTTCAGATGCTGTGGGTTGCTGCTTCGCATATTTCAGTTTCAGATACACATTCATGAATGGAGCGAAGGAGGTGCCGAGTTCCGGGTCAATTTTCGTTTGCGCATACTGCATAGGCGTGAGGCGACCTCGTTCGAATCCAAGCTGATGTAAATAGAACCCGGCAGTGCAATAACTCCAATAAGCCTTCTTCGACACCGCAGCACTTGTTGCTCTTAGCCTGAAATAAGTGAACAGCAGTAATGGCATCGCAAGGAACAACAGGAGCAGGCCAACGATTATCCCTGCTGCCATCAGTAACATCTTCCGGTAATTTGACTCCGTAGCCTTTTGAACAGATGGCGGAACCGGCTCAGTCTTTTCGCCGGGTTTGCGGCGCAGATACACTTCATCAATTGGCTCTGGCGAAGGCAGACGTTTGAGCGTAGCTGCTGCACTTTCCCCTGCTCGCCCGATGATATTTTTGAATGCTTCTGCGTAGCTCACAGCCGTGATGGAGTCGCCAGGTTTCACAGCATATAATGGAATATCCACACTATCCCGCCTGATGGCTGCGATATGCACATCTAGCAAGGCTTCGCTGGGGGAAAGGCGATATTCTTTATCATGCAACGTAAAGTGATGCACTTTGTATCGGATCAGCTTCCGAGCAGTGTCCACCTCGCTTACAACCCCATCTGCAGCGAGGTAGGCCTGAGGCGGTGACATAGGCGGAGTGCCATCTGGCTGCGGACTTTGCTGAGCTTCATCATTGCCAACAGTCGTGTCGAAATCGAGCCAGCCGAAGCCGGGAAAATAGACCTGCACCCAGGCATGGGCCTGGTCTTCGTAATACCAATACCAGCCTTTGTTTTTGCCGCCACTGCGGTCAATGGTCAGAAAGCCCACTGCAATTCGGGAAGGGATGCCCAAAGAGCGCAACATGAACAAAGTGGCACCAGCATAGTAAGCACAATAGCCTTTCCTGTTTTCAAACAGAAAATACATCAGCTTGCTGGCGTTCGGGATGTCTGGGATGCCGGGATTGTCCGTGTAACGGAAAAGAGGCTTGCCTGCTGCATCCTTACTCAGAAACCAGTCGCGCAGTGCGATCACTTTGTCAACAGGCGTTTTGGCATTTGCCGTGAGCTGATGGGCCAGTGCCGAAATCTTTTGAAACTTTTCATCGCTCGGCATGTATGTGTAGTAGCGCATGAAAGCAGGGTCTTCATGCTCATAGCCCGGTGCTTCGCGAAGGATGGCAAATCGCTGTTCCTGGAACCGCCTAATCGTAGTGTCTTTGGCATTATAAACGAAGTAGGCACTGTTGAGTTCACTCACATAGCTCTTAGCGCGGAAAGCAGTTTTGAAAGAATCCCTGAAATCCTTTTCAACAGTAATCGGCTGCACGAAATAACCTGTATGGGGCGCGAGATAAGTGTGCGGCGAAAGTCGTTTGCTATACACCTGCACCTCCACTGTTTTGCCGCCACGAATGGTGCCACTGTTTTTGATTACAGAGGAATCCCGCAGCGTAGAAAACAAGGAAATACTGGAAGGGTCTGGTTCAAAAAGGTCATTGCGTGGGATGAGGGAATCACGCTCAAACGTCTCGGTGCTGGTGTCGAATTTGGTGTAGTAAAAAGCAGTCAGGTAAAGTGGATTGGGGATGTCTGTACCGGGGAAGAAATTGTCAATATGCGCGCAGAACAAAAACTCATTACTGCGGCCTAAAGAAGAGCGAAGTCGTGAATAATTTTTCAGATCGAAGCTTCCATCCTTATTCTGCTTCATCATCGAGTTCTTGCCCTTCTGACCGCCCGCACCATAATTCGCCACCGTGGCTTTGATTTCGGTGCGCATCAGGAAAAACACGCCTGCCAGCAATAGCACTGCCAGCAGGCCAAAGCCAACCAGACGTCGCGTCAGGAACCACCAGAATTTTTGACTCTTATCACCGTAACCATATATCTGCTCGGCAGCAAACACGATATACACTGCATAAAGAGCAGCCGGAGCAAAAGCTTTGGTGAGATGCGCAACTGTGTCTGTATTGAATTTGGCGATGAGGTAGATACAGGCCAGTAGCAAGGCTGCACCCATTCCAATAGACCAATATCGGAGCCGCACGAAGCCCCAACCCACAATCCATCCGACTACAAAAAGTGCGGAAAAGATTTTGTAACCGGCTTCCAAAACAGGTTGGTCAAACTCGCCCAGCGCCAGGGCATCAATGCCGGCATACCCCAGCCGCAGCAATACAATCAGCCCAATGAAGGGCAACAAAGCCCGGAAACGAAAACCATGAAAGAGCGCGCTGAGCAACATGCCTGCACTGAAAATGACGGTCCAGTGCAGGCCACTGTTTTGGAGGAAAGAGAAATACTCGTTGAGATTATAAAGCAGGAACCAGGCAACCAACGTAGTAGGGAGGATAAGGAAAATCAGCTTCGCTAAAAGCTCGTTTGCTGGCGTGGCTCGTTGGACTCTCATGCAGGTCTATCGGGTAGGAATTTTTTAAAAGGTGTAGCTACTGTGGCGCAATTGTTTTGGTGCAGATTTCAGGATCTCCTATGCTCAGGTCGAAAAAAATGTCGTTTGAATAACTGACTGTTTCAAAAATACCATTGCCCGGACTGGCCCGAGCTCAAAGGCATTTTGAATTCACTTTTTTAACCTCTTGTGCAAGCTCACTTGCCTTGTAGCGTACCATCCTTTCGTAGGAAATCCTTCCAATTTGGCTACCTTTTGAACTTCTCCCACAGGTTCTATGTTTCGCCATTCTGTTCTTAAAAGTCTTGTCGTTCTATTCCTGCTTTCGGCAGGCTGCGCACAACGGCCTTTGCATGTTTCGAGCCATTCGGAGCAATGGTATCCAATCAGTCAGTCGCAACCTGTCGACAGCAATCTGAGTCACTTGTTGCAACCCTACAAACGCGGCGTGGACACACAGATGGAAGTCATCATTGCACACACAGATATCCCGCTCACCAAGGCCCAGCCTGAATGCCTGCTTGGCAATTTCATGGCTGATGCTATGCTATTGGCTGCACAAAAAATTGACCCTAAAGTGGTGGCCGCTGTCTCTAATTATGGCGGCATTCGGGTCCCATACATTGCACCAGGCCCTATCACGCGAGGAAAAATGTATGAGCTGATGCCCTTCGATAATATGCTCACCATCGTAGAAATCCCAGGCCACACGCTGCAAGAATTTTGTGATGCTATGGCTCGCTATCGTGGCTGGCCTGTAAGTGGCATCAGTTTCGTGATAAAAGACAAGCAGGCAATAGATATCCGTATCGGGGGACAGCCACTCAACGATAGCCGTGTGTACAAGATTGCCATCAACGATTATATCGCCCGTGGCGGAGACAACTGCGATTTTTTAAGAAATCTCCCTACCCGATTCACATCCGTTTTTGTCCGAGATGCACTCATCCAGTATGCAGAAAGCCTGGAGCATCAGGGCAAGCCATTGCATCCTACACTCGATAAAAGAATCAGCTATGCAGAATAGAAGAAATTTTCTGAAACAGGCCGCCGTAGGCAGTGGGTTGATTCTGGCCGGCTCATTTCCATTCGAAGCCTTGGCCAGGCCTCTCAAGACTACCAAACTGACCATCCTACACACGAATGATGTGCACAGTCATCTGGAACCTTTCAGTGCCGACAGTGGCAAGTATTCCGGTGAAGGAGGAGTGGCGCAGCGAGCAGCACTCATTGCCGCAATCCGCGCGCAAGAAGAACATGTATTGCTACTTGATGCCGGAGATATTTTTCAGGGGACACCCTATTTCAACCTGTACAAGGGCGAGCCGGACATCAAAGCCATGAGTGCGATGGGCTATGATGCCTCCACTATGGGCAATCATGATTTCGATGCCGGAGTAGAAGGCTTCGCTAGACAACTGCCTCATGCCAACTTTCCAATACTCATCGCTAACTATGATTTCACCCGCACAGCGCTCGAAGGGAAGACGATTCCCTACACCATCATCCGTAAGGGAGACATCAAAATCGGCATCTTCGGATTGGGCATTCAACTCAAAGGGCTGGTGCCCGATGATGCGTATGGAAACACAGTTTATTTGGAGCCATTACGCATCGCACAAACCATGACAGACAAGCTAAGAAATCAGGAGCATTGCGACCTCGTGATTTGCCTGTCGCACCTCGGCTACCACTACGATTCACGCAAAGTGAGCGATCAGGTTTTGGCTAAAGAAACTTCCGGTATTGACTTGATTATCGGCGGACACACCCACACTTTTCTGGAGCGCCCTACAATCCTGAAAAACAAAAACGGGCAGGAAGTAATCATCAATCAGGTGGGTTGGGCAGGACTTCGATTAGGAAGAATTGATTTCATGTTTGACCATAAAAAAAATGCCAGTTTTGCCAACGCCTATTCTGTGGTTGTAGGGAAACAAACAATAGGCTGAGGATTTTTTTTTTCAACAGCATGGGAGCAACTTCGCCCAGACTCTAAGAGAAATTTTGCCTTCTCAAAGAGGTGCCAAAGAGGCGTATTGAAAATCGCAGATTGACCGACTAAGCACACCCAAAAAGGCGGACGGATTTAAGAGGAATGAGCTGGACACTTTCAACGCAGGGAGTCCGGCAGGCTGCTGGTATTGATGCGTTTTATTAGTAAGGAAAAGTTTGACATTCAAATATTTATTCGCAAAATGACAGAAAGCTACATTACGCCCATGGAATCACGGCAAGACTGGGAAGCCGCTTGGGGGCGTTGCCTTGAAATCATCAGGGACAATGTAGCTTGGCGAACCTTTCAAACTTGGTTTGAACCCATCAAAGCAGTCGCGCTGGTGGGTAATGTGCTCACCCTTCAGGTACCATCTCAGTTTTTCTATGAATGGCTGGAAGAACACTACGTAGAACTCTTGGGTAAGACCATCAAACGTGTGCTCGGCAAAG
Source organism: uncultured Chitinophagaceae bacterium (assembly GCA_964424655.1). GTDB lineage: Bacteria > Bacteroidota > Bacteroidia > Chitinophagales > Chitinophagaceae > UBA1952. The sequence goes on from CAYRJR010000011.1 coordinate 10,233, forward strand.
AAGGCCGGCTGGAATATCGCATCATGATGGAAGGGCATCAACATCAAAATCCGGCGAGCGTGAACATGCCTGCCAGCACACAGGCCAAGCCTAATGCAGACAGCAACCTCGTGGAGCTACCGCTGAATCTGAAGGATCCTTTCCAAATCAAAAACCCCTACTCCATCCCCGGGTTGAAACGTGTGGCTATTGACCCGCAACTCAATCCAGGATACACTTTTGAAAACTTCGTGGAAGGCGAGAGCAATCGCGTGGCCCGCAGCGCCGGGATGCACGTCGCTCAAAAGCCCGGCACTACTGCCTTCAATCCACTGGTGGTCTTCGGAGGTGTTGGCTGCGGCAAGACACACTTAGCTCAGGCTATCGGCAACGAAGTACGCAGGCAGCATCCCAACCGCAGCGTATTATATGTAAGTGCTGAAAAATTCATCAACCAGTTTATTGACCACTCCCGTAACAACGAGGTCAATGATTTCATACACTTCTACCAGCTCATAGATGTGCTGATTGTGGACGATATCCAGTTTATGGTGCCTGCGGCAAAAACACAGGATGTTTTCTTTGCCATCTTTAACCACCTGCACCAAAGCGGCAAGCAAATCATCCTCACATCAGATACGGCTCCCAAAGATTTGCAAGGCATGCAGGAACGCCTGCTGAGCCGATTCCGCTGGGGACTGAACGCCGACATCCAAACGCCCGAATTCGAAACCCGCCAGGCCATCCTGCGCCTCAAAATGAAACACGAAGGCCTGGAGATGCCCGATGAGGTTGTGGAATACATAGCTTACAACGTGCAGACCAATGTACGCGAACTGGAAGGTGCCCTCATCGCCATCTTAGCCCAAAGCACCCTGGCGAAAAAGGAAATTGACCTGGAGCTGGCCCGCCGCGTAATGAAGAATTTCGTGAAGACTGCCGCCCGCGAAGTGACCATCGAAAACATCCAAAAATTGGTTGCTGAATTTTTCTCCATGCCCTACGACAGGCTGCTGGCCAAGACCCGCCGCCGCGAAGTGGTGCAGGCCCGCCAAATCACGATGTATCTGGCTAAAAAATTCACCAAGTCATCGCTCAAGAATATCGGGCAGCACTTTGGTGGCTTCGATCATACTACAGTCATCCACTCCTGCCAGACGGTGGAAAACCTGATGGACACGGACCCGGACTACAAGCAGCAGGTGCAGGAAATCCAGCATAAACTGCAATTGGAAAGCTTGTAAATCCCTGAGCCTTTCTCCCCTTTATTTTCCTACTGCCCTACTAGCAATCTGATGCTGTAGGATGCCCGCCTTTGACGTATCCTTGCGGCTCATGCAGCACGCACATCCGGCACCGCCTGCCCAGAGGAACAGGCTCATCCTTTATATCATCATTGCGCTCATTGCCGGCCTGGCTTTGGGCTATTTTCTCAACCTGCGGCTTGAAGGCCTCAGCCACGAGGAAATGGATGAAAAGCTATTGCCACTGAGCATCCTGCCCGACATTTTCCTTCGGCTCATCAAGATGATTGTAGGGCCTTTAGTACTCACTACACTCATCGTGGGTGTGGCACGAGTAGGCGACTTGAAATCGGTAGGGCGTATTGGCGGGAAGACTTTACTCTGGTTTGTGTCAGCATCCCTACTCAGTCTGCTGCTCGGCATGTTACTAGTCAATCTGTTCCAGCCCGGATCGCACCTGCACCTGCCTTTGCCCAAGGAAGCAACTGCATTGCCAAAATCTTCGCTGGGTCTGAAAGAATTCATCACCCACTTAGTGCCGACCAGTGTATTCGATGCTTTGTCTAAAAATGAGATTCTGCAAGTGGTTGTATTCTCTTTGTTTTTCGGCATTGCAGCCGCATCGTTGGGGGAGAAAGCTGCACCTATAATTCACGCTTTAGATGCGATTGCTCATGTCATTTTGAAAGTAACCGGCTATGTGATGAACACCGCGCCGGTAGCGGTTTTCGGGGCTATGGCTGCTGTAGTAGCCAAGCAAGGATTAGGTGTCTTGAAATCCTATTCACTCTTCATCGGTGAATTTTATCTCGGGCTGTTTTTGCTTTGGATGTTACTCATCCTTGCTGGCTATTTCGTAGCCCGAAAGCGAGTGATCCGACTGGTCATCCGACTGAAGGAACCGCTGCTCTTAGCCTTCTCCACTTCAAGCAGCGAAGCCGCATTCCCAAAGACCATGATGGAACTGGAACGTGCCGGCTGCCCCAGCAAGATTGTTTCGTTTGTGCTGCCGCTGGGCTATTCATTCAACCTGGATGGCTCTATGATGTACATGACTTTTGCCTCGCTCTTCATCGCACAGTCGTATGGTATTCATTTGGACATTGCCACACAACTCAGCATGCTACTCGTGCTCATGCTGACCAGCAAAGGCATCGCAGGGGTTCCCCGTGCATCGCTGGTGGTGATTGCCGGCACGTTGGCCACTTTTAATATTCCTGAAGCCGGCCTGGCGTTACTACTCGGCATTGACCCCATCTTAGACATGGGGCGCAGCGCAACCAATGTTGTCGGCAATAGCGTAGCCACGATGGTGGTCAGCAAATGGGAGCGACAGTTAGAATAAGGAGTTTGAAATCTCTAGACCAGATTATCGTCATCCAGCTACTCAGATTTAGGCTTTTGTAAGCATGGGGTTGCACGAAAAGCCAACTTACCTTCACGGCCTATGCATGATGCACTCGAGCTCCTGAAGCACCTGATGAATGCTGAGTGGCTTGCCAATACTGTGATGATGTATGGCGGCCTTTATCTCGTAGCCCTGATCATTTTTGCGGAAACCGGCCTCTTTGCCGGATTCTTTTTACCTGGCGATTCGCTCCTTTTCGTTTCCGGACTAATCATCGCGAATAAGCCTGCACCTTTTGCAGAAGGACCATTGAACCTGCTCTATTGGGTGATTCTGATTTCCATTGCCGGGGTGTTAGGCAACTGGGTAGGATACTGGTTTGGCCGCAAGACAGGCCCCCTGCTGTTTGAGCGCCGCGACACCTGGATATTCAAACGTAAGCACATTTCTCAGGCGCATGAGTTTTATGAAAAGAAAGGTGGAGCTGCTATCATTTTAGCTCGTTTCCTGCCCATCGTGCGCACGTTTGCCCCCATTGTAGCCGGCGTGGTTAAGATGGATCGCAAGCAATTTTTCCTCTACAATGTCATTGGCTCTTTTGCCTGGTCTGCCAGCATGATTGCAGCAGGTTATCTGCTTGGCGAATTCCAATGGGTGAAGGAAAACTTTGAGAAAATAGTCATCGCCTTAGTGTTGATTACGACAGGCCCGGTGCTGTTCAAGATGTTTTTTGGCAAGAAAAAACCGGTTTCTCAACCGGTCGCTGAAGACATTCCTTAATTCTACTCAGACCGTTGCCGACTCATAAACGTGCAGCTCGTTATACACGGTATCCCGCTCTACAGGTGTCTTTCCAACAGCAGTAATCAAGTCGCAAATATCTTCAGTACTCATGGCGGGGCTTTGTTCTTCTGCGCCTGCCATACTATAAATCTTGGTCGTGTCGTCAATGGTTCCATCGAGGTCATTGACACCAAAGCTTAGTGTGAGTTGAGCACTTTGTCTGCCCAACATAGGCCAGTAGGCTTTCAGGTTCCTGAAGTTGTCCATAAAGAGCCGGGAGATAGCATAGAGGCGCATGTCTTCCACAATCGAAGCTTCGGGCACATGGCTCATGTCATTATCCTTATTGCGGAATTTAAGAGGAATGAAACAATTGAATCCACCCGTCTTATCCTGCAAGGCGCGTAAGCGGCTCATGTGATCAATGCGGTGGGTATAGTTTTCAATATGGCCATACAGCATTGTTGCATTGGTGTGCATCCCCAGCTTGTGTGCCGCTTCATGAATCTGAAGCCAGCCCTCAGCACCCACTTTATCTGCACAAATCTGCTCACGAATTTCTGAGGCAAAAATTTCGGCACCACCGCCAGGTAGGCTTTGCAATCCGGCATCTTTCAAGGTCTTCATGCCTTCTTCCACACTCAGCTTCGCCTTGCGAAACATATAGTCCAGCTCTACTGCGGTGAAACCTTTGATGTGCAATTCGGGCCTGTGAGCATGAATTTTCCGGATGACTTCGCAAAAAAATTCGAGGTTCATTTTGGGGTGTACGCCTCCAACGATATGCACCTCAGTGACAGGCTGGCCGTCATATTTCTTCACAATGTCCAGCATCTGTTCCTGCGTTAGTTCCCAGCCTTCATCACGATGCTGATATTTGCGGGAATAGGAGCAGAAGTTGCAGCTAAACACACAGACATTAGTCGGCTCAATGTGGAAGTTGCGGTTGAAATAAACCTTATTCCCGTGCAGGCTTTTGGCCACCCAATCAGCGAGTGCACCCACAAAGCCCAATTCTCCTTTTTCAAAAAGCAAAACGCCTTCCTCTTCAGTAAGGCGTTCGCGATGATATACTTTCTCTGAAATGCTGCGTAATGCTGCGTCTTGTGGCAGCTTCAATCCGGTAATTTCCATTTATTCTAAAACTAACTTCCTGCTCTGAACACCTTGCTCAAACGCACATCGAACGATGTAAAAGCCACGGGGCAGTGAGGAAAGATCCAACTGATATTGCAAAGCTCCGGCTTTTGGTGCTATATGCGCCAGCACCTGGCCGGTAAGGTTACTGACTTCAAGCCCCCGAAAGCCGATGGCATTATCCAGCGTCAGCAGCAATTGATCTTTTGCCGGATTTGGAGAAATATTCCAGCCTGGAAGCTGGCTCAATGTGGCTTCATGCACCCCAACGGCTGCCAGTCCCGGATTTTGCGTCAGCGAATAAGACTCACCCGTAGAGCTGGCAAACTGGCTATTCATCACCTGAGCCTGCTGCACAGTGAACAGGTACATAGCAGCATCGTCCACATAGTCCATAAAATTCATGAACATAATTCCATTCCCTGAAGGACTACAGGCATCGAACTTGGGGAAAGTAGGGCAAACACCGGCTGTGCAAAATGTAGCATCTGCCTGCGGTGGCGTGTCGCTGATACCATCATCCTGACCTCCATTACCCGGGCATTTGCCATCATCATCACCCCAGATGTGACGCAGCTCGAAGTAGTGCCCCATTTCGTGAGTCAGGGTGCGTCCCTGATCTATTTCAGGAATAAAATATTGGTTGGGGAAGTCCCGCACACCGATAGCACCATAATTGAGTACAATACCCATTTCATCCACCGGAAAACCCACCGAGATATCCGTAAAAGAGGGAGGAACCGTGACCCCCAGGATCACTCCGCCAGAGCCTCCACCACCGAAAATATTGGTGATCCAGATGTTCAGATACTTGGTATTGTCCCAGGCGGGAAGGCCCCAGGTGCTGTGCTTGGCAATGGAACAACCATCGTTCACATCATATGCCGGTGGGTTGCTCACGATGCGCACTTCTATGCCTGCTGAAATAGTATTAGCAGAAGTAGTTTTAGCCAGGCCAAAAACAGCACCGGCATTGCCAATCAGGCTGGCAAAAGGCGCGGGCACTTTATTGAGGTCCGAATTGGTGGCGGAAAAATCTTTGTTCAGATGAGCCAGCTCACTTCGTACGCGCCGTTGAATACCTGTATCGCCACCCAGGAGATAGTATTTATCCTGCGTCAGGACAAAATGGAAGACTAATGGAATCGGTGATATCGTGCTGGTTTTGGACTGGGCTTGCGGAATTGCTAATGCCTGTTTTACGATTTGGTTTTGCAGGTCGAGAAGCTTTTCTGCACGGTCAGGAGCCTGTTGTTTCAGGTTGCGCATCAGGATGGTATTACCACACTGGTGTTGCTGTGCCAAGACAGGCCAGGGAAGGAAAATGCCAGCAAGTAGGGCAAGCAAAAAACCAGATTTTTTCATAAAAGCCTGAATGGAATTGAAAGTTACGAAAGGCAAAAAGCAGCAATCACACAACCTGCGGTTAAATAGGGAAACTTGTAAGGAAATTATTTTTCCTTGCTCTTGCGGCTGTTGATTTCGTCGCGGATAGGGATAGCCCGAACATAGTCTTCCTGCTCCAGCACTTGCTGTAGTAAAGTATTCAGGTCTTCCAAACTCATACTTTTCAAATCCTTGTCGCCCCCCGTGTTGGTCACTTTTGGGATGCTGCGTCCTTCGGATTCAGGTTTGTTTGCGTCAGCAGCAGCTTCGCTTTGGTCTAAATGCAGCCCCGCTGCTTCGAGGATATTTTCATAGGTATAGATGCGGCAACCGGCACGAACGGCCAGCGCAAGCGCGTCAGAAGTGCGGGCATCAATTTCCACAATTTCATTGTCTGGTCCCTGGCAAATAAGCTGGGCAAAAAAGATACCTTCTTCCAACTTATAGATGAGCACTTCCCGAAGTTCTATATTGAAAGTCTCCATGAAATTGGCAAAGAGGTCGTGCGTGAGCGGACGGCTGGGTTCCATGCGCTCCAAGGCCACAGCAATGGCTTGTGCTTCGAAGCCGCCAATCACGATAGGCAACCGGCGCAAGCCAGAGATTTCACCCAACACGACTGCGTAGGAATGTGTCTGAGTAATGCTATGAGAAAGGGCGACTATTTCCAGTTCTACTTTTTTCATTGATGCTTGCTGTTGCCGTGTCTTGCGTCCTTTTTTAGGCTCCGTGAAGGTAATATTTCTGAATAGCCTGTCTTACCTGCCATCTGGGAGCTTATTTACCGGCAGGCTTTGATGGTTTTTGGTGTTTTTTCTTTTTAAAAAACCCACGAAGCAAGAAGTTGTGTTGCATGGCTTCCATGTCTTCATCAAACTTGTCTGTGCCGCTATTCAGATTATTGAGTGTGCTTCGCAAATTGGCTGCTGCTGTGCTGTCGCGAAGCAATAGCCCTAATGGGCTGTTAGGGTCATTGAGCTTATCAGTTGCGGCCTGGATATTAGCAGCAGCAGCTTTTACATCCGTTGCTGTTTCGCGCAGCTTATGAAAGACCAGTGTATCGCTGACGAGGTCATTGGAGAAAGACCCGGGCTTGCTGAGGCGTTGGCTAAAACGATCCAGGTTGGCCGTGAGGTCTTTGGCACTATTTGCAGCCTGATGTAATGCAATCAGTGCATCCTGGAGTGTATTGGCCATATCGTCCGTAGTAAGCAGCTTTCCCACCGTACCCTTACCCGATACTAAGTCTTCGCTGAGTTTCCGGAACGATGTTGTGATGGCAAGCAGATTACGATTGTTCTGTTTCAAAGTGTCCATCATACCATCCAGACCCGAGGCAGGTTCTACCTGGAGGGTATCCCCATCCGACACTGCTGCCAAAGCGTTACTACCTCCATAAATGACGATAATACGGTTGCCGATCAAGCCATCTGTACCGACTTTGGCTAAGGCATCCCGATGGATGAATCGTTGCACATCTTCATCCACACTCATGGTAACGATTACCTCGGCAGCAGGAGAAAAACCCACGGAATGAATCGTGCCCACTTTCACGCCAGAAAACCAGATGTTGTTGCCTTTCTGGAGGCCGTTTACGTCTTTGAAAATGGCGCGCAGGGTGAAACTGCTGCTGAAACTGTGCTTCTGGCCACCCAGGGTCAATATGCCGACTATAAAAATCAACAGCCCCAGCACCAGTACGATGCCAACAACCACAGTCCGACGGTTCTTAGTACTTCTCATAAATGGATAGGCGGCTCATAAAAAACGCCTGGCAGGCAAGCGTTGGGGGATTATGACCCGAAAAATCAAACTATGCTAGTCGGTAAAGTTATAGTCGTAAAACGCGCGCACCCGCTCATCCTGGTCTGCAAATACTTCTTCAAAGCTTCCCTGACGAAAAAATTGCCCATCCAGAAGGATGGCAACCCGGTCGCCGGTGGTCTTGGCACAAGTGAGGTCATGGGTAATGATAATAGCACTGGTGTTGAAACGTTGCTGCACTTCCCGAATCAGGTTATTGATTTCGGTGCTCGTGATGGGGTCAAGGCCTGCAGTGGGCTCGTCATAGAGCATGATCTCGGGTTGCAGGATGAGGGTGCGGGCAATGCCGATTCGCTTGCGTTGGCCCCCGCTCAGTTCAGAAGGAAATTGATTGATAGTTTGAGAAAGACCAACGGCATCCAGTACGCGCTCCACAGCCTGGCGCCGCTCTTTGCGAGTGAATTGTCGCTTATTACGAACCAATGGGAATTCTAAATTTTCTTTCACACTCATACTATCGTAGAGGGCGCTATGCTGGAAGGAAAAGCCAATCTTGAGTCGCAGTTTTTGAAGTTGTTTATCATTCAGTAAGGTTACATCTTCACTCAGGACATGCACCCCGCCAGCTTCGGGCTGTAGCATCCCCGAAATAATTTTTATCAGTACCGATTTGCCCGTACCACTACGGCCCAACACCACCACATTTTCTCCCTGAAACAATTCCAGACTGACGCCACGCAACACCTCATTTTCGCCAAATGACTTGTGTACCCCACGCAAGGAAACAACCGGTGATGTAACCGACTTAGAAAATTGACTATGACTACCTATAGACATCGCTATCGGAAAACATTTGCGATTTGAACAATGAGCATTTCTTCAATAAAAATGAGGAACATGGAAATCACGACGGCTGAGTTGGCTGCACGTCCAACGCCCATAGTTCCCTGCTTGGCATTGTAGCCACGGATGCAGCCTACAGCACCAATAGTGAAGCCATAAACCACTGCTTTGACCACCGAGGTCCAAATGTCCATGAAGGTAATTTTCTCAAAAGCTTTTTCAACGAAAAAAGTAAATGAGGTACTCTCATTGGCATGGACATCCACATAAGAACCCCAGAGCCCGAACCCGGCAAAAAAGCACATGAGTACGGGTATCATAATGGTGGTAGCCAGGATCCGCGACACCACCAGAAACTTGAACGGATTAGTGGCAGAGACCTCCATCGCATCTATCTGCTCCGTCACCTTCATAGAGCCGAGTTCTGCCCCGATTTGAGAGCCTACTTTACCCGCACAAATCAACGCAGTTACCAGGGGCGCCAATGCACGGATAATGGCGATAGCCACCAGCGAAGGCAGCCAGCTCGTGGCACCGAAATTGGACAATGAAGGCCGCGATTGCTTGGTGAAAACAAGTCCCGTGATAAATGCCGTCATGCAAATCAGGAAGAGCGATTTGTAGCCTACATCATAACACTGCCTGATAATCTCATTGAACTCGTATGGCGGACGAAATAATTCTTTGAAAAAGCGGCCCAGAAAAGCAAACACACGATAGACAGCAGTAAATGCCGAGTCCAGTTTTGTCGATAAAACGGGGCGCTCCCGGCCCGGTGGCCTGCTTCCTTGAGGCTGGAAAGATTGTTCAGAATCCATCGAAAAGATATCGGGTCAACTTGCAGATTTTGCGGCTGTAATTTTAGCCCAAATGGAACCAATCATCACGATTCGCGGCCTGAGCAAGCAATATGGAGAAAAACAGGTGCTGCATGATATCAACTTAGACATCTTCCGAGGGCAAATCATCGGATACATTGGCCCCAATGGCGCCGGCAAGAGTACGACCGTAAAAATTCTTACCGGTATCATCACTGACTTTGAAGGCGAAATTACCATTGCAGGGAAACCACTGCGTGACAATGTCCTTTTCATCAAAAGCATCACGGGATATGTGCCGGAGATGGCCGAGCTATACGACCTGCTGACACCTTCTGAATACCTCAGCTTCATCGGCAAGCTGCATCACCTCAGCGAGGCACAAATCGAAGAGCGCTCCCGACGGATGCTGGAATCATTTGGCCTGGCCGTACACATCCACCAGCGTATGGATACCTTTTCGAAAGGGATGCGGCAAAAAGTATTACTTACTTCAGGCCTGCTGCACAACCCGGAAATTGTGATTCTGGATGAGCCCCTGTCGGGCTTGGATGCCAATGCAGTCATCATGGTTAAAGAGCTACTACAGGTACTGAAAGGCGAAGGCAAAACCATCTTCTATTGCTCGCACATGATGGATGTGGTGGAAAAAGTGAGCGACCGAATCGTATTGATAGACGGAGGCAAAATCATTGCCGATGACACCATCCAGAATCTGCGGGGCGAGGGGCAGGGCTCACTTGAAGAAATATTCTCAAAACTCACCTCAAAGGAAAATATCAGCAACCGGGCATCTGACATTGCCGCCGCCTTGCAAGGCTGATTTTGACTACAAATCCTTTCCGCACATCTTGCTGCCTGGGTGATTTTATAAAAAACATTCTGAAAAAAAAATGGCAAGACGCTGCTCTGCGCTTGGCCAAATGATTCCTTTATGAACAAGTTGTTCTTATTCTTAGTCATGTTGCCGCAAGGCTTGTATCGCAAGCTCGGTGCCGATACAGAGCAGCTTCGTGCACTGCTGGATGTGAAGTTGAAGCTCGATGACCGGAAGCCATTTCAATTTGGGAGCGCACAAAAGAAAAAGAAAGGACGCCGATTCGGCAGCGTGCTCGGTGTGCTTATTTCGTTCTTCACTGGATTTATTTACATCTTCCCGCTACTGATGGTAGAAGACAGGCTGAGCGCCCTCTGGCTGTTCTTCACGATGTTTCTATTCCTGCTCAGCTTCACCCTGATTTCAGACTTTTCCAGTGTGCTGTTTGACACGCGGGATAAATACATCATCCATCCCCGTCCGGTTTCAGACCGAACCATTTTCCTTTCGCGGCTGCTGCATGTATTCATTTATCTGACACGCATCGTCCTGCCCATGTCCATTTCGGGATGGGTTGTTCTGGGGATTATGTTTGGCTGGAAAGCAGCTGTGTTTTTCCCCTTGCCATTACTATTGATGGTCATCACGGCCTTATTTGTCGTGATGGGCGTATATCTGATACTGCTGCGGGTAGCCTCCGGCGAAAGATTCAAGGAATTGCTTAGCTATTTCCAGATAGCATTTTCGGTAATCATTTTCGGCACATACTACCTCGTGCCTCGTGCAATGGATGCTTCAGCAGCCCAGCATTTCCAGGTGGCGCAAATGGGCTGGGCCGAATTCACCCCCGGCTATTGGCTGGCTGCTACGTTTAGCTGGGTGCGGGTGCTGGATGCTGGTTTGAAACACATTGTGTTATTTGGCCTGTTGGCCGTCATCTTCCCCTTGTTGCTGCTATGGCTGAGTCTGCGATTTTTAGCTCCTCAGTTTGCTGCAAGGCTCAATCGGCTGGACGCAATAGAATCATCAGAGACCTCAGCACCACTCGTACAAAATGAAGTGCGGCAGGGCAAGAAAAGACTGTATATGGTATTGGCGCGTCTGCTCAATAGGCATCCGGCTGCACAAGCCGGTTTCATCATGGTGTGGCTGCAAACGGCCCGTAGCCGCAGTTTCAAGATGAAGGTCTATCCCATGTTTGCCTACGTGCCCATCTACTTTGTGTACCTGCTGCTACAGAGTAAACATTCGCTGGCGGCCCAATGGCGGCATCTGCCCGAGACAGGCAGCCACCTCATCCTGCTTTACATGTGCTCAGTAGTCATGCTACAAGCCTATTCCTATCTCAGCATTTCGGAACAATACAAGGCCGCCTGGATTTATTATGCTGTTCCATTAGAAGAACCAGGGATAATTTTTGCTGGTAGCTTCAAGGTAATTTGGGTGAAATACTTCCTTCCCTTTTTTGCATCTGTGACGGTGTTTGTACTAACCGTCTGGGGCATTTCAGCCTGGGTGGATGTAGTGCTGGCATTGGTGAATGTCACTTTGTTCGCAGCCTGTGTGGCCAGGATGGCATATCGTCGTTTTCCCTTTTCTCAGATAGATCAGACTGCTACGGGAGGTTCTAAATTTTTGCGTGCACTCCTGGGTATGTTAATCCCTACAGCATTAGGCATAGGTCATTACCTCGCATTACATCTGCTCTGGCTAAAGCTGATTTACCTTGGACTGTCATCCATCCTGCTATGGCTGGTGTGGGATAGCTACCTCCATACCAAATGGGAAGCTGTAAAAGCAGATATCTGATTATTCCATTAAAACAGAATAATTGACGATTATTCCATTGTAGGCGAATAATAGATGATTATTCAGTAAGAACGGAATAATTGGCTATTATTCCATTAGAGACGAATAATAGATGGTTATTCCATTAGAAGCGAATAATTGGCGATTATTCCGTTAAAAGGCTATATTCGGGTTATGGCAGCCCGAATAAAAAATCCTCAATTTGCCGTGCTCACTGCTGACCTCGTAGGCTCCAGAAAGCTAGGCTCAGCAGCAGTGGAGCAACGATTGAACGAAGTTTCCAAGATGATTGAAGCCAGGCTCTTCCGACGAAGGAAAAGTTTTGAGCTGTTTCGAGGTGATTCCTTTCAGGCTTTACTGGAACGACCTGAGGATGCACTACAAATCGCCCTGCTCTGGCGTACAGCGCTGAAAGGCACAATGACCAATGGCCAACAATGGGACGTGCGTATCGCAATCAGTATTGGTGAGATCAGCCATCGCGCAAAAACATTAGCCGCTTCGGGAGGGCCGGCATTCCAGCAATCTGGCAACCTACTGGATACAATCAAATACAACGAAGCCCAACGCATTGCGTTTCACACGCCCGATGATGCCTGGACTGAAGCCCTGAATACCGAATGCATCCTCGCAGAACAAATCATCAGCCGCTGGACAGCCGCAGCAGGAGAAGCCATTTTTCAGCAAATGCTACATGGCGAAACCCAACAGGCATTGGCCGCCAGGCTGGGCATCACACAGTCTTCCATTCATAAAAGATTGCAGACTGCAGGATGGCCTGCAATCAGGCACTGGGAAAGTTATTTTCGCCAAAACACAATGCTGCGTCTTAACCCGCAGTCAAAGCCTTAGCATATGGATTGGAGCCTGCCTGCCCGGCTACTGCTAGCACACATACTCGGCGACTTCCTCTTGCAACCCGACTCGTGGGTGGCTCATCGCCGTGCGCACAACTTCCGCTCCTCCCGGCTCTACCTCCATGTACTGATACAATTTACCCTTGCTACCGCGATGGCTTTTCAGCCAAAGGCCTGGCTTATCGGAATCATCATTGCCACCGGCCATCTGCTCTTCGACGGGCTGAAGGCATTGTTGAAACAAGACGGGATTGTCGCCTTTCTGATTGACCAGTTCTTACATCTCCTTGTAATCGCAATTTGCTGCAGCATCGTAGCGGCTGACGGCGACACATCTTTTTCACTTACTGCAATCATGCATAAGCCCTGGCTGTGGTGGCTTGCATCCGGCTATGCGCTCAATTGCCTTCTTTTCCCGACACTGATTTCATTGGCTACGGCAAAATGGCGTCTGGATATACCAGAAGACCGGGAACTGCTTTACAAAGCAGGCCGATGGATTGGCATCATTGAGCGGGTGCTTTGTTTCAGCTTTGTGCTCATCGGGCAATGGGCTGCTATTGGCTTCCTGATTGCGGCAAAGAGTGTATTTCGTTTCGGTGACCTGCGCGAAGGCCGCGACAAAGGCCAGACCGAGTATATGCTCATTGGTACGCTGCTCAGCTTTGGGCTGGCAATCATGACCGGGCTCGGCATACAAATAGTTTTGAAGCAACTTGCAACCTGACTGTCTTTTTCAGTACCTTCTTTTTTCAATGAAAAAACTTGCTCCGCTTGCGCTGGCATTGTTGCTCGCTGCTTCTTGCCAAAACAATAATCAGGCTTCGAAAAGCAATGTGGCCACCGACTCAACCACTGCATACAAAGACTATCACACGCTGAGTAATGCTGACAGTGTGCAAATGAAACACCTGTCTTTAGACATCAATGTTTCTTTTGAAAAAAAGCAAATCAATGGCCGGGCAGACTGGAGCATTGAAAATACAAGCGGGGCTACCGCGCTTCATTTAGACGACTACGGGCTGCATATTGACAGTGTTGCCGTGGATGGGAAGAAGGGCACATTTTCTATTGGCCAGCCAGTGCCCATCCTGGGGACCAGGCTCAGCATCCCAATTACCCCGCAAAGCAAACTCGTGAGCATTTGGTATGCGACAACAGACAGTGCACGGGCCCTTCAATGGCTGTCGCCTGATCAGACTGCTTCGAAAAGGGATCCATTCCTCTACACGCAAGACGAATGCATCAATGCCCGCTCCTGGGTGCCTTGCGCCGATGGGCCTGGGATTCGCTTTACTTACGATGCCAGGGTTCGTGTACCCAAGGGCCTCATTGCCTTGATGAGTGCTGAAAATCCACAAGTGCCGAATGATAGTGGCATCTATCATTTTAAAATGGAGAACCCAGTGCCTGCCTACCTCCTGGCACTGGCTGTAGGCAATATTTCTTTCCGCGCTATTGACAACCGGACTGGTGTATATGCCGAACCAACCGTCGTGGACAAAGCCCGATATGAGTTTGCTGTATGGCCCTTATCGCTGGGGGCGTTATGATGTGCTGGTTGCTCCTCCCGGCTTCCCAATGGGAGGCATGGAAAACCCAAGACTAACGTTTTGCACACCTACCGTTATTGCGGGCGACAGGAGTCTCGTCAACCTCATTGCGCATGAGCTGGCCCATAGCTGGAGCGGCAACCTGGTGACCAATGCCACCTGGAATGACATCTGGATGAATGAAGGGTTTACGGTGTATTTCGAACGCAGAATCACTGAAGCCATGACCGACAAAAGCTATGTGGACATGCTTTGGGAGCTGGGCTATCAAGACCTGGTTGCAGAAGTAGATCGCCTAGGGAAGAACAGCCCGGACACCTGGCTCAAGCTGAATCTGAAAGGTCGCGACCCGGATGAATGTCTTTCTGACATTCCCTATGAAAAAGGTGCTGCATTCCTCTGGCTCATTGAGCGCAATGTGGGCCGCGAGCGCTTCGATGCTTTTTTGAAAAAATATTTTGCAGAGCATGCATTTCATAGCATCACTACCGAAGCCTTCCTGAAATATTTGCGTGCAAACCTGATTCAGGGAGACACTACTCTTGAAAAGAAAATTGATATCAAGGCCTGGGTTTATGGCCCTGGTATTCCTGATAATTGTCCACGTGCTGATAGTGTCCGATTCAGCAAAGTGAATACCGAGCGGAGCCGCTTCCTGAATGGAACTGCCGCATCGCAGCTTCAGACCCACGCCTGGACTACTCACGAGTGGCTGCATTTCCTGCGCAATTTGCCCGAAAGCCTGAGCCTCGTTCAGATGAAAGCCTTAGATGACCAGTTTCATTTTACGCAATCTGGGAATAGCGAGATTGCTGACCTGTGGTACACTATGGCCGTTCAACATCGCTATACTCCTGCTTATCCGGAAATGGAACAATTCCTAAGCCATGTGGGTAGGCAGAAATTTCTGGAGCCTGTGTATGGTGCGCTGATGGAAACCGGGCAGCAAGCTGTCGCCAAACGGCTCTATAATCAATATCGAAAGAACTATCACCCGCTGACCCAAATCATCCTGGATAAGATGATCCGGAAATAGTGGCAGAGGCTGAAAATTATCTTTGCCCCATGCAATTTGTGCTGCCGCTAATGCCTGCCGACACGGGAGCGACCCGACGTATGACCACCCTCCATCTGATGCTGGCATTGGTGCTTTGCGGCATTGGTGCAGGCAGCCTGGTGCTGTATTGGTTCACGACGATTTCTCCCAATTTCAAACAGGCATACACGCCTTTTATCTGGCTGGGCATTTTGAGTTTGCTACTGGGTGCTGGCATTTTTACAGCAGCTATTTTTTACAAGAAATGGCTGCGTGAAGGCAAGCGAAGCCTGAGTTTACGTCTGTTGGAAGTCCTTGCTGTAATTGGATCCAGTCTAACATTCGCTTTCGCTGGCCAGGCCAAGCCAGCTTTGCTTTTTGGCATCATTGCACTCGCCATCCTTGCTGCAGCAATTTGGGAATTGCGCAAGCCTGCGACACCACAAGCCCTGATAGACGAACAAGGCATTCGCCTACCCAAAGGAGGCCTTATCCGCCTGCTACCCTGGACAGAAATTGATAAGGTGCTGGTGCGCCACGGTATCCTCAGTATTGAGTTGGATGGCAACCGGCTTTTGCAACGGAATCTGCTGCCTGGCATGCATCACGAAGCCTCTGCAATCGAAGATTTCTGCAAAGCGAAATCAGCGGAAGCCGCACAAAAACGCGTGCCTGACTGGTAGCAGAGTAAAGCTATCGCAGGCAGAGTAAGGCTACATTTTCAATATGCTGGGTATGCGGAAACATATCCACTGGCTGTAGCGCCTTCACTTCATAAGCTTCATCCAGCAAAGCCAGGTCACGAGCCTGAGTAGCGGGATTGCAGCTCACATACACAACACGCGGCGCACGAATACGCAAGAGCGTTTCTACCAGCCTGGCATGCATTCCGGCTCTTGGAGGGTCTGTGATGAGTACATCCGGACGGCCATGCTTTTCAAAAAAAGAATCATTGCAGATATCGCTGACATCACCCGTAAAAAAGCTGCAATGCTCCAGTCCATTCAACAGGGCATTTTGCTGCGCATCTTTCACTGCGTCTGCCACCGCTTCTATACCGATAACCTTTCGGGCTTGCCTGCTACAGAAAATGCCGATGCTACCTGTGCCGCAGTAGAGATCGTAGAGCGTCTCCTCTCCTTTAAGGTTTGCAAACTCCCTGACGACCTGATAAAGCTTTTCGGCTTGAGCCGTGTTGGTTTGAAAGAATGACTTTGGGGAAATCCGGAATTCAAAATCTTCCAGCGATTCGCGGATATAACCCGGCCCGAAAAAAGTATAAACCGGCAGGTCGTAAAGTGTGTCGTTGGCCTTGCCATTAATGGTGTACAGCAAGGTGGTAATGGTCGGTATCTTCTGGAGCAGATGATCCAATAGAGCAATTCGTTCTGCTTCGTTTTCGTGCTGAAAAACCATGTTCACCATGACTTCACCGCTGCGGGCAACGCGGATGATTGCATTGCGCAGCCAACCTTCCTGCTGGCGAAAATTGTAGTAGCTGAGTTGCCTGGCCGTTGAATATTCGCGCAACACGCGCAGTAGTGTATTGGTAGGTTCTGCTTGTAAAAAGCAAGTGTGGATCGGCACCACTTTATCAAAAAGGCCAGGAGCATGAAAGCCCAAAGCAGGCTCTGGGCTCAAGGCTCCTTCAGGTGCTTCTGCAATTTCCGCTGCCGTAAAATATCGGGTAGCGCTGAATGTAAACTCGAGCTTATTGCGGTAGTAGCGAGTGCTTTCCAGTGTAGCAGCCACTATGGGACGCAGCTCTGGAAGGCTTAGTCCCGAAATCCGGCTGAGTTGATCCCGAACCTGTTGTTGTTTGTAATGCGCTTGTTTCTGGTAAGGAAGCATTTGCCATTTACATCCGCCACAGATACCAAAATGTGGGCAGAATGCTTCTACCCGGTCTGGTGAGGCTGAAGTAATAGCGATTGCTTTGCCTTCGGCAAAATTCTTTTTATCCCGAATGACACGAAGTCGGACGATATCACCTGGCACAGCAGCATCTACAAAAACCACACGTCCATCAGGCAACTGCCCCACGCTCTTTCCTTCTGCGGCATATGCAGTTATCTGAATATTTTCAAACTCAAAAACTTTATTTTTCTTTCTTCTCGACACTGCTTTAGAAATAAGAGCGGCGAAGGTAAAGGCATGAATTCAGGGAGCCTCAAACGTCTAACTAAAAAAAAAATCTTTGATAAAGCACCGTTTGACCCAACCTTTTTTCGGGTATGGCTGTCTTAGCAAGTATCTTGGGCGGGATTTTCAAAAAAATTCTGCTTCCGTCCGGAATCAAATTTTCTATCCATGAAGCCATTTTCACAAATTCTCAAAGGATTAGGTCTTACAATTCTTGCTGCTGGCACAACAGCTCTGGCAAGTGCACAAGTCAGCACCTTACCCGTTTGTAGCGGCACAGGTGCTGGTAAGATTTATTTCGTTTCTCATGACTCCATCCTCGTCATGTCACCTGCGAATCCAAGCGGATTTTCATTCACTGGCATTACGATGCCAGGCTCTTCGGTAGTTGGCGGGCCAATGGCCAGCGCCTTAGCAGTGAGTGCCAATCTGAATGGCGGCACACCTGCCCTGACTTACTATACCACGGTCAGCAATGGCACAACCCGAATTCTGCACTATTGGAATGGTACATCCTGGATTTCTACCGGAGCTGCTTTGAACTCAGACAATATCGCTGGTGGAGGTGGTTACATTTTCTCGTACGATCCGGCTAGCGGCGTAGTATTTCGAACCACAGGCACAGGCTCACCTGTTTATATCGGTAAGGCAGCCAGTGGCACTACAACCAACAATCAGTCATCCGACATTGCTGCAGATTGCGCAGGCAACTACTATGTAATTTTTCAGGGTGCCAGCCCTGCGGTACTGAAGAAATTTGACCCCACAGGCTCTTTACTGGCTACCTATACATTGGCAGGCACTTATGGTGCTGGCTCCGGAGGTTTAGCAGTTAATGGTAATGAGGTTTATTACGATGGCACCAACGGTAAGTTGTACTCAGGAATTATCAGTGGAACGACAGTTACATTCACTGCTTCTGCTTCCTCTCCATTTAGCAGCTTCCCTGTTGAGGATATGGCCAGTTGCGGCTATTCAGGTTATCAGGGAAATATTGGCACTTCAGACACCATCAAAATTTGCGATTCTGCCCACAATCTGGTTTTGAATGCGAATGGTGCCGGGCCTTACAATTGGACTGTAGTCAGCGGCCCGGCAATAATTACCACTTCTGGTTCTTCAGTATTGGTAAATGCAAGTGCTACATCTGTAATTACTCACCTGGATGCCAATTGTGGTGGGCTGAATGTTATTCCTGATACTACAGTTTTGTGGATAGCCACCGCTAATGTTGATGCCGGACCAGACCGTTCGATTATCAGTTGCGGCCAACAAATGACAGACTCTATCACAGCCGTGCTTTCTGATACATCGGGCAATATCCTTTATGGCTACAGTTGGACTCCTAAGGCAGTCATTTTTGGAGGTACAGATGTGACACTGGTGCCCACTTTCCAAATTTCAAAGAGCACACAATTCGTTTTGGATGTGTACACACTCAATGGTTGCCACTGGTATGATACCGTCAACATTAAGATCATTGACTCAACGCCAATAGCCGGTTTTGAGTATGATTATCATTATGGCTGCTCAGAAGATACTGTTCGATTCTTCAACACGTCCTATCCGGTAAGTGCCATTGACAGCTTTGCCTGGAACTTCCGCGACAGCGTGGGCAACAATGGTGCTTATTACTACACGGACGCCATTGCACCTACGCATATCTTCAAAGAGCAAGGCTTCTATCCTGTTGTATTGCTGGTCAAAAACCAATTTTGCACGGATACCATCAACAAGCTGATTAACGTGAGCCATCCGCTGCTGCCAGACTTTGCTATTGATGACAGTACGGCATGTGTAGATCACCTGTTCCGGTTTACTGATAAATCCATCATGCCTTGTAGTAATCCTTATTGGCGAAACCTACCAGAATGTGTGACTTTCCTATATGATTTTGGTGACGGAACAACCTCTACACTGGCGAACCCAACCCATATGTACACTAAGCCAGGCACCTATGTGGTT
>CAYRJR010000012.1:0-16171 GCA_964424655.1 uncultured Chitinophagaceae bacterium
CCTCTCTTTCGAAAGGAGGGCAAAAGTAAGGGCGAGCCTGATTGCCGGCAAATTTTATTTGGCCTTTTTTGATGGCTTTCCAAGGCTGGGGAAGGGTGCCTTTTTGGGGGCTACATCGCCTTCAGTTCGGCGACTAACTGCTGTAGCACTTTCTTGGCATCGCCGAAGAGCATGGATGTTTTCGGGCGGAAGAAGAGCGGGTTTTCGATGCCAGCATAACCGGGTTTCATGGATCGTTTGTTGACGATGACGTGGTCGGCTTTTTCTACTTCCAGGATGGGCATGCCATAGATGGGGGAAGCGGGGTCTTCTTTGGCGGCAGGGTTCACCACATCATTGGCGCCGAGGATTAAGACTACAGAAGTGCCGGCCATCTGGTCGTTGGCATCTTCCAGCTCCAGGAGCTTTTCATAGGGCACATCGGCTTCGGCGAGGAGTACGTTCATGTGGCCCGGCATGCGGCCTGCCACCGGGTGAATACCATAGAGCACTTCCACGCCTTTTTCTTCGAGTACTTTTTCCAGTTCGTGGGTGGTGTGTTGTGCCTGAGCCACGGCCAATCCATAGCCGGGAATGATGATTACTTTATTGGCATAGGCCATGAGTGTGGCCGTGTCATTGAGCGAAATTTCCTTGTAAGTACCGCCACTGGCTGAGGCGGAACCGCCGGCTGCTGCATGCTTGGCACCACCGAAGGAACCCAGCAACACATTCTTCAGGGAACGGTTCATAGCCTTACACATGAGGATGGTGAGGATGGTGCCCGCAGAGCCAACGAGGATACCGCCGGTCAACATGACGGGATTGTCGTAGAGGAAGCCCCCGAAAGCTGCAGCGACGCCCGTAAATGAGTTGAGCAGAGAAATCACGACAGGCATGTCGGCACCGCCAATTGGCATCACAAACAGAACACCGTAAGCCGCAGCCATAGCCAGAACGGCATAGAACATGGCATGCGAATCTGAGACGCCGCTTATGAGCAAAACGGCCAGCAAGAGTATCCCTGCGAAGAGTGCAAAATTGATGAACTGTGCGCCAGGTATGGTCTTGTCTTTGATGCTGCCGGCGAGCTTACCCCAGGCAATCATGGAACCGGCAAAGGAGACCGTACCGATAATCATACCCAGCATGATGATGACTAATTCCCCGCCGGCTACTTCTTTCAGATGATGGTATTCCACCACAGAAATCAGCATGGCGCAGGCACCACCCATACCATTGAACATGCTCACCATTTCGGGCATGGCAGTCATCTGCACCTTTTTGGCGACCAGAGTTCCGATGAAACCGCCGATGGCTAAGCCGGCGAATATCCAGAGGTAGTTGTGCAGTTTCGAGAGATTTTCATCGCGATAGAGGAAGATGGTGCCAATGATGGCGATGGTCATACCCACAGCCGCGATAGAGTTGCCCTTGCGAGCAGTTTCGGGATGCGAAAGCATCTTCAGGCCGATGATGAACGTGACGGAACCGATGAGGTAGCAAAGCAGCAGCAGCGATTGCCCGGCTAAGAATTTGGCTATGATTTCGTTCATGTTTTTTATGTGAAAGACTGATGCAGGGATTTGAGGGGAGTGATGAGGGCAGCGTTTATTCCTTCATTCCGCCGGCGCTGCTGTTTTTTTTATTTTTTCTTCTGGGCCTTTTTCTTACCAAACATTTCCAGCATCCGGTCCGTGACCACAAAGCCACCGACTACATTGAGCGTGCCGAGGACGACGGCCAGGAAGCCGAGCGTCAGTGCGAGGTAATCGTCTGATTCGGCAGTGCCCATCACGATGATGGCGCCAATGATGACTACACCGTGAATCGCATTGGCTCCACTCATCAAGGGAGTATGCAGTACGCTGGGTACTCGTGAAATCACTTCAATACCGAGGAAGATGGATAGCACTACGATGGTGATGAGCTGGTAGTGCTTCAGGAAAAAGAGATAGAGCTCAGACATGTCTTTGGGATAATGATGCTAAAAGGATGAAGTGGTTTGGAGGAATATCAGAATCAAGAAGGGCGGTTGCAGCTTAGTTGTTGAGCGTGGCAGCTACTCTTTCATTGACAATCTGGCCACCATGAGCGATGACGGTTCCTTTCACGATATCGTCTTCGAAATTGAGGTTCAGATTTCCTTCTGAATCCACAATGAGCTTTAGAAAGTTGAGCACATTCTTGCCATACACCTTGCTGGCATCGGCAGGTGCACAGGCAGCGAGTGCGCTGTTGCCAATAATGGTAACCCCCTTGTGGCGCACCGTCTCATTGTCTTTGGTCAATTCTGTGTTGCCTCCGGTGGCAGAAGCCAGGTCAATGATCACTGAGCCAGGTCTCATACTTTCTACCATTTCGGTGCTTAGGAGTATGGGTGCTTTCCTACCCGGGATTTGAGCAGTAGAAATCACGATATCGCTTTTGCGGATGCTTTCTGCGAGGCGTTCTTTTTGCCTTTGCTTATACTCTTCTGTTTGCTCAACAGCATAACCACCGGCTTTGCTGGCATCAGCAGCACCTTCCACTTCAATAAACTTAGCACCTAGGCTCATCACCTCTTCCTTCACAGCGGGGCGTGTATCAGAAACTTCCACCACTGCGCCCAGTCTTTTCGCTGTGGCAATAGCCTGTAAGCCCGCCACACCGGCCCCCAGCACCACCACCTTCGCCGGAGGAATACTGCCGGCTGCAGTCATGAACATGGGGAAGTAGCGACAATATGTAGAAGCGGCGAGCAAGACAGCTTTGTAGCCAGCAATATTGGCCTGTGAGGAAAGTACATCCATACTCTGTGCACGAGTGGTGCGCGGGATGGTATCTAAGGAAAAAACAGTAAGCCCTTGCTGTGCCCATTGCTGCATCTGCCTTCCCAGATAGAGGGGTTGAAAAACGCCCATGATAATGGTATGTTGCTTCAGGTTGGCAGGCACATTTTCAGCGTGTATCGTAAGCACGATATCTGCATCTGCAATGGTGGCGACATCAACCAGCTTAGCGCCGGCTTTTTCATAGTCATCATCCAGTAGGAATGCCGACTCACCGGCACCTCGTTCTACCCAGACGTTTACTTTCATTTTGACCAGCGCAGCGACCACTTCGGGGCTGAGTGATACACGGGTCTCGGGAGCGGCTTCTTTCAGTACGCCTATGTTCATGGAAGAGTTTGGGTTGCCAGTTGGCAATGTACAGCATGCAGCGTCAGCACAGAATCAGCCTGTGGATTTCCTGTGTATGGGCAGGCTCCGGGCATGCCATGTATAAAAGAAAATGAGGTAAAAACCGGCTAAAGCTCCTTGCGCAAACGGGCCACAGGTAGGTTTAGTTGCTCGCGATATTTGGCCACAGTGCGGCGTGCGATGTTGTAGCCTTTTTCCTGCAGCATCTCGGTGAGCCGGTCATCAGAATAGGGATGCTTTTTATCCTCCTGCTCCACCAGTGAGTTGAGGATGCTCTTCACTTCCCGGGTGCTCACTTCTTCGCCGCTATCCGTCTGCAAGCCTTCTGAGAAGAAATATTTCAGTTTGTAAGTGCCGAATTCCGTCTGCACATATTTGCTGTTGGCTACCCGGCTGACCGTTGAGATATCGAGGTTGGTGATCTGGGCCACATCTTTCAAAATCATAGGACGCAGGGAGGTATCATCACCACTGAGGAAAAACTCCCGCTGGATGTCCATGATGGCCTGCATGGTGTGCAGCAAGGTGTGTTGCCTTTGCTTGATGGCATCAATAAACCACTTTGCTGCGTCTAATTTCTGCTTGATAAACTGTACCGCCTCGCGTTGTCTTTTGTCTGTCTTGTTACCGCGTTCATAGGCCTTCATCATCTCGCGATAGCCTTCTGAGACGCGCAACTCAGGAGCATTTTTCGCATTCAGGCTCAGCTCCAGTTTGCCGCTGTTGTTATAGACGAAAAAGTCCGGGATGATATAACTCTCTGCCTTGTTCACTGTACCGAAAGCCGTGCCCGGCTTGGGTGATAGCCTGGTGATGAGTGTGATGATCTGCTTGAATGAATCTGCTGCGACACCGAGCTGACGCTGCACCTTTTCGTAGTGCTTTTTGATAAACTCGTTGTAATGCTTCGTGAGAATAGTCTGTGCCGCTTTCACCTCATCATTTTGAGGCAGTCTATTGAGCTGGAGCAGCAGGCATTCCTGTAAAGTCCAAGCACCCACACCAGCGGGCTCGAAGTGGAGTTGGATGCGTTCCAGGATGTCGCCCACTTCTTCTGTACTGGTAATGATATTGCGCCCGAAAGCTAGGTCATCTACGATGGCATGCACTTCACGGCGCAGGTATCCATCATCATCTATAGAGCCTACTATCTGCTCGGCGATGGCAAGCTGGTGTTCATCCCGGTCTAACATGCCGCGCTGGCTGATGAGATGCTCGTGGAAAGAAGTCTCTATTCGAATGGGTGCTTGTTGGCGTTCGTTGTCTTCCCGGTTGCCGCTATAATCATCATTCCCCCCATAATCGCCACTGTCTTCACCACGCAGATAATCATCGAGGTCAATTTTTTCGGCAGTGTCTTCACTGAGTTCTACCTCATCCGTAGTCTCTTCCTGGTCGAAATTATCGGATGCCATTTCATCCTTTCCAAACAGCTCGTCTTCGCCGGCGGCATCTTCTCCCTGTTCCAGGGCCGGGTTGTCTTCCAGCTCTTCTTTGATGCGCTCTTCAAGCTGTGCAGTAGGCACCTGCAGCAACTTCATTATCTGAATTTGCTGTGGGGAAAGCCTTTGCAGGAGGCGTTGTTGTTGCGATTGTTTGAGCATGAGCGCTGCGTCTTCTGAACTGTCTGCCGGGGCATTCAGCCTTGCGGCAAATGTAGCGCCGCAGGTTTAGCAGCCTTATTAGGGCGGACTTCTTAGCAAGAGTTTCAGAAATCAGGAAGGTTCCCGAAAGGCGTTGTACTTTCAGCCAAATTGTGAGCTCTTGTGGAAAGAGGTTCTGTGAAACGACCATTCGTTTCTCCAACATTATCGTATGCACCTTTAGAAGAGACGCTGGAAATTCCACCCAGGAAAAAACAGATCTTCATTGGCATTCCAAAAGAATGTGGTTTTCAGGAAGCGCGCGTGGCGCTGACTCCCGAGTCGGTGTCGGTACTGGTCAGCAATGGGCATGACGTGTGTGTAGAGCATGGCGCTGGTGAAGGCTCTTTTTATTTTGACATTGACTATAGCAACGCGGGTGCCCGCATTGTGTATGAAAAGTCGGAGGTGTATCGGGCGCATGCCATTATTAAAAGCGGGCCCATCTCAATGGAAGAACTGGCCTGGCTCCAACCCAATCAGGTGGTCTTTTCTCCGATACACATGCCCCTGATGAAGGCGGAGATGGTGCAGGCACTGATGCACAAAAAAATCATTGCTATCTCATTCGAGAGCATCAAGGATGATTCGGGGAACTACCCTATTGTGCGTTCGATGAGTGAGATTGCCGGCTCATCGGCCATCCTCACAGCGGCCAAATATCTGAGTAATGTGCATCAGGGAAAAGGCATTTTGCTAGGTGGCATTTCAGGAGTTCCTCCTGCGGTGGTGGTCATCATTGGTGCGGGTGTGGTGGGCGAATTTGCGGCCCGAACTGCCCTGGGACTTGGGGCTGTCGTGCGTGTGTTTGACAATTCGATTTATCGCCTGATGCGGCTTCAGAATAATGTAGGTCACCGGTTATTCACCTCTGTGATTGAGCCGAAAACTTTAGCAGACGAACTGGCAACAGCCGATGTGGCAGTGGGTGCAGTGAAGCCGGTAGGTGGTATGGCTCCCGTGATTGTGACGGATGAAATGGTGCAAAACATGAAGGCAGGCTCGGTGATTGTGGACGTCAGTATAGATCGCGGTGGTTGCTTTGAGACTTCCGCTACTACAACGCACGAGCATCCGATTTTTAAGAAGTATGATGTGATTCATTATTGTGTGCCCAACATTGCTTCGGGCGTATCGCGGACGGCATCGCGAGCCATCAGCAATGTGCTGATGCCCATTTTGCTGGAGACGGCTGACGGCGGCGGAGTTGAAAATCTCATACAGATGAAACCCGGAATCCGCAATGGGGTATATCTGTATAAGGGCTGTGTGACCAGTGCCAGCATTGCCCGTCATTTCGGGATAAAATACACCGACCTGGATCTGTTGCTCACATCGCAATCGTGAATTGAGGAGGTTATTGCTATTAAGATTCCTCATTCAATACTTGCATGTAAGCAATTTCATTGAAGACCATTAGGGAAACGGCTCACTTACGAAACTTTATAGGTTCAGGCTGGTGGCGGGGGAGGTGTAGTTCACGTTTATGCTGCCGAGTTGGGCGCCGCCTGTACCTGCGCCTGAGTACACCTCCACCTGCACAGGCCCTGCCAAAAGACGCGGCAACGGCGGGGAGTGGGAACACCAACAAAGGCGAAAAATTTCCTTTTTCAGCCACGTGAAAAGCTGCATAGCGAAATCCAGATGAACGGAGCGTCGCAACGGATGTTTCATCGGAGTTCCAAAAGCTGACCAACAATAATCAGAAATTGATGCGTAGAAGTTTTTAGGCCGTACAGGACTATCGCAAAACTAACTTTTGCTCCTGTATCATTTTCCGAAGGTTGATCAGTCCGTAGCGCATGCGGCCAAGAGCAGTGTTGATGCTGACTTCCGTGAGGCTGGCAATCTCTTTGAAAGACAGTTCGCCATAGATGCGCAGGCTCACGACCTCGCGTTGTTCTTCTGGCAATTGCTGAATTAGTTCGCGGACACTTTGGTGCGTCTGTCGTTGCTCGATGCGCTCGGCGCCGTTGCTGTGTGCGAGCGGCAGGAGTTCGATGATTTCGCGACCATCGGCGGTGGTGACGGGCGTGTGTTGCCGCACGCGTCGAAAGTGATCCATGCAGAGGTTGTGGGCCACACGTAAGGCCCAGGGCAGAAATTTCCCCTGTTCGGAATAGTTGCCACTTTGGATGGTGCGGATGATTTTCAGAAAGCTTTCCTGAAAAATATCTTCGGCGAGATAGTGGTCTTTGACGAGCATGTAGATGGTGGTGTACATGCGGTCTTTGTTGCGTGCAATGAGCGTTTCGAAGGCTTCATTGCTGCCAGCCTGATATTGAGAAATAAGGGCCGCATCGCTAAGCTGCTGGGTGTGTTGCATACTTCTTGTTTGAACTCACCGGCCCCGGAAGGGAGAGACAGAACCGGCAATGTGTAGCGTAGAAGTATGAGAGCGATAGGCGGATTTTTTAGCTTTTTAGCAACTGTGATTCTTGCAATGATAGAGCAGAAGCTGGAATTCAAGTGTTTTGGATGCGTTATCAGAATATCTGATCCTGGTAGATGCTGCTATTGAAATAAAGAAGACGCTAAAATTGACGGAAACGTTGGGCATCTTTCAAAAAAAATTTTTTTGTTGAATCCCTTATGACAAAAAAGAGGCTGCCTGAATGGGGCAGCCTCGGGAGGATAAGGTTTAGTTAGGGGCGGCTTAGAGACGGCTAACGCGGTTATTGTGCTTTAAGGCGTAGATGTTTTTATTGGCAATGTTCTGCTCGCGGGTGATCTGCATGCGCTCACGTGGGCTCATCTTTCCATCGGCTCTTGCCATGCGTTTATCGCTTTGGATGCGTGCTTGTTGGTTTTCGAGATGTGCAGCTTCACGCGGAGTCAGAGAACCGTTGTGGATGCCGTTCGCGATTCGGCTTTGCTGCTGATGCTGGCGTTGGCGGATGTTTAAGTGGCGAGCTTGTGTGATGCCTGCTGTAGTGAGGGAGAGACAGAACAGGGCGAGAAGGAACTTTTTCATGATTGCTTTCGGTTTGGTGAGTTATACAGCATTGACGCGGCAACAGACGGATGGTTTATTGTATCCGGTAGGCACAGAGCCAAAGTCGTGTTAAGCAACACGATGACTGCAAATCGCAACAGACTGAAATGCACTTCTATTTTTGCTTCCATGCGGGAAGCACTTTTTGACGAAACAGAAGATTGGGAAGAAGGCAGCGAAGTGGAAGGGCCAGCCGAACGGGCCGAACGCATGCGTATCCGTGCCGATAAAGGGCAGGATCTGTTGCGCATTGACAAGTTCTTGATGACCCGCATTGAAGGTGCCACACGCAACAAGGTGCAACAGGCATTGGAAGAAGGCAACATCACCGTTAATGGCGAATCCGTGAAGGCCAACTATAAGGTTCGCCCGGGTGATGACATCATCGTCTTCGAAACACGCCGCCCTGACTTGAGTGAAATTATTCCCGAGCAGCTCCCACTCAACATCGTCTTTGAAGATGATTCCGTCATTGTGGTCAATAAGCCCGCAGGCCTGGTGGTGCATCCCGGATGCGGCAATTATAGTGGCACTCTGGTAAACGGGCTTGCCTGGTATTTACATCAGCAGGAAAGCAAAGGAGAAGTACTACCCCGTGTAGGACTGGTTCATCGGATTGATAAAGACACGAGCGGACTGCTGCTCATAGCGAAAACAGAACAGGCTATGATGAAACTCGCTGCTCAGTTTAAAGCCCACACCGTCCACCGGCGTTATGTAGCCCTGGTGTGGGGCGATATGGAGGCCGATGAAGGAAGGAGTGAAGCACATATTGGCCGGCATCAACGTTTCCGCAAATTATTTGCAGCCTATCCGGATGGCGAACATGGGAAAGAAGCGGTCACATACTATAAAGTATTGGAGCGCTTCGGCTATGTAAGCCTGATAGAATTGCAACTGGAAACCGGGCGCACCCATCAAATCCGGGTGCATATGCAGAGCATCGGACATCCCCTTTTTGGCGACAGTACCTACGGCGGAGATCGAATCGTGAAAGGCACTATTTTTTCTAAATACAAGCAGTTTGTAGAAAATACTTTGGCACTTATTCCACGTCAGGCACTACATGCCAAAGAGCTGGGTTTTCGGCATCCTGAAAGTGGCGAAATGATGTGTTTTAAGTCGGAATTACCTGCGGATATGCAATCGGCCATTGAGCGTTGGCGTACTTATACAAAAGGGCTGGCGATCAAAGCATGAATGGCATCGTAACACTGTTGCCCATCAATGAATTGCAATTAAACTTTGAGGTAAAAAATACCATTGCTGCGGCGTTAAGAACGGTGTTAATATATCGGGGAAATAAGGTCGAACTTTTGGTTTCTGTATCTTTGTACGGCACCGTCTCTAAATAGATAAACACATGGCACCTCTAAGCGTCGTTCCGCAATTTCTTCTTTCCATGCCGGGTGGTGGTGAATGGATTTGGCTACTGTTGGCAGTATTAGTTCGCTTCGGAGGGCGTAAGATTCCAGAGTTGGCCCGTGGTATTGGTAAAGGCATCCGTGAATTCAACGATGCGAAAGACGGGGTGAAAAAGGAAATCGAAAACGGCGCAACCGAGAAAGATCGCCAGGCTACGGCCGATACGACCAAGTCGTAATTCTTTCCCACAGTTTCTCTCGGGTCTGGATACAGACTCCATTGTTTTTAGCGGCCTCTTCTTAGGAAGGGTTGCATGATTTTGACCGCCGTTGTACCGCAGGCTACTGGCTTGCTTCGCAACATTAAAAACGACGACCAACCACATGCAATTGAAGGGATTTTTTGTTTCGGTTTTGTTGCTCTCAGGTGTTTCTGCTCTGGCTCAGTCTTCTAAGCCGATTTCTTTTCAGGCACCAGCACGTGTCATCAAGAATGACAGCATCATTGCTGGGGCAACAACGAATGGCAAACCCATTGCCGGTATTTTACCCACTACCGTTGCAGAACCATTCCGTGGCGTGCCTTTAGCCGGTCAGAAATCTTATTTCGGGGAAAAGACAGAATACGTAAATGGCTTTGTAAGGAAATATCTCGGGACACATAACCGTACCCTGAGTACTGTTGAAAGCCGGGCTAGGAACAAGTTTTCATTGATAGAAAATATCCTGGAACGGAATCATATACCTACCGAATTAAAATATCTGGCCGTTATTGAGTCTGCACTAAACAATCAGGCTGTTTCACCGGTGGGTGCTGTTGGCCCCTGGCAGCTTATGGCCAGCACTGCGCAACTAATGGGGCTTCGTGTCAATGGTCGGCACGATGAACGCAAAGACTGGTACAAATCCACTACTGCCGCAGCTAAATACCTCAATTTCCTGTATGGCCAATTAAACGATTGGCTGCTTGTTGTCGCTGCATATAACAGTGGGCCAACTCCTGTACTTCGAGCCATTGATCGCACCGGTAGCCACAGCTTTTGGGATATCAAGAAATACCTCCCCCGGGAGACGCAAGGCCATGTACTGGCATTCGTAGCTACCGCCTCTATTTTCGAAAAAATGAAGGAATACATTGGCCAGGGTAGCTTGCCTGACGATTTCAAATTTGGCAATGAAGAGCCAGGAGAGGCGGTCGCTAAGGTGGAGCCAGTCAAGCCGCAGTTTACCAAAGAGGAATTAGAACAAATGGCCATCGTCCGAATCAAAGAACCGCTGAATGAAGAGTTGCTTTGCACAGAACTGGGCATAGACCAGAAGCTATTCGAAAAATGGAATCCTGACTATGAATTGTTCACTTTGGACACCTATTCCGAAGATTTCTTCCGACTCCGGATTCCCAAAGACAAGCTGGATAAATTCATTTCAGAAAAAGACTTTTTAAGCAAGAAAAGCAAGCAGATATACTCTGCCCAGGTGATGTAATTGGGTGAGCGCTGAACATCAGCATGAATCCCGAACATCTTTCTTACGGATAAAAAATCTGATGATTTAGGTCTGAATCTCACAAAACGCCCCTACCTTTGCGCTCCGCAAAATTTAAACGAACGATTTCCCTTTAGCGATGGCTAACCATAAAGCAACCAAGAAAGACGCACGCCAGGCCCTGAAACGCCGTGAGCGCAACCGCTACTACGGCAAGACGACCCGTAACGCGATCCGCAAACTGCTTACTATTACAGATTCAGCAGCCGCCAATCAGGAACTACCCAATGTTATTTCCATGATTGATAAGCTTGCCAAACGCAACGTCATTCACAAGAACAAGGCTGCTAACCTGAAAAGTGCATTGACCAAGAAGCTTAACGCTCCTGCACAGGCCTAAGCTTTCTGAGTCTTGAAATTACTGAGGCTGCCCTTTGGGTGGCCTTTTTTCGTTTGGCTGCCTGAAGCAGCACGTACATTTGCGGCCTAAAATTTTCAGCTCATGGCTATTATGGGATATCAGCATAGCGTTGCTTCTCGCTTCATGCAATATGTACAAATCGATACCCAAAGCGAACCCACTTCGTCCAGCCAGCCCTCTACCGAAAAACAGAAAGACCTAAGCAAACTGTTAGTACAGGAGTTGCATCAAATCGGCATCGCCGATGCTGCACTGGATGAGCATGGCTATGTGTATGCTACCATCCCGGCTACCATCCCGGATTCTGTTCCCGTACTCTGCTTTTGCGCGCATGTGGATACCGCACCAGACTGCAGCGGCAAGGATGTGAAGCCTATCCTGCACCGTAATTATGACGGGAAAGACTTCGCCCTTCCCGATGACCCAGACGTTGTCATTTCCACAAGCCAACATCCATATCTCAGGGAGCGTATCGGCGATGATATTATCACCGCCTCAGGCCTAACACTGCTCGGTGCCGATGATAAAGCAGGCGTTGCCATCATCATGGACCTGGCTGCCTACCTTATTGCTCATCCCGAAAACAAGCATGGCACTATTCGAATCCTATTTACTCCGGATGAAGAAATCGGACGTGGCGTTCAGGCAGTGGATATGAAAAGGCTGGGCGCTGATTTCGGCTATACACTCGATGGCGGCGAAAGAGGACATTTAGAAGGTGAATCTTTCTCAGCCGATGCGGTCGTAGTAACTTTTCAAGGAATCAGTGCGCACCCAGGCTACGCAAAAAATAAGTTGGTCAGCGCCATCAAAGCGGCTGCTCATTTTGTGGATTTGTTACCCAAAGACTCCTGGGCACCGGAACGTACGGAAGGGCGCGAAGGCTTTGTACATCCAACTTCTATTCAAGGCAGCCTTGAGCAGGCAAAGGTTGAATTCATTATCCGTGATTTCGACACTGCAATGCTTGCCCAACATGAAGCCCGGCTTCGCGAATTGATGAACCAAACACTGCTGGCCTTTCCGGGAGCACAAGCAACTTTTGAAGTGAAAGAGCAATATCGCAACATGCGTGAAGTGCTGGATCAGCACCCGCAAGTGATGGCTCATGCAGAAGAAGCTTATCGCCAATCAGGCATCGAAGCACAACGTATTTCTATACGCGGTGGCACGGATGGATCCCGACTGTCTTTCATGGGTCTGCCCTGCCCCAACCTTTTCACAGGTGAAATGGGAATACACTCCCGGCAGGAGTATGTCAGCGTTCAGGATATGGAAAAATCCGTTGAAATTCTGGTGCATCTGTCACAGGTTTGGGCGGGGCATTAAGCGTCCCTCTCTATTCTCTGCCAATCAATTTTTTTCAAGAAAAAAAATGAATTCCCAACTCAAAACCATTCTGCTCACTGTTGCCTCTGTTTCTCTATTTGTAATTGCCCTGGTAGAGCTGAGCGGGGTTAGCAGCACAGCCTTGTTCAATAAATATGGAATAGGGAATGGAGGGAACCACCAACATCTGCCTGAGCCAGCCATAGACCCACGTGTGCAGCAGGCAGAATCCATGCCCAAGACGATTATTTCCTTCGAAGACACGAAGCATTCTTTTGGAAAAATCAAAGAAGGAGATGTAGTGCAATATGCCTATCGCTTTCGCAATGATGGGAAAGAGCCACTGCTCATCAGCAGAGCAGAAGCTTCCTGTGGTTGCACGGTGCCCTCTTACCCCAAAGAGCCAATTCCTCCTGGTGGCAGCGGTGAAATTGTGGTACAGTTCAACAGCCATAACCGTCGCGGGCATCAACAAAAAAATGTAATCATCTGGAGCAACGGACAACTTGAGAAGATGAGTATCGGCTTCGATGCAGATGTCGAATAACTGATATTTTCCAGTAACGAACTTTCTAAAAAATTGCCTGCTATTAGCCCATCTTCAGAAACGCCAACTGCAATGCAGCGTGTTGGGCATTATCTATCGCTAATTAAGTTTAGCCATACCGTCTTTGCCCTGCCCTTCGCCCTAGTGGGCTTTGTACTCGGCCTGCTGGAATCTACTCATACCTGGCACTGGAGCCTCTTTCTGAAAATGCTTCTATGCATGGTATTGGCCAGAAGTGCCGCAATGGCATTCAATCGCTGGCTCGACCGCCATTATGATGCGCTGAATCCGCGAACGGCACTCAGGGAAATTCCTGCAGGTATCGTCCTGCCAGGCAATGCATTGCTCTTCACGATTGCCTGTTGTATTCTGTTCATTACGGTCACTGTTTTCATCAATCAGGTAGTATTTTTTCTTTCTCCGGTCGCACTTTTCGTTATTCTATTTTACAGCTACACCAAGCGTTTCACAGCCCTGTGTCATTTGGTGCTGGGGTTGGGGCTGGCACTGGCTCCTGTGGGCGCGTACCTCTGCCTGCATCCTGTATTTAGCTGGCTGCCGGTCATTTTTTCAGGAATTGTGCTCAGTTGGGTGAGCGGATTCGATATCATCTATGCGCTCCAGGACATTGAGTTCGACCGCAGTCAAAAACTACATTCCATTCCCGCAAGTCTGGGATTGAAATCATCCCTGCTCACCTCTTCTTTACTGCACTTAGTCACAGCTACGCTTGTCATTGTTGCCGGCATATATGGCGCCTTTCATTTCGTGTATTGGCTGGGTGCAATCATCTTCACAGGCTTGCTGCTCTACCAGCATCTCATCGTGAAAGCAACAGACCTTAGCCGCGTGAATATGGCCTTCGCCAACACCAATGGCCTGGCTTCAATTGTCTTCGCTGTCTTCACCATTGCAGCCTTGCTGCTGTCCTATTAGACTATGAAAATTGCCCTGATCGGTTATGGCAAAATGGGCCAGGCCATTGAGCGAATTGCAACTGCCCGAGGGCACGAAACAGTACTCAGAATACGCAGTGCTAACCCGGAGGATTTTTCAGAAGGAAATCTTCGTAAGGCTAATGTCGCCATTGAATTTACCCGCCCTGAAGTTGCGCTTGATAATGTATTGCGCTGTATGGATGCCGGACTGCCTGTGGTGTGCGGCACTACCGGATGGAACGATTCTTTGCCACAGGCAATAGCACACACAAAGGCTCAAAACACGGCATTCCTGCAAGCTTCCAACTTCAGTATTGGTGTCAATATTTTCTTTGAAATCAATCGCCGTCTGGCAACGCTGATTCATGCGCAACAAGGCTATGAAGTACGCGTGGAAGAAGTGCATCATCTCCAGAAGAAAGACAAACCCAGCGGAACGGCCATCACACTAGCTGAGCAAATCCTGAAGGAATACCCTGGCATCAATGGATGGGCACTTGCCGAACAAGCCAGGCCGGATCAATTACCAATCACGGCTCTGCGCGAAGCAGGCGTACCCGGTACTCACAAAGTTTCATGGTCTTCAGCAGTGGATACGATAGACATTATCCACACCGCACACAGCCGGGATGGATTTGCATTAGGTGCTGTGCTTGCCGCTGAATTTCTGATAGGAAAATCGGGCGTATTCAGCATGAAAGATGTGTTGGCAGGCAGTGGTATTTAGTACAGATTTTTGCTTTTTCTTTTTTGAGAAATATCATTTCGGCACGGCGTTTTCTTTAGGTAGGTCAGGAAGGTTCTCTGAAGCTGATTCAGTAAAAGGCCTTCCAGAATGGCCATGAAAACGGATGCACTCGCCTTCTGGGAATGGTTCAGGCAAAACCAACAGGCATACCTTAACCTCGAGGAACAAACTGAAGCAGACAAGAACACCTTACTACAGGAGTTATTGCTCCGTCTGCAGGCTTATTGTGAGGCACTGAGCTTTGAAATTGGCGGAAGCCTGCATGGCAAAAAAGAACTCATCATCACCGCCGATGGAGATTCCAAATTCTTCGAGACGGTACATACGCTGATTCAGGCAGCCCCCCGCCTCAGAAACTGGAAATTCATTGCACTGGTACCGCCACGCGGTGCGCAATTTGAGTTTGGCTTTGAGGATGTCACAATCAAGGCTGATGACATCTGGTTTATGCCCTTAAAAGACCGCGCACACCCGGAAATTGTCGCCATCAAAGTCTGCACATCCTACTACGACAGGCTCAGGGATTTCGAATGGTTGCGTTCGGCGATGTACAAAATCTTGTCTTGCATTCTGGGCGAAAAAACATTCGCTCTTGACCTGCACTATGTGGATTTGGGCGCCTTGCCTCCGTTGCCAGAGAAAGAAGGCATGATTCAAATCACGCAACTACCCAAATACATTGACTGGAAGAAAAACCTACATCAGTCAATGATTGCCCTGAATTAAGCCCACACTTTCTTCACAGAAATCATTCAAAGATTCTGGTCAAAATAGTTCGTGATTTTCTGCATCAGATGCACACGGTCTTTACCGCGAACATTATGTTCATAGCCGGGATAGATGAAGTAATCCATCTGCACACCGGCATCTACGCAAGCCTTCACAAACCTGATGCTGTGTTGCCAGACGACCGTGCCGTCTTGTGTGCCGTGGATGACCAGCAGCTTGCCTTGCAGGTTTTTCACTTTGTCGTAAAGACAGTTTTCCTTGTAGCCTTCAGGATTCTGCTGTGGGGTGTCCATGTAGCGTTCTCCATACATCACTTCATACATGCTCCAGTCCATCACCGGGCCGCCTGCCACTGCCACTTTGAAGACTCCGGGATGCCGCAACATCAGGCTTGTCGTCATGAATCCACCATAGCTCCAGCCATGCACACCCATGCGTGTTGTATCCACAAATGGCATAGACTTCAGGAGTGCGACACCACGTAATTGATCGTCCATTTCGTGCAGGCCGAGGTGGCGGAAAATGACTTGCTCGAATGCAAGCCCGCGATTGGAAGAGCCTCGGCCATCCATCGTCCAGACCACATATCCATGCTGGGCGAGGTATTCATACCAAAGGTTTCCGCTGGCCGGGAAGCTGTTGCGAATAAGCTGCACATGCGGGCCATTGTAGAGATAAACGATGACGGGGTATCTCTTGTTGGGGTTGAAATGAGTGGGCAGGATGAGCTTGCCATACAGCACAGTCTTTCCGTCAGCAGCCAGGAGCGTTGTGTCTATGATTCGGGGCCTTTCAAAGTCGGCAAGTGGGT
>CAYRJR010000012.1:16181-28404 GCA_964424655.1 uncultured Chitinophagaceae bacterium
CGTTTGAAAGGACCTGACTGGAAGCGCCTGTTGTGGCACGTACCACAGCCTTTCTGGGGAGATGCTCCGCGCTGAACATATCAAGCGCATAAGCACCATCCTCACTAATCAGAAAACTGTGCGACCCGGATTCTGTGTCGAGGCGACGGAGCTTGCCACTTTCCCAATTCACTGCATAACCATGCTTCTCTAATGGTGATTCCTTTGCAGAAGTAAAGAGCACTTCTTTCCGGGTAGCATCGAAGCCGAGCAAATCATTCACTACATAATGTCCTGGCGTGAGGCAGCGCATTTCGTTGCGCTCCATATCGCAAAGCCAGAGATGCATATAGCCATCACGCTGGCTCCACCAGATAAATCTTGAGTTGCTGCCCGGCAGGAAGGCCAGTGGATGCTGCGGCTCCACATACTTGTCGTCTTGTTCCTGTAGCAGGGTTTTAATTTTCTTTCCGCTGCGGGCATCGTATTGATTCAGCCAAAGATGATTTTGGTCGCGGTTGAGAATGGCAATGTAGATATAGCGTTCATCCGGGCTCCAGGTAACGCAGGTGAGGTATTGGTCTTTGGGGCCTTCGGTTTGAATAGCAGTTGTCTTGCCGCTTGCCGGGTCATACACCTGCAAGGTGACTTGATGAGAAGTGCGGCCCGCAAAGGGATATTTGATGTTCGTGTTTTTTGCAGGCACAGGTGCCCAGTCTATGATGGGATAGTCTTCCACCATCGTCTGATCCATCCGGTAGTAGGCCAGCAGATGGCCTTTTGGCGAAAAGAAAATACCCTTGTCAATACCAAATTCATTGCGGTGAACCGCCTGACCGCTGATGATGTTAATGTCTTTGTCCGCAGTGATGGCAAATGGTGCTGCTCCTTTACGTCCGAACCAGAGGTTATTGTCCACCGTGAACGCAAACATGTTGCCGCCTGTCGCAAATTCCAGATTGGCGAAATCTTTCGGCAACTCACTAATGCTTTCGGAAGCCTGATGTGCTGCATTTGCATTCCAATCGAAGCATATCAGCGAGTCGCCACGCAAGGCATAGCCAGAATTTTGCGACAGCCATTGAAAACCTTTCTGAGCAAAGGCTGCCTGCTCGGGCACCGCAGTGCTTTGCCCCTGATCCGCATGGAAAATTTCCAGCTTGCCGGAAGAATTTCGGAAAATTAAATCGTGTGTACCGGGGCGCCAGGCTGGGCTTTTAATGCCTTTCGGGGCCAGTGTGGTGGCCATGCCATTGGTCGCTTCTGCCATGGTGTATTGCCGATGCTGCGCTTGGACGGGAGGGCAGAAAAGAACTAATGCAAGGGCAAAAAGGAATAAACGACTGGATGGATGCACGACATTAAATTTTTTGAAAGCAGCAAATGTATACCTGCTGTTGGCATTCCATTTTTGAAAGGAGCATGGCTGAATATCCCAGTGGATAATGCAGATTACGGCAACTTTCACCCAAAACTGATTCGCCTTGCGATAGCCATGAAGCCACCTATGTCTGTTCGTCTTACGCTGATGCTTCTACTGTTTTCCGTTTCAGTTTTGGCACAGCGAAACATACCGGAATACGTCTCTTATTATGACACCGATTCCTTTTGGAATGCACTCGTCAGGGAGCCTCCACTCACTGCAAATTCATCCTGCAATGATGCCCCAGCAGTGCTGGTAGTGAGCAATCGGAAGCCCGCACTGAAAATGATTCGCTTCATGAGTCAGGATCGGGATGGGGATAGCCTCCGCTATTTTTTTATCACAGAACAACAAGGAAGATGGCACCTAAGCAAAGCAGCAGAATTGCGCCAGGCGATTATTCAGATGAGCTGCGACAGCCATCGCCGTAACCGCGACTGGGTGGTCTATACTGAAGGCATGGGAAAGCTCTTTACTTCTGATATCAACCGGGCATTCAGCATGGCAAATCAATACAACCTGAATGTCCTTTTGCTCGATTATCCGAGTATTCATCAGGGCCTGAGCAGCCTCAACAATTTCAAGTTTGCGCGCAGGAATGCCAGGATTGCCGGCAATGATTTCATGCCCGTTATGGATACTTTATTACAACTTCGACAAGCTGGCATTTTGGGCACAGGCAGGCTCTCACTGTTCTTCCACAGCCTCGGCAATCAGGCCATCCGTGAAATAGCACGAAGCCCGGCTTTGGCCCGGATAAATCAGAAAATTTGGGTGGATAACATTATCCTGAACGCGCCTTGTGTTCCTCGTCGCGGGGCTTCAATCTGGATGAAAAAAATTGCTTTTGCAAAACGGCTCTATGTCTTCTACAATTCGCAAGATGCCACGCTGAAATGGGCGCGATTAGCCAGTTTTCATGGTATCCTCGGCGAAAGGCCGTTAAGGAATTTTGACACACAGGCACAGTATGTCAACTTTCATTTGCTCTGTGGTGGCGGGCACAGCAATTTTCTAAGCCTTAAGGGACGCTTGCCGGCTATGCCTGAGGCTGTAGATTATTATCGGGTCGTGTTGCACGGCGAGGTGCCGGATCCGAAAGAGTTTACGAATCTGAAGCGCAGTCGTTTTCATGGGATCGGGCTGGACATCTGGCCACAGATGTGAAGAGAAATGGCCTCGGTGTCCGGAACATACCGCCGTCAGCACCTTGATACATTATTTTTGCCACCAGATCATGAATGCCTTTCTACTCTACATAGACCCCGGCACCGGCAGCCTATTACTTCAGTTTTTGATAGGCCTGGCCCTCGGTGTTTCTATGTTTTTCAAAGTGCTCCGTCACAAAATCCGTTCGTTTTTTGGGCGTAAGAAGGAGGCAGAATGAGTCTGCCATCCGACAGCATGAGGCACCCGGCTTCTTTCCGCGACCCCTGCGGTTTTGTCTTTCGCCATTCTGATACTGTGTATCGAGCTGTTTTAACAGCCGGCCTTGCCGATTATGAGCTGCTGATTCAGTCTGGATTGTATGCAAAACTGCAACAGCACGGCTGGATGATTGACCATGAGGAACTAGCTGATTCTGGGTTGATGCCGGGAGCTGCTAAGGTTCTGAAGCCGCGTCAGCTCTCATTCTGGAGTTATCCTTACGAATGGAGTTTTCATCAATTAAAAGCGGCTGCATTGCGCACGCTTGGACTGGTTCGCACCGGCCTGGAGCATGGCATGATGCTCAAGGATGCCAACGCA
Source organism: uncultured Chitinophagaceae bacterium (assembly GCA_964424655.1). Classification (GTDB taxonomy): domain Bacteria; phylum Bacteroidota; class Bacteroidia; order Chitinophagales; family Chitinophagaceae; genus UBA1952. Next base: position 19,333 of record CAYRJR010000012.1, read on the forward strand.
AACAACATCCAATTCAGCGGTGGTCAGGCCCTGTTGATTGACAGCCTTTCTTTTGAACGATATGAAGAAGGCAAAGCCTGGCAGGCCTTCCGCCAGTTTTGTGAGCATTTCCTGTATCCGCTACTCGTGTTTCGACAACACCCTCAGTTGCCACCATCCTTCCTGATGGCCTTTCCTGATGGGATTTCATCACAACTCACTGCATCTCTTTTACCCTGGAAACAAAGGCTGAGCTGGAACCATCAGCTCTATGTTTTCCTCGCGGCATCTCTTTCTAAAAAGCAAGGGAAACCAACACGCAACATCCGTATTTCCCAAAAGAAAATCCTGCAAAATGTGGCGCAGCTTGAAAGCTTTATTCAGAAGCTGGAGCCAAATAAGAAACAAGCTGTATGGAGCAATTATTATGAGGAAACTATCCTCAGTACTGCCTATTTGGAAAGTAAGAAGATTACTGTTTCCGAAATCCTGGAGCACCTCAAACCGGAATGTGTGATTGATGCCGGCTGCAACACAGGGAGCTTTAGTATGCTGGCTGTAGCGCATACTCAGGAAGTGGTTGCCTTCGATGCAGATGCAGATTCTGTGGATCTATTTTTTCAGGAATTGAGCAGCAGTAAAAATCAAAAGATACAGACACTGGTGGCCGGCCTGACAAACCCAACACCGGCACTCGGCTGGGCCAATGCTGAACGAAGCACATTATTAGCAAGATTGCATGGCGACCTGGTGATGGCGCTGGCTTTGGTGCATCATATAGCCATTGGCAACAACGTACCTCTGGCGAATATCTCGGAGCTTTTTGCCGGGATGAGCAAGCGGTGGTTACTCATCGAATTTGTACCTAAACAAGACCCTAAAACGCAACTCCTGCTGCAGGCGCGGGAAGACATTTTCAGTGATTACGACCAGGCCAGCTTCGAAGCTGCCTTTGCGCAGCATTTTCAAATTTTAAAGCGAATTGAATTGCCCCATTCATCGCGGACACTTTACCTGATGGCGCGGCATTAGTCAATGTTGGGATTCCATCATGAAGTAGCGTGGTGTAATCAAAGAAAAATCAGTTCCACAAACCTTGTTCAGAACAAGTCGGAAAAGGTTCACGTTCGTGAAGCCCGCCGGCAATGAATGATAATCCTGGTCGGGGAAATACACAGCAGAGAGATTTCGGAAATATTCAGGATGAATCTTTCCATCGTGAGGTTTGCGGTACCCATGATCTCCCAACGCGATGATACAAGCATTCGGGTCGTGTTGCTGAATAGAATCAATCATCTCCCGCATCTTAAGATTAACATGCCGGATTGCATAGCGGTAGTATCGTAAATCCTGATTCGGAGTAATCGCTTTGATTGTATCCATCGGCATGAGCTGGCCGGAGCTGTCATAGAAATAGCGATTGTGCGGCATCATAAAATGAGCATACACAAAGGCAGGCCCATTATGCCGACGCGCTTCTTCCATCACCATTTGAATGCCTTCATTATTGTAATCGTCCATCTCATAGAAGACAGAATATCGGTAACGGGGATCCTGTTTAATTCGGCTTCGCTCTAAGAAATAGGGCAGATAACCATTTTTACAGGCATCATAAAATGAATTCTTGAACAGAGGGCTTTTGGAAAGAACGATGTTTGGAATTTCAATCCCTTTCTTTCCGGCAACATCGAAGATGGAATGAATGCTGAGCCGATAGCCTGCCTGCTGAAGTAGCTTGGGGACAATTGAATTCCGAATTACATTCTTGGCCTTTGCCACGTCCAAATCCCGATAATAATTGAAAGGCTTTTGGTAGCCTCTGAAATAATTCATACACAATAGCGAGGGCATCGAAAACACAGTTTCATTGTAATTGGAGCGACTGGTTTCATTCACATAAAACCCTCGTGATTTCAGGAAAGAATCCATCTTGCTGTTGTCAATCCCCCAGTCTTGTTTAAGAGACAATGGAGAGGCGTATTCATCAAACAGCAAGAGGTAAATGCTGTTGCCGGGTTTCATATTTCGGGTAGCCAGGAGATCCTGCTTCTGCTGCAGCATTTCCGGGGGTCTTGACAGGTCGGCTATGACATTCCCTCCCAGAAAAAAGAGTTCTACTAAAATGAAAATGATGAAGAGGGTGTTCAGATAATAAATGATGTTTCTTACAGTCCTTACACTGAATTTCCTGCTTAGAGTACTCAGAAGGACAATCAGAAAAAAGCTGGCTATTGCAAAGCTCAAGTCATAAGAATAACTACCATTTGACTTGATAATTTTTTGAGCATAAAGTATCAGGTTCGCCCAGTAAATCCAAAAGGCTAAAAACAAGAAAGTAGCCAGGCTCCAGGCTATGCGTCTTTTAAAAATCAATTTCAGGAACCCAGAAAAAACCAACGCCAACGAGAGATATGCTGCCAATGCAATCAGAACATCCCATAACGGTAATGCAGCTTCGTAATAGTGGGCAACATGCAAGACAAAGAATATTGGGAATAGGAAAGGGAACAAGGCATACTTCTGTAGCCACGGAACGACAGAACGTCTGAAAAAAGTCATTTGGATTTAGGTATGAGAAAAGGTTGTTTATAACCAGTGGGAAAAGCCCGAAGGGATTATTTATGAAATAGACTTACTGAAGCAGGATTCATCATCAAGGTTCCTTCGTCAGTGGGTAGCTGCGATCCGGCAACAAAGGATAGTGTGTCCCGCAGACCTTATTCAGCACGAGTCGGAACACATTCACATTCGTGAAGCTGTCGGGCATGGCGCTGTAGTTACGGTCTGGAAAATATATCGCACTCATGTTGCGGAAATATTCGGGATAGCGGTCATCATGATAAAGGTGTTGCCGGTAGCCGTGGTCGCCCAATACAATGATGCATGCCTTAGGGGCATTTGCCTGAATGCTGTCAATCATCAGCCGCAGCTCCTGATTGGTATGCGTCACGTTGTATCCATAGTACTTCGGCTCTTCTTCCGGCTTGATGGCCTGGATGCGTTCCATCGGCATCAATTGGTTGGAACTGTCATAGTAATACGTGTTGTGCGGCATAAAAAAATGTGCATACACTAAGCGGGGGTGCGCTTCTTTATGCCTCGCCTCCTGCATCACAAACTGCAAGCCTTCGCGGTTGTAGTTATCCATTCGGTAGAAAGGCGGGTAACGAAAGGATGGATCCGCTTTCATTGCGGACCTGTCTTTCAGGTAAGGCCAATAATTCACTTCGAAAGCATGAAAGAATGAGCTGACGGTCACGAGTCGCCATTTGTTGAGCCGCAACTCAGGGATGTACTCTGGAGTTTCCGTATCCACCTGAAAAATGGAATGACATCGAATGGTATAGCCCGCGTGCTTCAGCACCTGCGTGAGGCGTGGCTGTTCGATAGCGACAATGCTTCGCTGAATGTCTTGATCGTTAGCCAGGTTGTACGGCTTGCTGAAGTTTCTGAAATAATCCAGGTTGAACAGGGAAGCCATCGAGAACTCCGTCCAGCAATAATTGGAACGGCTCTTTTCATTCACAAAAAAGCCTTTTGCTTTTAGGAAAGAATCCATCGCAGAGTTGTCGTAATGCCATTTTTCTTTCAGTACAGCAGTAGAGGCATATTCGTCAAAAAGCAGCAGGTAGATGTTTGCGCCGGCTTGCGCTGTGCTGTCCATCACAGCCTCAGAAGGGTTATGAATGAAAAGTCCGGGAGCCATTTTTCTTTGAAAATCATAATACCCAATTAGGCACAGTTCCACCAGCACGAACACGAGAAACAAGGTGTTGAGGTAAAAGAGCAGGGAACGGGCGGCATTGGGTCTCAGTTTGCGCAGCAGAATGCCAATGGCCGCAATTGCTACCAGAAAAGCCAGGAAAATAAAAGGTAGGTAACGATAGCTTTCTCCAGTCCCGAATAAGCGATAAAGTGGGTTGAGAATCTGATGCCAAGCCAGCAGCAAAATCAGCAGCAGCAAGCTGGCAACCGCAGCAGCCACACGATTCCGCAGCAACTTGCGCAGCAGGAAATATGTCGCCAGACTGAGCAAGGTCCAAAGGGCGCTAATCCAAAGCACATCCATTGCAGGCACAGCTCCGAAATAGTAGCGGGCAATCCGAAGGACGTAAAACAGCGGGAACAGAAACGGGAATAATACCCAATGCTGCAAGACTTGTTTCCATGTGTTTCTGGAACCTGTTTCCGCAGTGGGATATTCAGACATCATCAGGTTGTATTGGAAATATGGGGCAAAAAAGTGTCATTGCTGGCACATCATCACTACATAAAAGCCAAAAATCGTCACAATTGGCAGCACTATGCCGTAATGACTTTATTTTCCCCCCGGCCAGATTTTTGTCTTTTGCGAAGCATACATCCAGGCTTCAATACCTGACCATCATCCACCAACTTCATCTCTTAAATAAAAGCCCGGTTCAACAGACACCATGAGTCAAAATGAATTTCGCAAGTATGCCGTAGGTCATCTCGGCATGAGCGGCAATACTATGGATGACTACATCCAAAAAAGCAACGCACAAATACACAACCCTACCAGCCTCACACCCTACATCATTGAAGAACGCCCGCTCAACGTGGCTCAGATGGATGTATTCAGCCGACTGATGATGGACCGTATCATCTTCCTCGGCACCGGTATTGACGACCAAGTGGCCAACATCGTCACTGCGCAACTGCTCTTTCTGGAAAGTGCCGACCGCACACGCGATGTACAGATGTATATCAACTCGCCCGGTGGTTCGGTGTATGCTGGCCTCGGCGTGTATGACACCATGCAGATCATCAACCCAGATGTGAGTACCATCTGCACGGGCATTGCTGCCTCTATGGCTGCCGTCCTGATGTGTGCAGGCACTCAGGGCAAACGTACCGCACTCCGCCACAGCCGCATCATGCTGCATCAGCCTTCTTCTGCCATCGGCGGACAAGCCACAGACATCGAAATCACGGTGAAGGAAATCCGCCGTATCAAGCAAAACCTCTACACCATTATTTCGGAACATACCGGCCAAGATCTTGCGCGCGTAGCTGAAGACTGCGACCGCGACTATTGGATGCTGGCTGAAGAAGCCAAAGAATATGGCATGGTGGACGAGGTGCTGCTGGTAAATCCCAAGAAGCAAAAGAGTAAATCCTAATCTTCCGTAGCCATCATTCCCTCACAATATTCAAAACAGGAATCCTGCATCATGAATTTTCAAAAGCCCGAACAGGCAAGCATATACCAGGCAACGCAAACCTCATTTTCCTCAAAAGCATGGCCCCTCACCCCGCGCATGGACGATGATGATCCAGACGAGGATGACAAGCCCAACGACGTGACTAAGCAGTCACCCATGAGCATGTGGGCCCGCAAAAGCGATGAGCTGTTTTTCAACAACCGGACCGTCTATCTCTGGGGGCCAGTGGACGACCGCTCTGCCAGAGACGTGGTCAACAGAATGCTCCTGCTCGATGCCGATAAGCCCGGCGAGGAGATAAAATTTTTCATCAATTCACCAGGTGGCGTGGTCACCAGTGGCATGGTCATCTACGATGTCATGCAGATGATCGCATCACCTGTATCCACCATTTGCATGGGCCTGGCAGCTTCCATGGGTTCCATCCTGCTGGTCGGGGGCGCAAAGGGCAAACGCTATATTTTCCCTCATGGCGAGGTGATGATCCACCAACCACTCATTGGCGGATATGTGCAGGGCGTCAGCGCCGACCTGGAAATCCATGCCGCTCAGATCCACAAAACGAAAGAAATCAGCGCTCATATCATTGCCAATGCCAGCGGACAACCCTACGAACGGGTGTTGCGCGACTTGGAACGCGACTACTGGATGGACGCTAAAGAAGCCCTAGAATATGGTGTGGTAGATGCGATGTGGGAGCCTAAGAAGAAAAAGAAGTAATCGCGCACCTGATCTGGAGCATTGATTTTGTCCGATCTTATGAGCATATGCTCGCTTTGCCGCAAGGATAATTACGGGTAAGAATCAGCTTTAATACACAGACTACTTCCCGTATGATGCAAAAGCCATCCGGGTTTGATATTCTTTTCTCTGAACATCCCCAACATTATTTATCCCCCTTATCTTTGCCGCCCCAAAAAATCCACTAAAAGGAGGAACCAAAATTTGGAAGAACAACAAACCATTTCCCAAACCATTCAAAACGTGCAGGCTGCGCAGCACGACGACTTCGACTGGAGCGTAGATAAGCGCAATGTGGCATCCTACAAAAAAGAGGAGCGCCAGAAAATGGACCAAGTCTATGACAACACCTTTAAGCAAATCGGCGATTCCGAGCTGCTCATGGGCACCATTGTAGGCAAGACCAAGACCGATGCCATCGTCAACATCGGCGCTAAAAGCGATGGACTCATCTCTCTAAATGAGTTCCGCGACATGCCCGAGATGAAAATCGGCGACGAAATCGAAGTGATGGTTCTCGAAAAAGAAGACCGTCACGGACACCTGCACCTTAGCCGCAAGGCCGCTCGTGCAACCCGCTCCTGGCAGCAGATTGTGGACTTCTACAAGACCGGCGAAGTAGTAACCGGTACCATCACTTCCAAGACGAAGGGTGGCCTCATCGTGGACGTTCACGGCCTCGAAACCTTCCTGCCCGGCTCTCAGATTGACGTGAAGCCCGTCACCGACTACGACCAGTATGTCGGAAAGACTATGGACTTCAAAGTCGTCAAGATCAACGAACAAATCCGCAACGCCGTAGTGAGCCACAAGGCACTCATCGAAAGCGATATCGAAGCTCAGCGTGCCGAAATCATCGGCCAGCTCGAGAAAGGACAAGTCCTCGAAGGCACCGTCAAGAATGTTACCGACTTCGGTGCATTCATTGACCTCGGCGGCGTGGACGGCCTCCTTTACATCACCGACATCTCCTGGGGCCGCGTACAGCACCCCAGCGAAGTGCTCAGCAATGGCCAGAAGCTCAACGTGGTGGTACTCGACTTCGATGACGATAAGAAACGCATATCCCTCGGCCTCAAGCAGCTCACGCCCCATCCCTGGGAGTCTCTGTCTGCCGAAATCGCCGAAGGCACTACCGTCAAGGGCCGCGTAGTCAACATCGAAGACTATGGCGCTTTCCTCGAAATCACGCCCGGCGTAGAAGGCTTAGTACACGTTTCTGAAATCACCTGGAGCTCCCAGCCTATCAATGCTAAGGAGTTCTTCAAGGTTGGCGAAGAGTACGAAGCCAAAATCGTAACCCTTGACAAGGAAGAGCGCAAGATGAGCCTCTCCATCAAGCAACTGACCGATGACCCCTGGGAGCATATCGAATCCATGTATCCCGTGGACAGCCGCCACAATGGCGTGGTGAAAAACATCACGCCCTACGGTGTCTTCGTAGAACTGGGCAACGGCATTGGTGGTATGATTCACATCTCCGACCTCTCCTGGATCAAACGTTACAACCACCCCAGCGAATTCACTAAGGTGGGCCAGGAAATCGAAGTCGTAATCCTCAGCATCGATAAGGAAAACCGCAAGCTCAGCCTCGGCCATAAGCAAATCGAAGACGACCCCTGGAACACCTTCGAATCTGTTTTCCCCATCGGCTCTCAGCACGAAGGCACCGTCACCCGCAAGGACGACAAGGGCGCTCACGTGCAGCTTCAATACGGCCTCGATGCGTACATGCCTGCCCGCCACATGCGCAAGCAAGATGGCAACACCATCAATGTGGATGAAAATATCCCAGTGGTGATTATCGAATTCGACCGTAATGACAAACGCATCATGGTAAGCCACTCCCGCATTTGGGAACAGGCTGCCGCCGATGAAAAGGAAACCGTCAAGAAGACTGCAAAAGCGGAAAGCGAAAACACCGCCAAAGCGGTCAAGAACATCCAGCAAAAAGTAGAAAAGCCCACCCTCGGCGACCTCGGCGCACTCTCTGCCCTGAAGGACAAACTGAAGAAGGCTGAAGACGAAGCTGGCAAGAAAGCCGAATAAGCTTTCCTCGCTTCAACACTGGCAAGAGGCTGTCTTTGGGCAGCCTCTTTGCTTTTCTGCAATCAGCACAAGTCCATCCCGAAAAATAGGCTCCCTGAAGATTTTTATTGAGTCAGCTATGCAGCCCTGATGGGGCTTCCGTTGCGTCGCACACTGAGGGGCCAGTGCTGCTATGATGCAGTTCACTTAGCATGGGTAAAGGCACACACCAACTTCCGGGAAAAGCCGCACAGCGAAATCCTGCCGAGGTGTGCGACGCAACGGAAGCTGGGTAGCGAACAAAAGCCTGCTAAAAAAATCAGGAATTAAACTCCGCCTGCCGGGATTTCAAAAGAGCTTCTGCGATAATCAGGTCCTCGGGGGTAGTGATTTTGATATTCTCTCGTGCTCCTGCCACCAGATGCACCTGCTCGCCTGCCTGCTCCCACACGGTAGCCTCATCGGTGAAACCAGCTTCGAAAGGCCGTGCAAATGCTGCTTTCAGGCGGCTGGCCTCAAAGGCCTGTGGCGTCTGTACGATACGCAGCTTTGCTCGCGAAATAGCCCGGCTACCACCCGAATCTTCTTCCCGGATGCTATCGGTCAGGGGCAACACCGGCACGGCACTACCCTGCATTAGAGCCTCTTCATAGCAGCGCCGAATCAGTGGGATGGATACGAGTGGGCGGGCGCCATCATGAACCAGCACTACTGCATTTTCCGGCACAGCCTGCAGCCCGTTTGCTACTGAAGCAAAACGAGTGTTGCCTCCGGAAACGAGTTGCATATCTATTCGTTCTGGCAATGCCTGCAAGACTATTTGCGCCAGCGAAAGTTGAGCGGCAGGCAAGACCAGCACTAAATGCATATCTGGCAAAGCAGCCCGGAAGGATTCGATGCTGTGGCACAGCATAGGCTTGCCTCCTATTTCCAGAAATTGCTTGGGCAAGGCACTACCCATCCTACTGCCGCTGCCACCGGCCACAATCACTACCCAGGCTTGCTTTTCTATGATTGACTGCATGGTCACTTAGTTCACTTCGTGCATCAATTTGCGCACAAAGGGCGAAATCAAGATGAGCACTACACCGGCAATGAGTGCATACAAGGCCAGTTGTCGGTAGCCATCTGTGTAGTT
>CAYRJR010000013.1:0-24663 GCA_964424655.1 uncultured Chitinophagaceae bacterium
GCCGAGACGGGCATCTGCGACATCCCGATCGCCCACTTTCTTCCGGTCAATTGAAAAATACACCCGGCCTTTAGTGTCAATCGTAATCATCATGATTGATGTATCAGGCACGGTGATTTGCGAGATGGAGGAAGGTGTAACCACCATCACCGGGTCGTCCTTCTTGAACTTAGTGGCAAGCATGAAGAAGGTGAGGAGCAGAAAGGCGACATCGCACATGGCAGTCATGTCAATGTTCGTGCTCTTCCGCGCCATTTTTACTTTAGGCATAGCTGGTAATCCTTTGTAAGCTTTGCTGTAAAGACACGGCGCTCATGAATTTCCATAAGCGCCGCGCCAAAAAATTTGAGGATAGCTTTTGAGGCTTGTTTGAAAAGCCTGCGCGGCGAAGCTTATTTGTAATTAGCCGCAAAGCTTTGCGTCAAGGTGAATCCGCTTTCGTCAATGCCAAAGGTGATGCCATCAATTATCGTTGTGTAGAAGTTGTAGGCAACGATGGCAAGGAAAGAAGTAGAGATACCCAGAGCCGTATTGATAAGGGCCTCAGAGATACCGAGGGCGAGCTGTGTGGCATCTGCCCCCCCGCCCGAAGCAGCCATGGAGGCGAAGGCCCGAATCATACCCATTACCGTACCGAACAGACCGAGGAGTGTGGCGCAGGAAGCAATGGTAGAAAGGAATACAAGATTCTTTTCCAGCATGGGCAATTCAAGTGCGGTAGCTTCTTCGATTTCCTTCTGAATGGAAAGAACCTTTTGGTCGGTGTCGAGGTCTGGGCTGTTAATCATCTCACGATATTTAAGCAGGCCGCTGCGCATCACGTTGCCTACAGAGCCGCTTTGCTTGTCACATTCTGCAATGGCAGCATCCACGTTTTTGTTGGCCAGATGATATTGCACTTTACGCACAAACTCGCCCGTCTGACCCTTACCACGGGCCTTGAAGATGGTGAGTGCGCGCTCAATAACGAAACAAATCAGTGTGAGCAATGTTGCCAGCAGGATGGGCACAACCCAACCACCTGTGTACATCGTGCCTAATGCATTTTTAGGAGTGTGTTTGCTGGCTCCGTCAGCGAAGTTCCCCGGGTTACCCAGCACATACAAATACAGCACAATGGCTGCAATGATGCAGACGATAACTACTGCAAGGTTGATGAGGAAGTTGTTTGTGTTTTTGGGTTTGCCAGCGCTGCTTCCACCATGTGAGCCTGAAGGACGGGCGGTGGTCGTTTTTACATCTGCCATACTGATTTTGAGTTTTTGAGGGGATGTTTTAGATGGTTCTTATTGAGGGGGAAAACTGCTTGGAGAAACTTTGTTTTTCGAGCGGCGGCAAAGATAGAGGCGGACATCACATCCACAAATCGAAGCTGTTAAAAGCTATGAGTCATCTCTAAACCCGCTACCGCTGTATTTATTGTCTTGGCCGCAAATCGTAGTTCAATTTAATCCTTCAAAAAAAGCATAATTCTTCAGTCTTTCAGGAAAAATTCTACAGAAATTTTCAAGCGAAGCGCGACCACAAAATGCGAACAGCCACCACGCCCAGAGCAAGTGCCAAAGCTTTTATGATGGCTTTCCCATGCAGCTTTTTAGATAAAAATGCACCCAACTGAGCACCGGGAATTATCCCAATGACCAGCCCCAGCAGCATGTGCATTACTGCCGGGTCGTTGTAGCTGCCTTCATACCAGTTTGTCACGACACTCACGGTAGCCATAATGGCCAGGATGAAATGTGAAGTGGCCGTAGCAATGTGCACCGGGAAGCGCAACCATTCCACCATGACGGGCACATGGATAATGCCACCGCCTATCCCTAATAATGGAGAGAAGTAGCCTACAAATACACTCAGAATACCTCCTTTCCTTACATCATAAGAATACTCGTGTGTTTCGCCAGATTTATCGGTCAGGCGCTGATGAAACCACCCTTTATGATTGATGACTGGCTTGCTGATGCTTACCTTCTTCCCTCCTTTCAAAAAAAGAAACAAGGCCAGGAAAAACAGCAAGACCCCGAAAATGATATCAAACACATTCCTGGGGATGACTTTGGTGGTCATCACGCCCAGAATAGACCCGGGAATTGTACAAATAGCGAAGATGATACCGGCCCTATAGTCCACGCGTCCAGCCCGCATATAGGCTGTCGTACCGGAAATCGCATTGCAGGCAACTACAGCAATGGAAATCGAGGCAATATGCTGGGCACTCAACTCAGGATGCATCAGGATGAGCAGCGGAACCAAAATGAACCCACCACCTGCACCTATCAAAGTACCAAGGGTACCTATCAAAAAACCGATAATGATGAGTACGAAAATGCTGCTCATAGAAATTGTATGGATAGGCCGTAGTCTCCGATTAAGGTCGCCAAAAGTAAGGCTCGGGATGAGCGAATTCCGATACTTCAACTACATCATTATCGAAACAAAGACAGCGACACCAAACTTTTACCTTTGCCGGCTATGACGTTTAACCCCTGGCATTCGGTGAGCTTTGGCGAACGCGTTCCTGAGTTTGTGAATGCCATCATTGAAATCCCAAAAGGCAGCCGTGCCAAGTATGAATTGGACAAAGAAGTAGGCATGCTTCGCCTCGACCGTGTGCTCTACTCTTCGGTGTATTACCCGGCCAACTATGGCTTCATCCCGCGCACCTATTGCGATGATGGCGACCCGCTGGATATTCTTGTCTTGTCGCAGCTTGACATGGCGCCACTGACTCTGGTGGAAGCCAAAATTGTAGGGGTGATGCGCATGCTGGACCAGGGCGAAGCAGATGATAAACTCATTGCCGTCTGCGCCCACGACATGAGTGTGAATTACATCAATGACATCACTGAGCTTCCACCACATTTCACAGCCGAGCTTCGTCACTTCTTCGAAGAATACAAACGGCTCGAAGAAAAAGTGGTCAAGATTGAAGAATTCCAGGGGGCTCGTTTAGCCAAAAAAATCCTGGGGCATGCCATAAAAGACTATGAATTGCTGATGCAAAAAAGAAACGCATCAAAGCCATAATCAACCAAGTTTTCCCGCAAGCATTTCTACCGGATTTATCCAAAGCGCATTCCTATTCAATACAGCTTAAAACGCACTTTCTCTTCCCGCTTCATGTCCCGCACTAAAATCAAGAGCATCCTCGACAATCAGGCCACAGGCTATCCCGCAACAGTAAAAGGTTGGGTTCGTTCTTTCCGGAATAATCAGTTTATCGCGCTCAATGATGGCTCTTGCTTAGCCAATCTCCAGATAGTAATCGGGCTGGAAATGGACGAAGCCATCGTAAAACGGATCACGGCTGGTGCTGCTATTGCTGTCAGCGGAACGATTGTAGAATCCCTGGGTAAAGGCCAGCGTGTGGAATTGAAAGCCGACAGCATTGAAGTGCTTGGCGATTGTGATGGTGAGCAGTTCCCCCTGCAACTCAAAAACCGACCCAGCCTCGAATACCTCCGCGAGATTGCACATTTGCGCTTCCGCACCAACACCTTCAGCGCTGTCTTCCGGGTGCGGCATGCCCTGGCTTTTGCCATCCATCAGTTTTTCAATGAGCGTGACTTCGTGTATCTCCACACGCCAGTCGTAACCGCCAGTGATGCCGAAGGTGCCGGAGAAATGTTCCGCGTGACGACATTGCCTTTTGATGAGACGCCCCGCAATGATCAGGGGCAAGTTGATTTTACAGAAGACTTCTTCGGTCGGGCTACCAATCTCACAGTAAGTGGCCAACTGGAAGCTGAGTTGGGTGCCATGGCCCTTGGCGAGGTTTATACGTTTGGCCCCACATTCCGAGCCGAAAATTCAAACACAGCCCGCCACCTGGCTGAATTCTGGATGATAGAACCCGAGGTCGCTTTCGCCGATATTCATGACAACATGAATCTTGCTGAGGATTTTGTACGCTACCTCATCCGCTATGCACTGGAGCATTGTCAGGAAGACCTGAACTTTCTGGCGCAGCGCCTCGCCGATGAAGAAAAAAGCAAGCCCCAACAGGAACGAAGCAATTTGGACCTGCTGGAAAAATTGAAGTCAGTGGCTGAAAATTCATTCGAGCGCATCACCTATACGGAAGCGATAGATATCCTTCTGGCATCTCCTGCCTACAAGAAAAAGAAGTTTCAGTATGAGGTGAAATGGGGCATTGACCTGCAAAGCGAACACGAACGATACCTTGTGGAAAAGCACTTCGGCAAACCTGTCATTGTGCGCGACTATCCCAAAGACATCAAGGCCTTTTACATGCGCCAAAATGATGACGGCAAAACAGTGGCTGCTATGGACATCCTGGCCCCCGGAATCGGCGAAATTGTGGGCGGCTCGCAGCGTGAAGAGCGCCTTGACAAACTCAGCCAACGCATGACAGAGATGCATGTGCCCCACGAAGAACTTTATTGGTATCTCGACACACGCCGCTTCGGCACAGCACCCCATGCAGGCTTCGGTCTGGGCTTCGAAAGAATGGTGCTTTTTGTGACCGGCATGGGCAATATCCGTGATGTGATTCCCTTCCCGCGCACACCCAAGAATGCAGCGTTTTAGCGCATGTTTTGTTGCAGGAATTCACTGCCCTGAATCAGACATTTATGAATGCTCTAAAGTCTCCTGAGAATTTCAGAAAAGGCTTTCTATTGCTTCAGCACATCAATACTGATTTTTTCTGCCTGAAACAGGTTGATGCCTATTACACCATCCCGATTCCGTTTCAGATATAAGAAAATAAGGCAGCTCTTCCCGCGCTAATACCACAAGGGGCAAGCGCAATCATTGCGCTTGCCCCTTATCAATGCAGCAAAAATTTTAACCCCAAAGAAGGGTACTCAGCGAATCTCCGATCCGGCAACTACTGCCTGTATCGGCGATACAAAAACCAATTTCCCATCCGCATCTTCTGCCATCAAGATCATCCCGGCACTTTCTATACCACGCATCTTTCTGGGAGCTAGGTTGGCAACTACAGACACTTGCTTTCCTACAATTTCTTCAGGCTGGTAATGCAGTGCAATACCAGAAACTATGGTGCGCACTTCGCTACCCAAATCAATCTGCAGCTTCAATAGCTTGTCCGCCTTCTCTACCTTTTCAGCAGCCAGTATGGTGCCTGCTTTTAATTCAATCCGGGCAAAATCATCGAAGGCAATTTGCGCTTTAGAAGTAGGTATTTCTATTGATTTAGTAGCGGGTGCAGGTGCCATGGGAATGGGTATTTGTGAATTGGGCTTCGTGCCGCCGGCCCGGAGCTTTTCTACCTGAGCCTGCACTTCTGCATCTTCAATTTTCCGAAACAGAATCTGAGGCTCTCTCAGCGAATAGCCCACCTTCAGTAAATCTGGTTTGCCTCCGTTTTCCCATTGCAACATCCGGTCCACCACCTTCAACATGTGACACATTTTCGAAGCAGTTTCCGGCAGGAAAGGCGCAATGAAAATGGTCAGGTTAGCACAGAGTTGCAGGCAGAGATGAATGCAGTTATCAATCCGTTCCTGAGCAGCTAAAGCATCATCGTCCGTAGGAGTTCCGGGCGTATTCAGGCGCTTGGCAAGCTGCCAGGGTTCTTTCTCCTGGAGGTATTTATTGCCTTTTGATGAAAGCAACATGATTGCAGCCAATGCATCACGGAAGCGATACGATTCGATAGCAGTTTCAATTTCCTGCTTTGCTGATTTTATTGCTGCAACCAACTCCCGGTCTTTATCATCTACCCGCGCAGCATGCAACGGTGGCACTTTACCCTTACAGAGCTTGTGCATCATCACCATCGCCCGGTTGACAAAGTTGCCCAGGTTGCTGTTTAATTCACTATTGATGCGCGTTTGAAAGTCTTTCCAGGTAAAATCATTGTCTTTGGTTTCGGGGGCATTGGCGCAGAGCACATAACGCAGCATATCGGCGCCACCGGGAAAATCCTTCAGGTATTCATGCACCCAAACTGCCCAGTTGCGTGAGGTGCTCACCTTCTCACCTTCGATATTCAAAAATTCATTTGCCGGCACTGCATCAGGCATCACAAAACCTCCGTGCGCCTTGAGCATGGCGGGAAAGATGATGCAGTGGAAAACGATGTTGTCTTTGCCGATAAAATGAACCAGTTTGGTGTCTTCGCGTTGCCAATAATCACTCCAGGCAGGAGTCAATTCTTTGGTAGCTGATATATAGCCGATGGGCGCATCAAACCATACGTAGAGCACTTTTCCGGCAGCATCTTCGAGCGGCACCGGCACGCCCCAATTACTGTCGCGGGTCATGGCACGGGGCTGGAGGCCGGCATCAATCCAACTTTTGCATTGGCCATATACATTGCTTTTCCACTCGCCTTTCTTGCCTTCCACAATCCATTCGCGCAGCCAATCTTCATATTGGTTGAGTGGAAAATACCAGTGCTTCGTCTTTCGCCTTTCGGGGGTAGCATCACTGAGTGCACTGCGCGGATTGATGAGCTGCTCGGGCGAAAGAGAACTACCACAGCGTTCGCACTGGTCGCCATAGGCATTGGGATTTTCGCAAACCGGACAAGTGCCAATGATGTAACGGTCGGCTAGAAAAACTTGTTTTTCCGGGTCGAAATATTGCTCCGATTCATGCGCTTCAAACAAGCCTTCATCATATAGTTTTTTAAAAAAAGCCTGAGCCGTTTCGTGGTGATTTTTTGCAGAAGTGCGTGAATAAATATCGAAGCTGATGCCCATATCCGCAAAAGAATCCCGGATGAGCGCATGGAACTTGTCCACAATCTGCTGTGGGGTTACGCCTTCCTTCATGGCGCGAATTGTGATGGGTACGCCGTGTTCATCAGAGCCACAGATGAATTTCACATCGCGACCCTGGGCACGTTGATAGCGGACATAGATATCGGCAGGGAGGTAGCAACCGGCGAGGTGGCCAATGTGAACGGGGCCATTGGCATAGGGTAAAGCTGCAGTGACGAGCAGCCGCTGGTAATTCATGGGCGCAAGTTACGAGGGCAGGCAGCAGGCTTTGCCCGCAAAGGCCTGTCAATGATGATTCCCGGCTATTTTCGCCCACCATGAAAGTCGTCATCTTCGCCGGAGGCCGCGGCACCCGTATTTCTGAAGAAAGCCAGCTCCGCCCCAAGCCTATGATTGCCATCGGCGGGAAACCCATCCTCTGGCATATCATGAAAATCTACGCTGCCTATGGCCATAACGAATTCATCATTTGCCTCGGCTACAAAGGCTGGATGATTAAGGAATATTTCATCAACTACTACCTGCACAACGCCAACCTGACGGTAGATTTGGCGAATAACAGCGTGGAGGTGCACGACAATTTCGCCGAGCCTTTTAAAATCACACTCGTAGAAACCGGACTGGACACCATGACAGCAGGCCGCCTCCGCCGCGTCTTGCCCTACACCCATGATGAGCCTTTTATGCTGACATACGGCGATGGTGTCAGCAACGTGAACCTGGATAACCTTTTGAAATTTCATCAGGAATCCGGTCGCATCTGTACCATGACTGCTATTCAGGCAACCAGCCGTTTTGGAGTAATTAAAATGAAAGACGACGGCCACATTACTTCTTTTGAAGAAAAGCCCGCCGACAGTGGCACCTGGATCAATGGTGGCTTCTTCGTGCTCAATCCGGAAATCAAAAACTACCTGCACGACAATGCCGACAACATCATGTGGGAACGCCAGCCTTTAGACGACCTCGCCCGTGACGGTCAGATAGCCGCCTACCGTCATAATTCTTTCTGGAAAGCCATGGACACATTGCGCGATAAAGAAGAATTAGAAGGGCTTTGGGAAAAAGGGAATGCACCCTGGAAAATGTAATGATGCTCTACAGGCAACAGCCTTTTTTTAACTTTTCAGAATTCAGCAATCAGCCATCCGTCCCATCATGAGCCTTGAGTCGCTTCAGAAGACATACGCAGGAAAGAAAGTTTTCCTGACCGGGCACACCGGCTTTAAAGGTGCCTGGCTCTTGCAGGCTTTGCATGAATCAGGAGCTGAAATCTGCGGCTATGCGCTGGCTCCGGAACACCCACAAGACCTCTACCACCAGATTGACGGCAACAAGCTTTGCCGCTCCATCATTGCCGATTTAGAAGAACAGGAAAAACTGAACAAGGCTATCCATGATTTTCAGCCCGATTTCATTTTTCATCTTGCAGCGCAAGCCCTCGTACGCAGGAGCTATCGGATGCCGGTAGCCACTTTTGCCGCCAACGTGATGGGCACGGCACATGTGCTGGATGCCTTACGCAGTCTCGAAAAAAAATGTATCGGGGTAATGATTACGACCGACAAGGTGTATGAAAATCCCGAGCGAGGCGAGGCCTTTTCCGAAACTGACAAGCTTGGTGGCCACGACCCGTACAGCGCCTCAAAAGCCGCTGCTGAAATCGTGATTGAATCATACCGACGTTCTTATTTTCAGCCTGAAAATTTCAAGACACATCAGAAAGCGATAGCCTCTTTGCGGGCAGGAAATGTGATTGGCGGCGGTGATTTTTCTGAAGACCGGCTGATACCCGATATCGTGCGGGCGATAGAAAAAAATGAACCTGTCGTATTACGTAATCCAGGCAGTGTGCGCCCCTGGCAGCATGTGCTGGAACCGGTTTTTGCCTACCTGTTGCTGGGTCAGAAAATGATGGAGGATGGTGTCCAATACAGCACTTCATTCAACATCGGTCCCGAACGTAACGATGAGCGTACTGTAGCCCAGGTCACAAATACATTCTATGAAGCTTTCGGCAAACTGGCCCGGATAAAAATCAAACCTGAACCGGCCCTGCACGAAGCGGGCTTGCTGATGCTTGATAACTCCAAAATGAAACAGGCTCTGGATTGGAAACCCCGGCTCAGCGCAGATGAAGCCATACGCTGGACAGCTGAATGGTATGCCGCGAGGCAAAGTGCACGCGAAAAATGCCAGGCTCAGATGCAGGCTTATCTGGATAAATTTTGAAGAAGGATATCAGAATGATTACACCCAGATTTTCGATAAGCAACATGCAACCGTCCAAAATCAAAACCTAAAAATTGTTGCCTGAAGAAATGATTGCTTCGCTACCGTTGCCCGATGCCCGACTGATCACCTTGCCTGCCTTCCCAGACGAGCGCGGCATCTTTGTCAAGCCCTTTCATGACACCACGCTGCGCGAGGCCGGTATTCATTTCCTGCTGAAAGAGTCCTACTATTCTCTTTCCCGGAAAGACGTGATTCGAGGCATGCACTTCCAACTGCCGCCGCATCAGCACGCCAAAATCGTCTTTTGCCCAAAGGGTGCCATCCTTGATGTGATTGTTGATTTGCGCAAAGACTCGCCCACCTTTGGACAGTTTCATGCGGAGGAATTGAGCGAGGCCAACCACCGGGCCTATTATATTCCCGAAGGTTTTGCCCACGGCTTCAAAGCTCTGAGCGATGACGCCATGACCTTCTACCTCGTCTCCTCCGAGTATCATCGCGAAAGCGATACCGGTATCCGCTGGGACAGCTTCGGATTTGACTGGAACTCTGCAGAGGCAATCATTTCAGAACGGGATCGCTCGTTTCCGGCATTGAAGGATTTTCAATCGCCGTTTTAGTAGGAATGCAGTGTTGCGTCTTTTTGCAGGCATTTGGATTTGTGAATTTTAATCTCAATCATTGAGGCAGAAAATCAATTTATATGTACTCCTGCCCCCCCCCCCGCGTTTTCTGGTTTTTTCTTATCCTAATTGGTAGTTCACTTAGGCCGCAACACGCGATTGCACAGGGTTTCGTGCCTGCGACCAGCTTAAGTGGCAATCCCAATCCGCCACAAGCCTACGACATCGTCAACGACAACCCGAATGGTAATGTGGGCATTGGTATCTTCCCTACACGGCCTAACCCGGATGAAAAGCTTACCGTGGGCGGCAATATCAGCCTTTGGCCTGATGCGCTCCATCCCTCATTGGAACGAAAAATATCAGCGCATGATGCGTTAGGCTTACTGGGTATATACAGCAAAGATTTTGACCCCTGCCAGGGGGCTGGAATTCGCCTGAATGCCGTCAATTCCATCAATGCAGGTATGGTGGACCTTTTTTCTACAGGTACGTCAACGACAGGAGGCCAACTTCCAGCCTTTCTTTTTACGACCTACGAACCCTGTCTGCCCTATCGGAGGATGGTCATTACCCGCAATGGCCTTACAGGCTTCGGAAACGACATAGACGGAACTACACTTGACCCAGGCGACCGGCTGAGTGTGGACAATTCTCTGGCGCTCATCAGCAACAATGATGTGGCAGACAGATACATCCGCGGGCGCTCAACTATGAAGTCCCTTAACATTATGGTTGGCTCGTCGCCAACAGACGGCGCAGGCATTGAACTGTTCGGGAGCACAAACGCTGGCATGAGTTCCGCACCTTACACCCCTTCCGGCATTACGTTCACAGCAATGGATTATCATCCGAATACGCAAAATGCTGTTGCCTACAAATTCATGCATGGGCATCCCGGTGCGGGCGCTTTTATGAGTTTCTGCATTGATCAGATGGGCAATGCACGGTTTGGACCAAATGCGCCTGCATCCGAACGGTTATCGGTAGATGGTGATTTGTATCTGGTGCCTGTAAATGGCGGGTGCTACAGAAACATCGTTGCCCATGCCAATAGCGGCGGCCTGTATATCGCAGCCAATACGAACCAGTTGGACGGCAGCAGAATCCAGTTGACCGGCGGTGCCTACGATGGCCAACTGATATTTAATGCTATAGGCCAAAATAGCAACACGCGGGCTTTTACGTTCAACACGAAAAATTCAGGAACAGGAGTGGTTAGCGACAAGCTTAGCATTGAGAATGATGGGCATGTTCATTTGTCGAATGACCTTGACTTTAGCCTTTTGCCCGGCGGCACGCCCGCTGTCATCCGCGGGCCGAATGGAAACCTGCACCTGTATAGCCACAGCAACGATGCAGACGGTTCCGGCATTCATCTGCTTAACGGCATCACATCATTTGTTTCAGGGTATGGGGCTGGCTCTACCGCTACGATTTACAGTTTTCAAAAAATGAATAGCGGCAACTATGAACCATTAATGAGTATCCACAACGATGGTAAGGTGGTCATTGGAGACGACAATACGATACTGAGAAATGGTGCCTACAAGCTATACGTGGATGAGGGCATCATGACACCCCGAATTAATGTAGCGCTCGTGAATTCCGGCGCCTGGCATGACGATGTGTTTGAGAAAGATTACCGTTTGGCGCCCTTGCAGGAACTGGAAAAATATACCGCAGCAAATAAGCATTTGCCGGATGTACCCTCTGCTGAGGAAGTTGCGAAGAACGGCGTGGACTTGGGAAACATGACCTCTGTGCTGCTCAAGAAAGTAGAGGAGCTGACGCTGTACGCCATTCAACAGCAAAAGACCCTTGAAGCGCAGGCAGCGGACATTGCAGCCATGAAGAAAAAGTTGGATGAAATGTTGATACAGTAGGATTACATTCGTTTGAATCACTTCTAAATTCACTTGTTATGAGCAGCAAGTTATTATTGGGATTTATCCTCCTGTTGGGCGCATGTAAGAAAAACGACCCTACACCTACCTATATGCCCATTACCGACCAACGGCTGCGGGATGCGGCTACGGCAAAAGTGGGCAGCTATTTTATTTATCAGGATTCCACCACGGGCGGGATTGATAGCTTTGGAGTAAGTTGGTTTTCACAAAATTCAATATATGATGAAAATGACAACACAACAAATGAAAATATTGGGTTTAAATCATTCGATAGTATAGAAGTTCCGGGTGCCATCCCAACTATTGGCATAGCAGCATATAGGGACGAAGTCAATGTATATATCTATTTGAAGGAGCATTCAACTGCTGGCTTTTTGATGCGATTACCATTTACAGTAAAGAGTACGATTATTAATTATGGCATTACCACTATCAATATACAGCATTATGACACCTACCAAATATCAGGAATTGATTATTATGATGTGTATGAAACTTCATCTCAATGGATGGGGCATAGTACCAAACTCCACTCATGGTTTTCACAGCCGAGTGGATTGATAAAATTTAGCTTGATCGATTCGGGGCTTTATTGCACCTACCTACTAAAAAAATCTTTAATTAAGAAATAGCGAAGTAATGAGGCGAATATTAATTACCGCGACTATTATGATGATTGCTATTAATGCTAATTGTCAGACCTATACCTTGAATCTACAAAAGTATTGGTGGTACCGCTATAGACTTATCAATGATTTCATGAAGGTTGGATCTGGCTATGGTGAAAGTATTCCAATTGAACAGCGGAGAGTGAAAGGAACGCCGCCTAATAGTCATACTGAGCTTAAATCCGGCGATGCCTTACAAAAACTCGGCAATTACCTTGTTTTACTTGCCACAGAATATAAAATGCTGAGCTTGTCTAAGCTTTCGTCAGGGCGAACTAAAGAAGAATTATATTATGCACTAAATGCCCTTAACCGGTATATTAACAGCAATACGCGGGATTATATCATTTAAATTATTTCGTCATGAATAATAGATTTTTATTTGCCCTAATACTCCTGTTGGTCGCCTGTAAGCAAAACGACCCTGCACCTACCTACATGCCCATTACCGACCAACGGCTGCGGGATGCGGCTACGGCAAAAGTGGGCAGTTATTTTATTTATCAGGATTCCGCAACTGGAGGGATTGACAGTTTTGGAGTGATATCATTCTCACGGGATACTGGTTATGACGAGCGTGACAATACCAATAATGAGACCGTTGGTTTCCTATCTTTTGATAGTGTGCAAGGGCCAGGGATGATTCCAACAATTAATATGGCCGCGTATCGAAACATAATTGGAGTTAACGTTTATGTGCACAGTACCAACTGCTTTGGCACCTTAATAACCTATCCGTTCATTATTAATGATAGCCATTTCTATGACAATAATATTACCACATGCATTCAACATTATGATTCATATCCAATTCTTGGCATCAATTACAGCGATGTCTATGAAATGATATCAATATCTAAAAATGCAGGCCCCTCGACCACAATTCGCACTTGGTTTTCCTTACAAGGTGGTTTGATAAAATTTAGCGCATCAGATTCGAATAAGCATTTCACCTACCTTTTAAAGAAATCGCTAATTAATAAGTAATACCGTGAAAAATATAATAACGTTTTTAGTGGCATTGAAGGATTTTCAATCGCCGTTTTAGGCGGAATGCAGTGGCATTTTTCAACCCTTTTTGCCGCAAATTCATATAACACCGAATTCATTGGGCGAAAAGTCCATTTTCTATACGTAGAAAATTTTCCGAACCAGGGCATCACGTATCAAAAATTGGAACATCACGACGGGTATTATCCGTAACAACCCTTAACGCCCAAGCATATTGAAGCGCCATGCCTCATAGTGCTTTGACAAATATGCACCGGCCATCAGTAGAAGGACTACCGCCAGAAGTTAGAATCACCTCGATGAGGCCGCCCGTTGTGTTGACTGGATCAGACGGGGGATAATTTCCATCGGCATCGGGCAGGTAATCAAAAATCACCTCATCATTCACCTGTACGCCAAACTCATTCTGCTCCACTTGCGAAAGTTTCACTCTGCCTCCGACATTCGGCACAAAGGCCTGTGTTACCGTTCCCCGAGACGCTTCGAAAGTTCCGGTTACATCGCAGAGCAGTGGCGCGGTAAGGGAACAGAGTACCGTGTCGTTTACTGCCAGTTCATGGCCTGTTTTATTTTCAAATCCCAGCCAGTGTCCGCTGCGTTCGGTATTGGAGCCATCGAAGAGCACGATCAATATTTGGCCCTTGGGTTTTGTGGGTCGGGGCGTCGAAACGATAATTCCTTTTGCCATGATTTTAAGGTGTGAATAGGCGTTTTGTTTAATTAGATTTATCGCCTAATTAAAATAATTCAACTGATGTGAGAAAGCGTTCTTTGAATTTTTTTTTAAAAACGACAGAGGCAATACTGCTTTTCCTGCTCAGTATTCAGCCTGCCTACGCGCAAAAGAGTGAGACAGATTCTTTGAGAACTGCCTTAGTCGGCGCATTACCTGCAGCACGGATAGAAATAAATTACCTCATCGGCTCATACTATTTCAGTTCGTTGCCCGATTCTGCCATTAACTACTTCAACGCCGCGCTGGAGCTGTCGCAGGCGATGAACAACGATACCCTTTCTGCAAAATGCATGTACCGGATTGGCATCCTGAAATACAATGCAGGAGCCTATGATACGGCAATCGGCAACTTGTTTCGCGCGCTAAACATCTTCGAAAGGAATCAGGATCCATCAAGGGCCCTGCTCTGTCTTCAATATCTTGGCATGGCCTACAATGACCAGGGCATGTACGATAAGGCTCTGGATTACGGCAAAAAATCGCTGGACCTGTGCGTAGCCACAGGCGACAAATATTCAGCCGGCGTGTGCATGACGAACATTGGTTCTGTTTATTTCGCTCAAGCCGACTATGACCAGGCACTAGAGCATTTTCAGCAGGCATTGCAAACCATGGAGGCAATAGGCAACGAGCAGGGCATTGCCGATGCGCTCAATAATATCGCCATGATTTATGAGAAGAAATCAGAGCCTCAAAAAGCACTAGAATTCCTACTACGATCTCTGGCATTGACCAAAAAATTAGAGGATACGCGCGGGATGGCTGCCCGGTATCACAACATAGGTCTGGTATATAAAACGCTGGGCCAATATCCGATTGCTATCCGCTACTTAGACAGTTGCCTCGTTCTTGCGAAAGCAGGCGATGATAAGTCGTACCTGAAAGAAGCCTACCATACCCTGGCCCAGTTGTATGCCGAAATGGGCAACTTCAAAAAGGCATATGGAACGCAAGTGTTGTATGCTCAACTTAATGACACCCTGTTTAGTGAGGAAAATAAGCGGCAATTCGCCGAAATGAATATCCGATACGAAACGGAACGTAAAGACCACCAGATAGTGCTGCTGAATAAAGACCGGGATATGCAAAAATTTATCCGCAATGCTTTTGTAGGCGGCTTTGCCATTATGTTGCTGTTCGCGGGTGTGGTCTTCTTCCAGCGCAACAAAATCAGGAAAGGGAAGCAGCAAAGTGATGCTTTGCTCCTGAATATCCTGCCGCTTGAAACCGCTGAAGAACTAAAAGCTACCGGCACAGCCAAAGCAAAGAATATTGACGGAGTTACTGTTCTATTCACCGATTTTGAAAACTTCACAGCACTCAGTGAAAAGTTGAGTCCTCAGGAACTGGTTAATGAAATTCACTTTTATTACAGCGCCTTCGACAATATTATTTCCAGTCGGCACATCGAGAAAATAAAAACCATCGGTGACAGCTATATGTGCGCCGGAGGCTTGCACGAGGATGATTGCGTACATGCCGAAGAAACCATCAAAGCCGCGCTTGAAATACGTGATTTCACTTTGACTGAAAAAAACAAGCGCATGGCATCAGGCCAGCCCTATTTCGAAATCAGAATCGGCTGCAATACCGGAAGTGTGGTCGCAGGAATCGTGGGCACCAAAAAATTTGCTTACGACATCTGGGGCGATACAGTCAATATAGCCTCTCGTATGGAATCATCCGGCGAAACCGGCAAAGTGAACATTAGCGGGAACACCTATGAAATCGTGAAAGACAAATTCGTCTGCCTTCACCGGGGAAAAATAAAAGCCAAAAACAAAGGAATGATTGATATGTACTTCGTAGAAGAAGCAATCGTCGCCTGATTTGCCTGAAAAACGAGCCATAAAGCGTACGGATTCTGAGTGCTTGATAGCACAGATAACACCCTCACAACGTCATGCTTTTGCAGAGATAGATCCTGATATGTCCAAACAATTAATGACCGCTCAGACGCTGCCCAGCGAAGCCTTGAGGAGTTTGATGGCTGCCGTTTTCATCTGTTTTTGAATCGCTATCGGCAAAACAGAAATTTCTTTTTCGGTCTTCTGACACAATAGACTTACGTGATTCCTGGTCAGTTTTTTCGATGAGGCATATCAGGCTCTGAGGCACAAGCCACCGGTAGCTTTGCAGTTCCAAAAATTTTCTTTCATGAAATCATTCGTATTAGTAGCGCTCTTTGCAATCCTACCCACCTTCGGATTTGCCCAGGTAGCATCCACTGGCACGCCTAAGCCCGACCCAAACAAAAAACTCATGACCGTCGAAACCTCCTGCGGCGAATGCAATTTTGATATGGAAGGCAAAACCTGCGACCTGGCCGTGCGCATCAATGGCAAAGCCTATTTCGTAGATGGAGTCTCCATTAAGGAATATGGGCACCCGCACGATGAAAATGGATTCTGCGTGGCCGTGCGCAAGGCCGAAGTACAAGGCGACATCGTGAATGGCCGTTTTAAAGCTTCATACTTCAAGCTCCTCAGCCCACAAAGCAGCAAGCAAGAGAAATAATAAGGCAATATGCTTTACTTAATCAGGCCGGCAGATTTGCAGCTCAACTTCTGGATGCAACTTTGCCGGCCTTTCCTATGAGTATCTACCAACTATTCATCCTGCCTCTGAGTACTGCACTGGCGGGCTGGCTCACGGCTGCAAGCCTCATTTTCTTCATCTTCAAGCCGAGCAAACCCATTCATTTGTTTGGACTGAAGATTCAGGGTCTGTTCCCGGCACAACGCCAGGCCCTGATGGCGAACCTGGCAAAACAAATCGCGCAACTCATCCCCCTGGAAAAGCTCGGCGAAAGGCTAAACCGGCCCGAAGCAATCGCCGCCGTATTACCCGGCATCGAAGCGCATATTGATGTCTTCCTCAGGCAAAGGCTCAGTGAGAAAATGCCTGCATTGGCCATGTTTCTATCCGATGAAATCCTGCAAACTATCAAGACAGCCCTGACAGAAGAAATTGCCTCGCTGCTGCCCGAAGTTGCCGGAAGATTTGCCCAGGGCATCGGCTCAACTGCGGAACTGGAACAAAGCATTGGCGCACATATTGCCGCCATGCCACCAGAGCAGATAGAAGAACCGCTGCACAAAGCAATAGAACACTATGCAGGCAGAATCAAAATTTCAGGATTCGTGCTGGGCCTGCTCATTGGGCTCCTGATGATGCTCATCTTTTACTGGATTTGAGCCACCTAAATTTGCCCGGCCCGCTGCATGATTTTTATATGCAAAGGGTGGGCAGAAAGCTGTTTCTGCCACACAAAGTCATTTCTTCATTCAGCCGCAAGGCTGGTAAAAAAAACGAAGCAGCACCATGCCGCATTATTTCAGCTTAGGAAAGATTCCACACAAAAGGCACACGCAATTCCGCAAGCCAGATGGGAGCCTATATGCCGAGCAACTATTCTCCACCGAAGGCTTCTCCACAGAATACTGCCTCCTCTATCACCTGCATCCACCCACATCCGTCATCCGCAGCGAAGAGCCGATAGACCTGTCGCCAAAGGCAGCAACAGATAATCTGCTACGCAATCGCAGCTTCATGGGCTTCAAGACTAAGCCAGCAGCCGAATACCTGGAAAGCCGGAAGATCTTCCTCTTCAATAACGACTGCCAATTGTCGTTTGCAGCGCCACAGGCAGGTCTGGGCGAGGATATCTTTTATAAAAATGCAGATGCCGATGAAGTGATTTTTGTGCATGAAGGTTCAGGACGGGTGCGCACTCAGTATGGTCAGCTACCCTTCAGCTACGGTGATTATATCGTGCTGCCCAGAGGCACGATTTACGCCATCGAATTCGACACGGCTGAAAACAGACTCTTTATCGTGGAGGGCTTCGGGCCCGTCCGGTTCCCACGCCGCTACCTCACCACCACAGGCCAGCTCATGGAGCATGCACCTTACTGCGAGCGCGACATCCGTAAGCCTCAGGACCTGGAAACGATAGACCGTAAAGGCGAGTTTCTGATTAACGTGAAAAAGCAAAACCTGCTCTACAAAATCTGGTACGAGCACCATCCATTTGATGTGGCCGGCTGGGACGGTTGCGATTACCCATTCATCACATCCATCCACGACTTTGAGCCAATCACAGGCCGGGTGCATCTGCCACCGCCCATCCACCAGCAGTTTGAAGGCCACAACTTCGTGATTTGCTCGTTTGTTCCGCGCCTCTACGACTATCATCCGCTGTCTATCCCTGCCCCCTACAACCACAGCAATATTGACTCAGATGAGTTGATTTATTATGTGGATGGCGAATTCATGAGTCGCAAGCATGTAGAGCGTGGCATGGTCACCCTGCACCCTGCCGGTATCCCGCACGGGCCTCAGCCGGGTGCAGTGGAGAAGAGCATTGGTGCCACAAACACAAAAGAGCTTGCCGTAATGGTGGATACCTTCCACCCGCTGAAGCTAACCCAGCACGCGCTGGACATAGAAGACGGCCAGTATATGCATAGCTGGATAGAATAGCACATTCTGTTTTCAGGCCTGTCTTGAGGCTGCTTCCCATGCGGCAGCCTCTTGCATTACTCCTGTGCTGATGCGCTGTTATTGGGACAATTTTTGAGTCGGCAGGATTTCACTATTGGGCATCCGTTGCGTCGCACACTTCGGCAGGATTTCGCTGCTCCGCTTTGCCTGGAAGGCTGTGGCTAAGACTTGGAGATGCATTGCGCTTGCCCTGAATCAGCCTAAAACACACCTCACGCGAAAAGCCAAACAGACTGACGAACCCCTCAGTGTGCGACGCAACGGATGATGGGGAGCGAACCAAAAGCCGGCAAACATAAAATCAACTGCGGGCAATGCTTCCCTGGTTTCGAAGGCAAGGCAGCGCAATGCGTTACCTTCGCAGACTAAACCGAAATATCATGGAAGCAACCATAGCCCGCGAGCTGGAAGCCCGCAAAGCGACTGACTTTTTGCCCATAAATGGTACCGACCATATAGAACTGTATGTGGGCAATGCCAAGCAGGCTGCCTATTTCTACAAGGCTGCTTTTGGCTTTCAAAATGTGGCCTATGCAGGGCCGGAAACCGGCGTGCGTGACAGGGTGAGTTACGTAGTGCAACAAGGGAAACTCCGCCTGGTGCTCACCACCCCGCTAAACAGCAATTCCCCAATTTCAGAGCATATCCGCAAGCATGGCGATGGCGTGAAAATCCTGGCATTATGGGTGGATGATGCCACGAAATCTTTCAACGAAACGACCAGCCGAGGCGGCAAGCCCTATCTGGAACCCAAGACACTCGAAGACAAAGACGGTAAGGTGGTCATCTCTGGCATTTACACGTATGGCGAGACGGTGCATCTTTTCGTAGAGCGTAAGGGTTACCAGGGTGCGTTTATGCCCGGCTTCGAAGCGGTAAGCAGCGATTTTCAACCCAAAGACACTGGCCTGCTCTACATTGACCACTGCGTAGGTAATGTGGGCTGGAACCGAATGAATGAAACTGTGAAATGGTATGAAGATGTGATGGGCTTTGCCAACATCCTGAGCTTCGACGATAAGCAAATAAACACGGAATACTCAGCGCTGATGAGTAAGGTGATGAGCAATGGGAACGGCTATGTGAAGTTTCCCATTAATGAACCTGCGGAAGGCAAGAAGAAGAGCCAGATTGAAGAATACCTCGACTTCTATGAAGGGGAAGGTGTGCAGCATATTGCCGTAGCGACACATGATATCGTCAAGACTGTAACCGAACTGAAAGCAAGAGGTGTGGAATTCCTATCTGCGCCGCCAAACGCTTATTATGAAGAACTGCTGACCCGCGTGGGCAAGATTGATGAGGAAATCAAACCGCTTCAGGACTTAGGCATCTTAGTGGATCGGGACGAAGAAGGCTATCTGCTTCAGATTTTCACCAAGCCTGTGGAAGACCGCCCTACTCTGTTTTTTGAAATCATCCAGCGGAAGGGGGCTAAGAGCTTTGGGGCTGGCAACTTCAAGGCCCTGTTTGAAAGCATCGAACGCGAGCAAGCCAAGCGGGGAAATCTTTAATCCTGCTGCGGCAAATCTTCATTTCATCAACCCCTGCAATGCCTATATTGCAGGGGTAATTTTTTGCTAAAATCCTAACATTTCCAGCAGGTCATACGTCAGGGATGACTAAACCACCAACCAATCATTTTCCATGAAGAGGCTTTTACTCCTTTGTAGTCTGCTTGGTCTTGCGCTTACCTCGCAAGCGATTTGTACATCATCGTTTTCCTATTCACAGGTTCCTACCGGAAACAACCTGCTGCATGTAAACTTCACCAACAGTTCCGGCTATGGGCTCCCTTTTTCAGGGCAGATTAAAGACTATTACCTGAATTATGGCGATGGTTCTTCCACTTCGTATGGAGTGGGCACCAGCCTGCCTTCGCATAACTACTCCTCACCAGGCAGCTATACGGTTTGGTTGATTGTTCGTAGTGTGGATTCCAGTAGCAGCAGTGTGATTTGCCGCGACAGTTCTGCGATTACTGTAACCGTTGCTTACCCGCCTTGTGGTGCTACCATCTCTGTAAGCGGGACTGGAGGCAACAGGACCTTCACAGCGACCAATCCGGCTGCCACATCGGGAATTAGCTATACCTGGTATTATGGCGATGGCACTAATGGTACGGGTACACCGGCCAGTCATACTTATTCTTCTACCGGCACCTATAATGTAACGCTCATCTCGACTGCTCCAGGCTGTAGCGATACCAACACAATGAGTATCGTAGTGTATTTCCCACCGCCACCATTGAATTGCAGTCTGCTCAGCGCCAATTTCAGCACTTCAGTCAGTACAAATGTGGTCAGCTTCTCCAATTCTTCCAGTGTGGCTTCGGGTGCTTATTTCACTTCTTCAAACTGGTCTTTCGGCGACGGCACTGGCACTAGCGGATATAACATTCCGCCTCATACCTACTCGTCAACGGGCATCTATTCAGTGAAACTAGTGATGAAATGGAACGACTCTCTTTCAACGACCACCTGCCGGGATTCGATAATCAAAACGGTGAACATTGCCAGCGTTCCAACCCCTGCCAACATCATTTCCGGCAACGTGATTTACGATACCAGCAATGGACTTCGCTACTTCAAGGTTTACCTCATCAAGCTTGACACCGCAACGAATATCCTGAGTGCCGTGGATTCGGTAACTACCGGTAGCACGCCGGCCCCTTACTATGCATTCGGCAATAAAGTGGCCGGATATTATCGGGTGAAAGCAGTACCACAAGGTGGTTCTCTAACAGGTTCCGGGCTGATTCCCACTTATGCTGATTCCAGTGTGTATTGGAATACGGCACGTCAGATAAATCACGTAGGGCTTTCCAGCCTCAACAATTACGTTTACGTACTTCAGGGCACAGCCTCTTCTGGCCCCGGATTCATCGGTGGGAATGTGGCTTTAGGAGCCAATAAAGGAAGCAACTCTGGCGCTGTTACTAATCTGTTGGTATTCCTTCGGGATGCCCATATGCGGGTCATCCAGACGACCCTCACAGATGCCAGTGGCAACTATGGTTTCAATAATCTGCCACTTGGCCCTTACAGCATTTGGCCCGAGAAGATCAACTACTCAACCATGCCGGTTACGCCACTCGTAATTAACGCTACCTACCCATCAAAAGGCAATATTGACTTTAATCAGGACGACACGAAACTCACTATTGCTCCACGTACCCTGGGTGTAACAACCACCAACCTGGGGCACGAATTCCTGCATGTTAGTCCGGTGCCTGCTCATGGCCAGGTTACCCTGAGCTGGAATGCCACCCAAGAGCAGGATATCCGCTTCAGCATCGTCAGCATGAATGGTCAGGTAGTACGGACTACGGCTTTGGTTCAAGCCAGAGCTGGCAGCATGATTCTCGACTTGAAAGATCTGGCTCCAGGTGTGTATTTCATACATGGCAGTGGCTCACTGGCTGCGCAAATTGCCCGACTTATTGTTCAGTAAATCCCTGCGATATTGTTCAATCCCTGAGGCTGTTCCCAAGGAACAGCCTCAATTTTTTTTTACCGCGCTAACAAAGGAATTTTTTTGAAAGGTTCGTCCTGAATCAACCTCATTCACCCCTATTTTCTAAATCAATTCCGGCAATTGTTTTTAAGGAAATTTGAGCAGTGCTGCGGCTACCTTTGTCGCATTCTGCCAAATTCTACGATGTTTCGATTTCTGTTCAGGGCCTGCGTCCTATTGATGTTATTGGGCGCAGCCACTGCGCATGCTCAGGATGAAATGAGCACCTTCCGCAACTTCCAATTTTCCTTTAGCCGGGTGTCGCAATCTTGGGCAAAGTATAATGATACGCTCAGGAAAATATTTGAAGAGAAGCATCTCAACTACCCTTCTGACCATATCTATCTACGCTTTTTCAAGGCAACTAATGAGTGTGAATTATGGGCGCGCAACGATGACAGCAGCGAGTATGTTCTGGTAAAGAATTATCGTGTCTGCGCCTTGTCTGGTTCGCTGGGGCCGAAACGCTGGGAAGGTGATCGAATGGTGCCGGAAGGATTCTACTTCATTGATGATTACAACCCCAAAAGCGATTTCTATCTCTCGCTCTTATTGAACTATCCCAACTATGCCGACCAGATACATGGTAACAAAGCAAAACCGGGCGGTGATATCTACATCCATGGTGGTTGCGTGACTGTCGGCTGCCTACCCATGACCGACCCAGTGATTATGGAGTTATACACACTTTGCCTGAATGCAAGACTCTCAGGGGAAACTTATGTGCCCGTACATATCTACCCCATTCGCTTCGACAGGAAGGGGCTTGATTTTTTAGGGACACAATATGCGAGCGATACCACCAAACAGCGCTTCTGGGTGAACCTGAAAAGCGAATACGATTATTTCGAGAGGCATCATCGCCTGATGCCGGTTATGTATAGCCCCGATGGCCGTTACGTTTTCTAAGACTTTCAGCCTTCGATAGCTGCAACACCGGGTAATTTCCTGCCTTCAAATAATTCCAGCAAAGCACCTCCGCCCGTACTCACATAGCTCACTCGCTTTGCATAGCCAAACTTATTGACCGCTGCCACGCTGTCGCCTCCGCCTACCAGTGAGAATGCACCATCAGCAGTAGCATCAGCCACGGCATCTGCAATACATCGGGTGCCGTGTTGAAATTTTTCCATTTCAAAAACGCCCATCGGGCCATTCCACAAAATGGTCTTGCTTTCGCGAATCACTTTACTGAATAGCTCGCAAGCCATGCTGCCCACATCCAGTCCCATCCAGCCTTGCGGGATATCATGGTTTTGCGCGGAGGAAGTTTGTGCATCGGGGGCAAACTTGTCTGCAATGATGGAGTCTGCAGGCAGATGCAGGTTGCAAGATTTTTCCTTTGCCTTTTTCATCAGTTCGCGAGCAGTATCCAGCCGGTCATCTTCACAAAGTGAATTACCGATGCTGCAGCCCTGAGCCTTCCAAAACGTGTAGGCCATGCCACCGCCGATGATGATATCAGTAGCCTTATCCAAGAGGTTTTCGATGATGAGAATCTTATCACTCACTTTCGCGCCGCCAATAATTGCCGTGAAGGGCCTGGCGGGATTGCTGATAATCTGACGGGCTGCATTAAGCTCTGCCTCCATGAGCAGGCCAAACATCTTCCTGCCCGGTGCAAAAAAATCAGCAATAATGGCTGTGGAAGCATGTGCTCTGTGCGCTGTTCCGAATGCGTCATTGACATACACGTCCGCAAGACGGGACAGGCGTTGTGCAAATTCACTATCGCCCTTTTCTTCCTCCTTGTAGTAGCGTAGGTTTTCTAAGAGTAATACTTCGCCCATCTTGAGCGACTGAGCCTGAGTCATCGCACTCCGGCTACCAGCATCTTCTGCAAAAAGTACCGGACGATTAATCAATTCTGAGAGTCTTTCGGCCACAGGACGCAGGCTGAAATCAGCAAGCGTCAGCTCAGGCTTCTTTGCTATCTCTTTATGCGGTCGGCCCAGATGGCTCATCAGCACGAGGCAGCCACCATCATCCAAAATCTTCTGAATAGTAGGCAGGGCGGCACGGATGCGTGTATCATCGCTGATTTGGCCTTTTTTGATGGGCACATTGAAATCAACCCGAACTACGGCACGCTGGCCGGCAAAAGAATAATCGGAAAAGAGGCTCATGGGAGGGAAAAGATTTAAGGATATTACCCAAATGAACATGCAAGAGGTTGGCTCATTGGGTAGGGAATGGATAGGGCCGCAAAAGTATTGTCAGTCGGCTTGCCCAACGCTGGCGCAGAAAGAATCTTATCCAGGAATGAATTGGAATTCAGATTTTAAAATCCATTTAATCCTCTATTGACTCTAAGCGTTCGACTTTCGTCACACCATCCAGCCCGGTGAGTTTATGGCTCAATACATCCAGCTCGTTCCGGTCGTGTACAAAGACTTTAATGGTGCCTTCAAAGATGCCGTCCTTAGAATCAATACTCAGAGAACGCATGTTCATCTGAAGCTCGCCAGAGATGATGCTGGTGATTTTCTGCACCACGCCGACATCATCCAGGCCAGTAATGCGCAGGCCACTTAGGAACGCCAGCTCCTTATTGACTGCCCATTTTGTACGCACGATCCGATGGGCAAAATTGGCTAATAGTTGTGCTGCATTTGGGCAATCAGTCCGGTGGATTTTCAGGCCTTCACCGGTGGTGACATAGCCAAACACATCATCGCCGGGGATAGGCTGTCAGGATTTCGCAATCGAATTTTGAATCTTATCAGAGCTTTCGCCGAAGAT
>CAYRJR010000013.1:24673-27953 GCA_964424655.1 uncultured Chitinophagaceae bacterium
ACTGGGTTTTATGCCTGGCTTTGCCGCATCCTCAACTGGCTTCAATTCGGGTTTGATTTCCTTTGAACGACGCTGGAGTCTGTTTCCCACAACCTCGAAATGCTCTTTCAAATCCCGGATTTCTATCGCACCCACAGCGACACCATAATACAGGTCGAGCATGGATTGCATTTTGAAAAAAATGCACAGCTCATTGATATTGGTTGGAGTCAGCTCTACACCCAGATGTGAGAGCTTGCGCTGTAGCATCGCTTTGCCCTCTTCACCGATTATGCGTTTTTCCTCTTTGAGATAATACTTGATACGGCTCTTAGCCTTGCCTGTGGTGACGAAGCTCAGCCAGTCTTCATTCGGGTGCTGCTTGGCTGAAGTAATAATCTCTACCTGGTCGCCGCTTTTTAGTTCGTAGCTCAGTGGCACCAACTTGTGATTCACTTTCGCGCCAATGCAACGGGCACCAAGTTGGGAGTGAACATCGAAAGCGAAATCCAACGCTGTAGCGCCTTTCGGCAACACGCGCAGCTCACCCTTTGGCGTGTACAGATAGATTTCTTCAGTGAAAACTTCCAGCTTGAAATCCGAAAGGAAATCGAGTGTATCTGTATCGGGGTTGGATAAAATCTCGCGGATATGACGCAGGAAATGGTCGAGTTTACTTTCCTGTGCTGCTTGTGGCCCGGTGGCGCCTTCCTTGTACTTCCAGTGTGCAGCCAGGCCTTTTTCCGCTATTTCATTCATGCGCTGGCTGCGAATTTGCACTTCAACCCAACGCCCTCCTGGCCCCATCACGGTAGTGTGCAATGCTTCGTAGCCATTGCCCTTGGGCACCGAAATCCAGTCGCGCAAGCGCTCTGTGGAAGGCCTGTAGAAGTTGGTGATAATGGAATACACCTTCCAGCAATCCGACTTCTCCTGCTCCAACGGCGAATTGAGAATGATGCGTATGGCGAAGATGTCGTACACCTCTTCGAAGCTTACATGCTTGGTGCGCATCTTTTCCCAAATAGAATGAATAGCCTTAGGGCGACCATGAATTTCAAAATCAAAACCTGCCTGCTCCAATTCTTCCTTCAGCGGCTTGATAAATTCGTTGATGTAACGGGTACGGTCGCGTTTTGTCTCTTTCAGCCCCCGGCTGATTTCCATATACACCTCTGGCTGGGTGTATTTCAAGGCCAGGTCTTCCAGTTCGCTCTTGATTTCATAAAGACCCAGACGATGCGCCAATGGCGAGTAGATATAGGTGGTTTCGCTGGAAATCTTAAGCTGCTTGTCACGGCTCATACTGTCCATGGTACGCATGTTGTGCAAGCGGTCGGCCAGCTTGATTAAGATGACGCGGGGATCATCAACCAATGTGAGTAAGATCTTTCGGAAGTTTTCAGCCTGAATAGTCGTGTTGGCTTTCAGGTCCACCACATTGCTGATTTTGGTAAGGCCATCAATGATGCGGGCACATTGCTCGCCGAAGCCATGCTCAATGTCTTCCAGGGTGAACTCAGTATCTTCTACGACGTCGTGCAGTAAGGCACAGACAGCACTAGTGACCCCCAGGCCAATTTCATCAACCACAATCTGGGCTACAGCCAGCGGGTGTAGGATATAAGGCTCACCACTCTTACGTCTCGTTTCTTTATGCGCGTCTGCAGCCAGCTCAAACGCACGACGCAGCATACTGCGGTCACCTTTTTTAATCTTTTGCTTGAGTGCCCTGAGCAGGGCGCGATATTCCCGAAGGATAAGTCGTTTTTCCTGCTCCTCCTTGCTGTCCAGTGGTTGTTGCGTTGCCGCTTGCATAAATCAATCCCGCCAAAATTATCGGTAATGGAATGTACGTAATAAGCCCGTGCCGGGAAACCGGCAGCGAGGTAAACGCAGTACCTACTTTTGGCCGTTATGTACAGCTCCGAAACAAAAATCAGAGTACGGTATGGGGAGACCGACCAGATGGGATTTCTCTATTATGGGCATTATGCCTTGTATTATGAGGTAGGCCGTGCCGAAGCGATTCGACAATTGGGTTTCAGCTATCGGGAGCTGGAAGAAATGGGCATCCACATGCCGGTCGTAGAGCTTCAGGCAAAATATCTTCGCCCCGCCTTGTATGATGACCTGATTACCGTGCGCACCTCACTCAGAGAACTACCTGTAGGGTCAAAAATCCAGTTCCATTCTGAGTTGTTCAATGAAGCCGGCGAGTTACTCAATATGGGCATGACCACTTTAGTTTTCTACGACCCAATAGCCAGAAAAAAGGTAGGCATGCATGAAGAGTTAAAGAAACGACTCAGGGGGTTTTTTGAATAAGCTGCCACCTCATGCTCCAATCACATTCAAAAGGAATACTCAAAACGTGATTCAAAAAGCAAGCATCATTACAATCGGCGATGAGCTACTTATCGGACAGGTAATTGATACAAATTCCGCCTGGATAGCCACAGAACTCAACAAGCTCGGTATTGAAATCATTCGTCGCATAGCTGTTGCAGATGCTGCATCAGCCATACGAACTGCCTTAGACGAAGAGCTGCCACGCAATGATCTATTGCTGCTTACCGGTGGACTTGGCCCTACTTCCGACGACATCACCAAGCCAGTTCTGGCAGAATATTTCGGAGGGAAATTGGTTCCTGATGAAGCCGTGATGGCTCATGTGAAAGAGATTTTCACGCGTAACAACCGTCCCATATTGGAAACAAACCTGCGTCAGGCATGGGTTCCGGATTGCTGTGAGGTGCTCTTTAATAAACGAGGTACTGCGCCAGGCATGTGGTTTTCGAAAGAAGAAAAGTTTATCGTGTCTATGCCGGGGGTTCCCTATGAGATGAAATACCTGATGGAAGCCGAAGTGTTGCCCCGCCTGAAAAAGCTGGGTAGTGGCGAGCACATTGGTTACCGCAACATCATTACAGCCGGTGAAGGCGAAAGCTTCGTGGCAGAACGTATCCGGGATATCGAAGCGTCAATGCCCCAAAATATTCATCTGGCATACCTGCCTCAATCGGGCATGTTACGGCTTCGTCTGACTGGAAAATCTCAGGATGAAGAACAACTTTTCGCTGATTTATCTCAGACACAATCTGCGATTGCTCAGCGATTAGAAAACATCACACTCAGCCTCGAAGACGAAAGCTTAGAGGCTATTTTAGGGAAAGCCTTGCTTGATAAAAATATCATGCTGGGGCTGGCTGAAAGCTGTACGGGTGGCTACATTGGCCATCGCATCACCCAGGTTGCCGGCGCCTCCAAATATTTTAACGGCAGCCTTGTTTGCTATCAG
>CAYRJR010000014.1:0-12216 GCA_964424655.1 uncultured Chitinophagaceae bacterium
CGTGGCCAGTTTGAAGAGCGCATGAAGGCCATCATGAACGAATTGGAGAAGAACCGGGATGTGATTCTGTTCATTGATGAAATCCACACAATCGTTGGTGCTGGTGGCGCTTCCGGCTCGCTGGATGCTTCCAATATTTTCAAACCTGCTCTCGCCCGCGGCGACCTGCAATGCATCGGCGCTTCCACACTGGATGAATACCGGATGTATATCGAAAAGGATGGCGCGCTGGATCGCCGTTTTCAAAAGGTATTAGTGGAACCTCCTTCTGTGGACGAGACAATCGCCATCCTCAATAATATCCGCAGCAAGTACGAAGAATTCCACAATGTGGCTTATGATGATGAGTCAATCATCAGCGCTGTGAAGCTCTCCGACCGCTATATGACCGACCGGCTGCTGCCGGATAAAGCCATTGACGTGATGGACGAAGTAGGGGCACGCGTGCACCTCAAAAACATCAACGTTCCACAAAATATCCTGGACCTCGAGAAGAAAATTGAGGACATCAAGGCAGAGAAAAATAAGGTGGTGAAGAGCCAACGCTTTGAAGAAGCCGCTGCCCTGCGCGACAGAGAGAAACACCTCGGAGAAGATCTGGAGAAGGCTAAGCATGACTGGGAAGAAGAAGCCCGCAATAAGCGTTATCCCATCACGGAAGATGACATCGCCGAAGTGATTTCTATGATGACAGGCATCCCAGTCCGCCGAATGGTGGAGGCCGAAACGGACAAGCTGCGCCGGATGGACGAAGACCTGAAAGGCGCTGTGGTGGGTCAGGACGAAGCGATACAAAAAGTTGTTCGTGCCATACAGCGCAACCGGGTTGGCCTGAAAGACCCCCGCAAGCCCATAGGCTCATTCATCTTCCTCGGGCCAACAGGCGTGGGCAAGACGGAGCTGGCTCGTGCATTGGCCCGGTATATGTTCGACTCTGATGCCGCACTGATTCGCATTGATATGAGCGAATACATGGAGAAGTTTTCGGTGAGCCGACTCATAGGTGCACCTCCGGGTTATGTGGGTTATGAAGAAGGTGGTCAGCTTACCGAAAAGGTGCGCCGCAAGCCTTATTCAGTGGTGTTGCTCGACGAAATAGAAAAGGCACACCCGGATATTTTCAATATCCTGCTGCAGGTGCTGGATGATGGACAGCTCACGGATGGCCTGGGCCGGAAAGTGGATTTCAAAAACACACTCATCATCATGACTTCCAACATTGGCGTCCGCCAGTTGAAAGACTTTGGTGAAGGTGTTGGCTTTGCCACAGGCGCCCGTCAGGCAGCTTCGCAGGATAATAGCCGT
The DNA here is from genome assembly GCA_964424655.1 of uncultured Chitinophagaceae bacterium. Taxonomy (GTDB): domain Bacteria; phylum Bacteroidota; class Bacteroidia; order Chitinophagales; family Chitinophagaceae; genus UBA1952. The sequence goes on from CAYRJR010000014.1 coordinate 1,306, forward strand.
TCGGTGATTGAGAAGGCACTCAAACGCACTTTCTCACCCGAATTTCTGAACCGTATTGATGATGTCGTCATCTTCAACAGCCTTGCTCAGGAGCACATCAACAAGATCATTGACATCGTGATGAAGGATGTGATGAAGCGCCTCAATGCTTTAGGCTTTAGCCTCGACCTGAGTGAAAGTGCCCGCCAGTTTTTAGCCACGAAAGGTTACGATGCTGAGTTCGGTGCCCGCCCATTGCACCGGGCAATCCAGAAATATCTGGAAGACCCATTGGCAGAAGAAATCTTGAAGCACAACATCAAGGAAGGAAATGTCGTGCTGGCAGAGCATAAAGAAGGCGAAGAGAAAATCAACTTCACGGTGCTGCCTAAGCCAAAGGCCATCAAAGAAGAGTCTTCGAAGAAATAGTCGAGACTAGGTTTGTTCGGGGCCGCCTGTGCAAGGTGGCCCCGAACGTTTTTAATGAAGGCAGGTCTTCGATTCTTCAAGCCGATCAGACCGGCAAAATCTTCTAAGGAATCTTCAGGTGGAGCGTTCCTTTTTCCCGCTGTTGCTCCAATGCCCAGGCTGAGAAGACAACATTTCCATAGCTCTCAATCCCCTTTTTCTGGTCGTGCCAACGGAGGTAACGATCATACATGTCGCTGCTGAAATCTGAGAGCCAACTGCGGTATTCCCGACGAATATTTCTTAAGGTGTCCAGTTGATTTCGGGAAAGCGGGTTGAGCCTTGCCATCAGATTTTTTGCATCAGCCGAATCCAGATAACGGAGGTGCCCCTGAGCATACAGCCATAAATTGAAATAGCCGGAATAGGCAAATTCCTTATCCGGCGAAGCCGTACAAATAGCATAGGCAAGCAGGTTGGCATCATCCTCTGCGGCAATGCCACTTTGATGTGCCATCTCATGACAGACGACAAAGGGGAGCATATATTCTGGCAACATGCTGTTTACCTGAGCTTCACCAGTGAAAGGGTTGTAGTAGCCCTGGATACCGAGGTACTGCATAAAATATCCATAGAGGGATGCCTTAGCCTTCATCCGGTGCAGTTTGGTGCGGGCATCCGTTAGCGTGTTGTAATAAAGCCGGGCACGCCGGTTGGCTTCATGAAATGAAAGGCCGTGATACTCGGGAGCCAGTGCATTGAGGCGCTCCACCAGCAGGCTGTCGCAAGAATAGATAACCGAACGAGGGGATTCATTGCTCGTAGGGAGGCCCCAGAATTTTGAAAGGGTTGGCCGGTAATAATTGCCTCCCCAGCCGATGAAAAAAAGCAGATAAATCAATGCCATTGAAATGATGGTATTGATGAAGCTATGGGCCAAATCATGCCCCATCGTCCGGATGTGTACAAGCAGGAAGCCCCAGCGAATGAGCATGGCCAATGCGGTGAACAGACCAATGAGGTAAAGCACATCGCCCACAGAAAAAGGTACAGGCCCCAGCACGAGGCTACGCAGGCTTTGAAAGGGCCGGAAGATATAGCTGTTGTAGAGCGAAGCTATGCGGAGGTGTTGCGGGAATATGAACTGTATGGAAAAAACCAGACTCAGCAATATGGCCAGGAAAATTGCCTTACGTCTATACCGCAATCGAAGCAATCGCGATTTACGGAGCCAATCTGTTAGTGGGTCAGCGGGTACTTTTGCTGCTTTGATTGCTAACACCGACAACGAGTCCGACTCTATGACTTTTCGCTCTTCTTCTTCGTTGATTTTTTTGGGATTGTCCACGGTGCTGATGCTGAGTGCCTGCAAGAATAAAAATAATGATGCCGCCGCGCAGCAGGGAGGCGCAACTCGTCAACGTACCGTTATGGCCGAGGCCTATGTAGTGAAGCTGATGCCTTTTGCGCCAGTGTACACGGCTTCCGGGCAGCTTTTGGCCAATGAGTCTATCGAAATTCATCCAGAAGTTGCGGGCCGTGTGACAGGCATCTTTTTTCATGAAGGCAGCCATGTACGCAAGGGGCAATTACTGATTCAATTGAATGATGCCGATGTCGTAGCACAGATTGCCAAGCTAAAGGCCCAGCGTGCACTTCAGCAAAACACAGAGCAGCGTCAGGAGCAGTTGCTGCATATCGGAGGCATTAGTCGTCAGGATTATGAAGCCACGCAAACAGATGTCAAGTCGGTAAATGCAGATATTGAAGTTGCTGAAGCCAATCTGGATCGCCTGCGCATCCTGGCTCCTTTTGACGGCACAGTGGGCATACGGAATATCTCCGTAGGTGCCATCATCAGCCCTACGACTGCTATTGCCGAATTGCAGCAAACTCATTCCCTCAAGCTCGATTTTACCATCCCGGACCAATACCGCAGCTACCTGAAAACTCAGGAGAAATTGCGCTTTTATGTGGATGGCATGATGGACACGCTTCACGGTACGATTACCGCCATGGACCCCGGCGCAGACCCCGCTACGCATACACTCCGTGTGCGTGCCGTTGTGCCTAATGAAGATGGCCGATTGTCACCCGGCGCTTTTGCGCATGTTATCGTGCCCTTTGGCAGCAGGAATGAAAGTATCCTCGTGCCCAGCCAGTGCATCATCCCCACCACAAGGGATAAAAAAGTAGCCTTATTGCGCTCAGGTAAAGTGGTCTTGCAAACTGTCATTACTGGCGACCGTACCCCCGATCGGGTGCAAGTTGTTCAGGGCCTGCAAGCCGGCGACACCATCCTGACTACTGCCCTGATGCAGGTGAAACCCGGGCTGGAAGTGAAACTGACTAAAGTGCATTAAGCCTCACCTTACTGAGCCGGTTGAAAATGGAGCCGAAATGATTTTTTCCGCAGGGCGCAACTCCGGTTTTGCATTTTGCCTTTAGTATGGCCTATCTTTCGGCACCGAAAAAACGGACGATGACAACACGCTTACTCCTTGTTGCTGCATTGGCTATGAGCACTACTCCGGTATTTGCCCAATGGTCTAATCAGCCTGATTATCGCTTCAATATTGGTATCAATGGCGGCATTGCACCCACTACACGCATCTGGGGTGAAACAGATTATTCTGCAGATGAAAAGAGCCTGCCCAACACCTGGGGCATCGTGGGTAATTACAACTACACCGACCGCTTTCAGCTTGGCTTGGAAATCAATACAGCTTCTGAATGGTCTTCACGTGGCATCATCACTTTGAATGGCCTCAACGGGACAGTGCTGGGCCAGCCAGGCGTACGCTACGTCTATGCTGACCGCTCTTGGACGGTGCAGGCGAAGGTGAATGGCGTCATCCCCATCTACAACAAGATGCGCGAACTGAGTGCCGCCTTTTATTATGGCCTCGGCATTGGCGCCATATTCACCGTAAATGATGGCCAGACCGTGTATCGTCAGTACGATGAACAAGTGGGCGAAGAGTATCGCTTTGTTGGAGAATATCATTATGAACCTGCTGCAGGGTACTCGATAGGCGTACAGGCAGGCATGGATTGGTGGGCCCTGGATCGCCTTGGTTTTAATGTGGAGGTGGCTCCTAGATTCAATCACCTCAACCTGGTGGACAACCGCGCATCGGGCCGAAACGGACCGTTCAATCTGATTAATTTCCCTTGCAGTGTCGGGCTGAAATATCGCTTTGGCGGTAGCGGCTGGACTCACTAACCGGCATCAGATTTTTATTTCGGGGATAGGGCCAACATTGCAGGTTCTATCCCCGATTTCTTTTAGATGCCCTGCTGTGGTTTGGCCCCATCTTTCTATAAAAAAAGCTGCGCATCCGGTAGGCCTCAGTAAGAAGAATGGATGCGCAGCGCATGAAAATTCAGTCAGGTCTATGCCTTCATTTCCGCAAAAAACTTGTGGAAGTAAGGGATGGTCTCGATGCCTTTTTCGTAGTTGGCAACATCATATTTCTCGTTTGGCGAGTGGATGTTGTCATTGTCTAAGCCAAAGCCCAGCAATACCGTTTTGAGGCCGAGGATGCTTTCAAACAAAGCCACGATGGGAATTGAGCCGCCGCCCCGAGTCGGGATGGGGTCTTTGCCGAATGTGGTCGTGATGGCTTTCGCTGCTGCTTTGTAGGCCAAAGAATCGGTGGGCGTCACCACTGGCTCGCCGCCATGATGTGCGGTCACTTTCACCGTCACGCTTTTGGGGGCAATGCTTTCGAAGTGCTTACGGAACATGTCGGCAATCTCTTCGCTGTTTTGGTTGGGCACGAGGCGCATGGAGATTTTGGCAGAAGCCTTGGAAGGCAATACCGTCTTGGCACCTTCGCCGGTGTAGCCGCCCCAGATGCCGTTTACATCCAAAGTCGGGCGTGTGCCGGTGCGTTCCAGATTGCTGTAACCCTTCTCGCCCCATTCCTGGCCAATGCCCAGTTCTTCGTTGTATTCTTTTTGGTTGAAAGGCGCACTGTTGATGGCTTTTTTCTCATCGTCTGTCAATGCCTTCACCTTGTCGTAGAAGCCGGGGATGGTGATGTGATTGTTCTCATCATGGAGGGAAGCAATCATGCGGCAGAGTTCGTTGATGGGGTTCCGGACAGCGCCGCCATACACGCCACTGTGGAGGTCGCGGTTGGGGCCAGTCACTTCCACTTCCATATAGGCGAGGCCGCGCAGGCCGCTTTCGATGCTGGGATGCTCCATGCTGATCATAGAGGTGTCGCTCACCAGGACGATATCTGCTTTGAGGCGTTCGCGATGGTCTGAGAGGAATTTGCCGAGGTTGGATGAGCCTACTTCCTCTTCGCCTTCAATCATGAACTTGATGTTGCAGGGCATCTCGCCGGTCTTAGCCATCACTTCGAGGGCTTTGACGTGCATAAACATCTGGCCCTTGTCATCGCAGGCACCACGGGCGAATATTTTTCCATCCTTTATCACCGGCTCGAAAGGGCCGCTGGTCCATAGCTCAAGTGGGTCGGGTGGCTGCACATCGTAGTGGCCATATACCAATACGGTGGGGCGGCTGGCATCCACGATTTTTTCGGCATATACAATGGGATGTCCGCTGGTGGGTACAATCTCGGCCTTGTCGGCGCCGGCCTTCATCAGTGAGTCGCGGACTGCTTCTGCGCAACGGGCCACATCGGACTTATGCTGGCTGTCGGCAGAAATTGAAGGAATGCGGAGCAGGTCAAGCAGTTCATTCAGGAAGCGATCCTGATTCTTGCTTTGATAATCTTTCCAGGCTTGCATGAGGATTGAAAAAATTGGGTTGAAAAAAAGTTTGCGGGGCAAAGGTAGCCTTCGTGCTCAGGCAGGCATGGGTGAAATGAAGGTGATTCGGGCCGGAGGGTTTTGGGCTGGGGCTGGTGTGCGGTTTATGGCTTATTGGTGGGGCTTTCGGAGAAATGCTCAATAGACTGAAAGGCCTCTCAATGTGCGACGCAACGGATGATGGGGAGCGAATGAATGCTGACTTAAAAAAATCTTTTACGAATTGATTTAGGATTGGGATGATGTGGGTATCAGTGAGGGCGGCGGGCGGGTGTGTTATTTTTGCACCCGCTCTTTGGGGCATTTTTTCAGAACGGAATTTTTATTCATGACTGCTATTGTTGGAAATATTGTTGCCCGCTCATTGTGGCTTTCGCATAAGCTCTCCCCGCAGAATGCGTCGCCTATTGCCTACCAGCGGCAGACCCTGAGGAGACTGTTGGAAAAGGCGCAGTACACGGCTTTTGGGAAGCATTACGATTTTGAGGGCATCCTGAGCCAGGAGCTGGATTTTATGCAGGCATTTCGGGAGCGTGTGCCGTTGCATACCTATAATCAGATGCACGACCAGTGGTGGCATCGCCTGCTGGAGGGTGAGGAGAATGTGACCTGGCCTGGGCGGGTGAAGTTTTTTGCGTTGTCTTCGGGCACCTCGGAGTCTTCATCGAAGCATATCCCGGTGACGAGCGACATGATGAAGAGCACGAAGCAGGTAGCCTGGAAGCAGATGTGTGCGCTGGCCAATTTTCACGTACCGAAGAAGGCTTATGAGAAGGGGATTCTGATGCTGGGTGGCACCACTTCATTGTTTGAGCGCGGCAGCTATTATGAGGGCGATATGAGCGGCATCAGTGCCAAGACGATGCCCCGCTGGATGAGCTCCTTCCTGTATAAGCCCGGGCAGAAAATTTCGAAGACGAAAGAATGGGAGACGCGCATCAAGCTCATTGTGCGCAAGGCGCGGGAATGGGATGTAGGCACCGTATGTGGTGTGCCTGCCTGGGTGCAGATTGTGTTGGAGCGCATCATCGCCTATCATAAGGTGAATCATATCCATGAAATCTGGCCGAACCTGTCCATTTATATCCATGGCGGAGTGGCCTTCGAGCCTTATCGGGATGCTTTTAATAAGCTTCTGGGCCGGCCTATTGCCTACTCCGAAACCTATATGGCCTCGGAAAGTTCTTTTGGTTTTCGGCCTGCGCCGGATCGGGATATTCAGTTGGTGCTGAATACGGGCATCTTCTTTGAGTTTGTGCCTTTCGACAGCGTCAATTTTGATGAAAACGGAGAGCCTAAGAAAAAGGCCAGCAGGAATGCCCTGACGATTGATCAGGTGAAAGATGGTCGCGATTATGCTGTGGTGCTGAGCACCTGTGCCGGCGCCTGGCGCTATATCATCGGCGATGTGATTCGATTCACGAATGCTGCCAACTATGAATTTGTGATTGCCGGGCGCACAAAACAATTCCTCTCGCTCTGCGGTGAGCACATGAGCGTGGACAATATGACTAAGGCTGTCGAAACCGTTCAGCGGCAGCTTGACGTGGAAGTGCGTGAGTTTACAGTTGCCGGCTTCGCACATGAAGGCCGTTTTGCACACCGTTGGTTTCTGGGTTGCGAGGGCAATATGCCTGATGCCATGGAAGCACGCCGCATCCTGGATGAAACGCTGGCTCAAATCAATGATGACTATGCGGTGGAGCGGGAGTCAGCCCTGAAAGAAGTGTTTGTGGAAGTGCTGCCTTTGCAGGTGTTTCATGATTATCTCAAGCTCTTAGGCAAGGATGGTGGCATGGCTAAATTTCCGCGTGTGATGAAGGGGGAACAACTGGCCCGCTGGGAAGCATTCCTGAGTAGCCGTATCGAATCAGCCTGATGAAGCTGCAAGTCCTAATGGCAGATATTACCGAACTGGCCGTTGATGCAATTGTCAATGCAGCCAATAGCTCGCTGCTGGGTGGCGGTGGTGTGGATGGGGCCATACATCGTAAAGGCGGCCCCGACATTCTGGAAGACTGTATTCGGATTCGGGAACAGCAGGGTGGATGTGCTACAGGTGAAGCCGTCATTACGCGTGCGGGCCTGCTCCCTGCACGCTACGTCATCCATACAGTAGGGCCGGTTTGGGATGTGGGCAGGCCCGAAGCCATGCAAACCCTACTGGGACTTTGCTATAAAAATGCATTGAATCTGGCAGCGTCGTATGGCTTACGCAGCCTGGCTTTCCCAAATATCAGCACAGGCATTTATCATTTCCCCAAAGCCCTGGCTGCTCAGACTGCACTCACTACTGTACGCTCGTTTGAAAGTTCAGGTGTGATTGAGCAGGTAATATTTGCCTGCTTTGATGAGGATAATTTCAGGTTATATCAGGAGGCTTTGGGCTAAGAAGCCTGCAGGCTGATCTCGCTCTATGCCCGCAGCATTCTTCGGGCACTTTTTTTCATGATGCCTGATTGAATTTCTAACCCGGCATATGCATCATATTGGAGCAGGCAGGTGCCATTTACTGATTTTTTAAAATCGGCATATGAATGAGTTAACCGCTTGATTTCAATGATTTACCGCAGCTCTTTTGTCATAGAAAATTAAGTACCGGCAAAGTTCATGGATTGGCCGCGAATCAATAGTCTGGCTGGCCAAAGTCAATAGTTTGGAGTGCGCATATACGTTACTAATAACACGTAAAACAACTCCAAAATGAAACGCATTTTGACCCTGGCATTCGTATTCATTACAGGCCAGCTAATGGCTCAACAAACCGTTGGTTTGTTTTCCAAGGCACCCGCTTCAGAGGATGGCTATGTGTTGCTGGCGCCGAACATGTCTCAAAACACTTACCTCATCGACAAATGCGGTAGGAAGGTTCACGAATGGAACAGCGCCTATACACCCGGCTTCAGCGCGTATCTGCTCGAAGATGGCAGCCTGCTCCGCACCGGCTATATGGCCAATAAAGACTTCAGTGTAGCCGGTTCGGGCGGTATCATTCAGCAATTTGACTGGAATAATAAACTGATGTGGAGCTTTCAGATTTCTTCCAGCACCGAATGTCAGCATCATGATATCTGCTACCTACCCAACGGAAATATTCTGGCTATTGTCTGGGAGTTGAAAACCGGAGCTCAGGCTATTGTAGCCGGTAGAGATTCTGCCATCACCGGTTCAGCCATATGGCCGGATAAGATTGTAGAATATCAGCCTGTCGGCACCAATTCTGCCAATATCGTCTGGGAATGGCATGCCTGGGATCACCTCGTTCAGGACAAGGATAGCACCAAGATGAATTATGGCGTGATTGCCGACAATCCAGGGAAGCTGGACATAAACCATATTTCCGGCTTTGCAGTAAATCCGGATTGGCTGCATGTCAACTCTGTTGCCTACAACCCTCAGTTGGATCAGATTATCCTCAGCAGCTACTACTTTAATGAGATTTGGATAATTGACCACAGTACCACCACGATGGAAGCCCGGGGCTCTGTAGGAGGGCGTAGTGGCAAAGGCGGTGACATATTGTATCGCTGGGGCAATCCTCAGGTTTATGGCCGGGGCGGCCCCTTAGACCGAAAATTTTATGAATCACATGATGCGCACTGGATACCTACCGGCTACCTCGATGGCGGGAAAATCATCGTCTTTAATAATGGCCAGGGAAGGTTAGGCGGGAATTACAGCTCAGTAGAAGTGATTGCACCACCAGTGGATGAAAATGGCAATTATATTTTGGGCCAGCATTTAGCTTATGGGCCTGACCATGCCGACTGGACTTATGAAGCCGCTCCCAACAAATCTGATTTCTATTCGCCGGTCATGGCAGGCGCTGAGCGACTTCCCAATGGTAATACGCTCATTTGTGAAGCCACCAAAGGCAACATTTTTGAAGTGACACCTAAAGGAAATATAGTCTGGAAGTACGTCAACCCGATTGCAATTTCCGGCCCCTTGAAACAAGGAGACCTGGCAGATAAAAACATGGTATTCCGGGTGCGCCAATATGCTCCAGGCTTCAAAGGATTGACAGGGAAAGTGCTCAGCCCGGGCGCTCCTTTAGAGTTGAGCCCTCTGCCCTTACCCTTTATTTGCTCCAGTACCACGCCCAATGCCATTGCCAGCTTGCAGGAAAGCAATCAAGTCGTCCGGGTGGCTAATCCTTTTTCAAACACCATCACGTTCGAGGCCCTCCGTGATATCACGTCAGGGAAAGCCGTGTTAGTGAATATGCTTGGGATTCAATGTGGTCAATGGGATATCCATCTGAAGGCCGGACAAAAGCAAAATCTTACCCTGCAATACACACTATCACAAGGCATCTATCTCTTACGTTGGACGGACGGCCCAGACCGTGGAGTGCTGAAGTTGGTTCATCATTGACTTGAGACATGTTTAGATGGCCAGCAACGATACTCAGAAGCATATCAGGTTCTATTCTGAAGATTTTTTAGCCGGCTGTGGCAGCCCGATTCAGCATCCGTTGCGTCGCACACTTCAGCGATATTTCGCTATGCAGCTTTGCCCAGCAATCGGCAGGTGGTGAACCTGAGTGCCTTGAAGCCGGGCCTGTATATGCTTCGCCTGAACTGCTCAGATGGCTGCAGGGCATTTTTCAAAATGATGAAGGAGTATGAGGGCGTGGGCTAGTGCCGGGTGGCAGCATCTAATTTTCGGAAACATACAGCGCAGCGTCTTTAGCGAACTGCTCCCACCAATCCGCATGAACAGAAGGCACCTGAACCCATTCCTTCATAGCTCTGTTTTTGCCTGAAGGGTCAAACAGTTTGGCGCCTTCCAAATTCAAAGCCTTGTAGTGGGACTCACCAGACAATTTGAAAACCATTTCATTTTGGAAGAAGCAGATAAAAGCCTTGCCGTTTATTTTAAAACAGGGTTTTCCAAACATCTGGGACGCTACGGCACCATTCATTTTTTGCCCGATAGCCTGATATCTGGAAGCTTCCGGTGTCATGGATGATAAGGATGGGGAATTAACTTGGGAATTATGTTTTACGCTGCCATTTTTCAGACCAGTGTGGATAGATGAATGGCGCAATAGCGTAAAAATAGTTTGGGTCAGGGTAGCCGGCTTCTACCCATAACATGCCACTTCCTCCAGCCCTTCACTGTTCCGCATGGCGCGATACATGCCTGCTGAATTAAAGCAGAAATAATGTGCTCCCTGCCCATCCACGCCGATGAGTCCGCCTTCTCCACCCATGCTTTTCAGCTTGCCATTCACCACCTGCTCGCAGGCATCCTGAAGGCTGAGGCCAGCATATTCCATCAGGCAACTCACATCATAAGCCACAACGCCACGCAGGAAAAACTCACCATGCCCCGTGCAGGAAATAGCGCAGGTCTTATTGTTAGCATAAGTGCCTGCGCCAATCACCGGGCTGTCGCCGATACGGCCAAAACGTTTGTTGGTCATCCCTCCGGTAGAAGTACCGGCGGCTATGTTGCCCAATGCATCACAGGCCACTGCGCCTACGGTGCCAAACTTATGGTCGGTGCTGGGGATGCTGCCTTTCAGATTGTCGCCTTTGTGGTCAAGCTGGTAGAAGTCTGAGTCGCGGATAGCCACCCATTGGTCGTAGCGATCCTGATTGAAGAAATAGTCATCATGCACCAGGTCGAGGCCCTGCATGAGCGCAAATTCATGGGCACCACTGCCGCTCAGAAACACATGCCCACTGTGCAGCATCACTTCACGAGCCAGCCTGATGGGGTTGCGCA
>CAYRJR010000014.1:12226-26406 GCA_964424655.1 uncultured Chitinophagaceae bacterium
GGCTTCCAGAGTCTTGCCATTCATTAGCGCAGCATCCATTTCATGCAGCCCTTTCTTGGTGAAGACAGCTCCCCGACCGGCATTAAAAAGCGGATTGTCTTCCAGCGAAACGATGGCTGCTTCTACGGCCAGTAGGGCAGAGCCGCCCTGTCGTAAGACCTCAAAACCTGCATCCCTGGCTGTTTTCAGCCCGGCAAGGTGCAGCGCTTCCTGTTCGGCATTCATGATGTCGGGCGTGATATTGCCTGCCCCGCCGTGGATTACTATCGTGTGCATGATGTTATTCTAAAAAGGCTTCAATACGGTCAGAGGTGCGACTGACGATGATGTGTTCCTGGAGCGTGGTGGCCACACTTTGGCCAATGATGTCCGGCGCTACCGGGAAGGATTTGTGTTTGCGTTCTACCAGCACAGCTATCAGGATTTTCTCAGGTGCGGCTTCCATGAGCGGGCGTAAAGCATAAAGCAGGGTGCGGCCTGAGTTGGCGACATCATCCACCAGCACCAGCGATTTATCCTGTATCGAACTGCTCAGCGTGATGCCAGCTTGCATGGGCGTTTCCTTGTCCATATCCAGCCGCAGGATATGAACCTGCAAGGGAGAGATGGCCTTCAAGTGTTCTGCTAATTGCTCTGCTACAAAGCTGCCATTATCTGAAATGCCAATCAGGCTGATGGCTTCACGCTCACTGTTGTGTTCCCAAATCTGCCAGGCCATGCGCAGCAGTTTGCGCCGGATGAGGGCATCGCCCAGGATGGGCACGCGTGCCGTTGTCTCGTTCATTGCTTAAAGGTAAAAATCAGCTTAGGTGGAACGAATGGCTACTACTGGATTCAGTCGAGAAGCAACAATAGCAGGCACCAGCCCCGCCACGATACCCACCAGTGCCGATATGCCCACGCCAAACGCAATATTTTCAAATGATAGTCGCACCGGGAAGTCCGCAGCCCGACTCAGCCCCAGGCTCAGCAGATAGACCAGCAAGATGCCTACGGCTCCGCCAATGATGCACAAGGTGATGGCCTCCACCAAAAATTCAGTCAGGATAACCGAGCGCCGCGCCCCGATTGCTTTTTTCAGCCCAATCACTTTCGTGCGTTCCCGCACCGTCACAAACATGATGTTGGCAATGCCGAAAGCCCCAACCAGCAAAGAGAACAGGCCTATCACACCACCTATCACATTGACCACGCCAAACACCTGCGTCAGCCGCTCCGACACTTCCGACAATCGGTTCACCGAAAAATTGGCCGGGGCACCCGGCCTCACTTTCCGTAACGCACGGAGCACACCCGTCACTTCATCTTCCAGCTCATTCACCGACACACCCTTTTTTGCCTTCACCAGGATATTCGGATCGTTATTCCAATCCTGAGCGCTGACATCATACATCGCAGAAGCCGTAGCATATGAAATGATGACTGAATTATCAAAGTCAAAGCCCGCCATGTTCTGGCCTTCCTTGCGCAATCGCCCAACGATGTTGAAGCTGCGCCCGTCCAGCTTCAGGCTCTTGTCCAGTGCATTTCTCCCGCCAAACAATGACTCATCCACACTGTGCCCAATCACCACATCATTGCTGCCTGTCTCCAGCGCTGCGGTGCCCAGGTAGCGGCCCTGATCAATCTCTACGTTTTGCAATTTTTCAAAGCCCGGCATCACCGCATATACAGTCACGCCATCCAAGCTTTCATCACCCGCCTTCAGCGTCGCAGAAGGTTTTGCATAGCAGATGGTAGCCACTTCTGCAGCCGACACCTGATGCTGAATGGCTCTCAGCTCAGTCAGGGATAGCGGCCTGCGTTTCAGGTATTCCCACCACTTGTATTCGCCGCCTTCGGGCATCCAGGGGCGTCGGCTGATGTACAAAACATCCGAACCCAGAGAGGACATATTCTCCCGGATTTTTTCCTCCATGCTGTTGAGCACAGCCTTCACCGCCACAATACAAAATATCCCGATAGCAATACCCAGCAGCGAGAGCGTTGTCCGCAGCCGGTTGCTGCGCAATTCACCCAAAGCCTGTGTCACGCTGGTGCTGATTATGCTGCTGCTGAAAGCCATGGGCCGACAAATGTAAGGGCGCTATCGCCCCGGCATCTCAGGCTTCCAAGCCCCTTACGCAGGCATCTTCCTGGTCAGAATTTGTCCTTAATTATTTTTTGTTAGCCAGCCTGAGCCCGCCGATGTAGCTTTCGTTGCGTCGCACACTGAGGGGCCAGTGCTCCTATTAAGCTTTCCTCATGGCATGAAAAAGCCCGGCTGCTGTACACAACCGGGCCTTTGAAAAATTAGATGTCACTGTTTCTGCTCCACGATGTATAAATCCTCCGAGTCACGCTTCATCCGATAATGCTCACGGGCATATTGCTCGATGGCATCCGGGTCGCGACGCAAGGCTTCATAGGCTCTGTCCTGCGTATCTATCTGCCGCTTCATGAAGCTGATGTTCTCTTTCAACTCATCAAGCTGCGCCTTTCTGGCCCGCTGACTGAACCAGTCATTTTGGTCAAAGAAGGTCATGAACACTACGAATGCCAGTGCAGTGAGGAAATACTTGTTGTAGAAGAAGCGTAAGAAACGCATGGCGCTGTGAGTGCTATCAGAAAACTGGTGATGCCTGAGCCTGCTTAGTTTCCAAACTTAAGTGCCTTCCCGGGAAAATAGGCACTACCGCCCAGTTCTTCTTCGATGCGAAGTAGCTGGTTGTATTTGGCCATCCGGTCAGAGCGCGAGGCAGAGCCGGTCTTGATTTGCCCGCAGTTGAGTGCCACAGCGAGGTCTGCAATGCTGGCATCTTCGGTCTCACCGCTGCGGTGGCTCATAATCGTGTTGTATGCATGATGATGTGCCATGCGTACGGCGTCCATCGTCTCGCTGAGGGTGCCAATTTGGTTCACTTTTACCAGCAGACCATTGCCGATACCCTCTTCAATGCCGCGTTGCAGGCGGCTCACATTGGTTACGAAGAGATCATCGCCCACAAGCTGCACCCGGTTGCGAAGTGCATTCGTCAGCAACTTCCAGCCTTTCCAGTCGTCTTCGGCCATGCCATCCTCGATGCTGACGATGGGGTATTTGTTGCACCAGTTCACCCAATATTCTACCAGCTCTTCAGAAGTCATTTTCGCACCGCTGCTTTTATGAAACACATATGCCTGCTGCTCCTCGTCCCAGAGTTCGCTGTTGGCTGCATCCATCGCGATGGCCACCTGCTCACCCGGCTTGAAACCCGCAGCCTCAATGGCTTTCAGCACCGTCTCAATGGCTTCTTCATTGCTCTGGATGTTGGGCGCAAATCCACCTTCATCGCCCACATTTGTACTGTATCCTTTTTTCTTCAACACTGATTTCAGGTGATGAAAAATCTCAGCGCCCCAACGCAGGCCTTCCGAAAAAGAAGTGGCACCTACAGGCATCACCATGAATTCCTGGAAGTCAATTTTATTATCAGCATGAGCGCCGCCATTGAGGATGTTCATCATCGGCACGGGAAGGGTGCAGGCATTGGCACCACCTACATAGCGATATAGGGGCAATCCACTGGCAGCAGCGCCAGCCTTGGCCGCAGCCAGCGAAACAGCTAATATGGCATTGGCGCCGAGGCGGGCTTTGTTGGGTGTTCCATCCAGAGTCAGCATTGCCGCATCAATCCCGCGCTGGTCGTTGATGTCAAAGCCATAGAGTTCTTCGGCGATGATGCTGTTTACATTATCTACTGCTTTCAGTACGCCCTTGCCGAGGTATTGGCGCTTGTCTCCATCACGTAATTCCACGGCCTCATGTTTGCCGGTGGAAGCGCCTGAAGGCACGGCAGCGCGGCCAAAATCGCCATCGGAACTGGTGATGTCCACCTCGACGGTGGGGTTGCCGCGTGAGTCAAGAATCTGCCGGGCATGGATGGAAGTAATAAAGCTCATGGCTTGGAATTTTTTTCGTCTTGGCCGCGAAGGTAAAGCCTGCACCAGCCCGGGAGCAATGACTTTTGTTGTAGCCGGATGCATCCTGATTTTTTTTAAAAAATTGTTGGGAAGCTCAGATTTCAGAGGTGCGGCTATTAGGACTTGATGATTGTAATCAGGCGTATTATAGAGATTCTAAAGGCTGCAGGGTTCACACATTCCGGGCAAAGCTGGATAGTGAAATCCAGCCGAAGTGTGCGACGCAACGGGAGCTGGGTAGCGAACAGCAGCCGACTAAAAAACAATCCCAACTAATGAAAAGTAAGCTTCGGGTTGTGCTTAGGCTTCTTTGTAACGTCGCTGCTGCATGGCCTCATACAGCACCATGCCTGTGGCTACAGACACGTTGAGGGAGTCGAAGGACTGCACCATGGGGATATGGATGAGCGTATCGGCACGACGGATGACTTCTTTGGATATCCCTTTATCTTCTGCTCCCATCACGATGCAGGTGGGCAGGGCCAGTTTCGCTTCGTGCAGTGGGATGCTGGCGCGTAGTTCGGTGCCTAAAATCTGAATGCCATTCAGTCTCAGGATGTCCATAGCCTGTTGGGTGGAAGGGCTGCGCAGCAAGAGGATTTTCTGCAAGGCGCCGGCAGAGGTTTTGATGGCTTCTTCGCTCAGTGTGGCTGCATGAGCAGCGGGCAAGATCAGGCCCTGAGCGCCGCAGCACCAGGCCGTGCGGGCAATAGCACCGATGTTTCGTATGTCGGTGATGCCGTCCAGCAGCAGGAGTAGGGGTACTGCTGCCTGCTCCACGATGTGGCTGATGCCGTCTTGCAGGTCTATGTATTGCAGCAGTCCGGCGAGGGCCACCACGCCCTGATGTTGGGCTTTGGTGAGGCGGTCCAATTTTTCCTGGGGCACCTGTGCTAGCGGGACATTTTGCAGGGCTGCAGTCTTTTTGATCAGACTGATTTCAGGTCCTGTTGCGCTCCGAAGCAGGAATATTTTTTCAATAGCTGTGCCTGATTGGAGTGCTTCAATCAGTGGGTTGCGCCCGACGATGAGCCGGAGGGTACGGGTACGGGGCGCGTGCATGATGGTACAGAGATGTATTCAGACTTATTTCAAAACCTCTGCCAGCTTGGCTTCCAGGGCTGGGCCACGCAGGTCGCGGGCAATGATTTTTCCATCTTTATCCAGCAGGAAATTGGCAGGGATTGCTTCCACACCATAATCACGGGCGGCAATGCTTTCCCAGCCTTTCAGGTCGCTGACTTGAGTCCAATTCAGTCCATCTTTCTGAATGGCCTGCATCCACTTGTCTCTTGTATGATCTAAAGACACGCCATAGATGGTGAAGCCTTTATCCTTGAATTTGTTGAAGGCGGCAACCACATTCGGGTTCTCTGCACGACATGGGCCGCACCAGGAGGCCCAGAAGTCCACCAGCACATATTTCCCTTTCAAAGAAGAAAGTGGGATGGTCTGGCCTTCAGGATTGGACAATGAAATAGGAGGTGCTGCCGCCCCAAGTACCGGCCCTCCGGTGAAGGACTGAGGCTCGGTGCTGCCTGCATTTCTTTTTGCAATCATGTCATTCCAGCGCTTCATAAATTCCTTGGCCTGGCCGGCATTGCCAAAACGGCGGGGCAGGGCCTGCACAAATGCAGTGATGAATTGCTCTTCGGATACGGGGTTGAGGATGCGTACGGCAAAGAGTGCATTGGGTAGATATTGGGTCGTGTCGGCGTAACGCTCTACGAAATGTGTGAGGTCAGTAGTGGTTTTGCTCAGGTCTTGCTGCGCGGAAGGAATCATGCTGTCGCGGCCCTGGGTATGTAACTCGCGGATGATGCGCTCCAGAGTATTGAGGTCGCGCACGTGCTCATTGACGGCACCCAGAAACTGCTTCATGCTGAGAGAAGCTGGGGAGCCTTCTACGGTGTAAGCACTGAAGTTTTTCCAGTCGCCATTGAGGCGAATATTTCCTTTGTCTTTTGACAGGATGATGTAAGGCCCCTGCTCGAAGACTAATTGATACAGTCCCGGTTCAGAAGCCTCAGCAGTGAGTTCAAACTTGCCATTGGCATCTGTGTGGGTTGAGTCGAGGACAATGATTTTATCATCCACCCGGAGCTCTTGCAGACGCACACCTTGCTGGGGCATATTGCTGAATTCGCCCATCACACTGAAGCGTTTTTCTTTACCACAGGCCAGCAGCAGCAGGGGAAGTAACAGAGCAGGTATCAGACGCGCGAAGCGTGCGCGGGAGGTCATTTTCATAAGGCGGCAAAGGTAGGGTTGCCGTGTGGCAACAACGTGTCTTGACCTTCGCCTGACATAGCGCCGAGTACCTTTGCGGCTGTTATGTCCGTAAGGCTATATATCCTGATATTTCCTCTGTTTGTGCTTTCGTTGGGGGCATGTGTCAAGCCCGAATCGGCCATTGTCCTGCCCACGCATGGCAATGCTTCGGTGGCCAGTGTGAACATGGGCATATACTACGACAAGCAGATTTTCTTTGATTTTGAAACAGGCCAGCCTGTTTATACCAGCGACCCTTCATCCTGGGATTTAGCCTTTGAAACGGCTGCCGATGGCAAACATATTTTTGAAAACGGGAGTAAGCCCAGCGTGTTTGTCTTCAATACCCATCAAACGGATATGAGTGCCGTCACCGAGCTTCCGGCACAGCTCAGCCCCATCGCGGACACCTTCTGGCAATATGATAATCCTAATGGGCAACCGAGTGGCACGGCCATTGGCACCTGGTGGAATCCGGATGGCAGAACTAAAGGGGAAGTCTATATCGTCAGGATGAAGACGGTACTCTATAAAATGCAAATCCTCTCGGCTAATGCAGACAGCTTTCGTTTTGAGTGGATGCCCTTTTATGGCAAGTCACCGGCAACCTGTGTATCCATACAGAAGGACAGCAATTGCAACTACGTCTATTTCTCTTTTAAGAATGGCATCACGAAGCCTGAGCCACCCAATAAGCGAAGCTGGGATGTGGTCTTCACCCAATATCGGGAGCTAGTGTATGATACCGACCCTATGGTGCAGCGCGCCTTACCTTATGTTGTGACGGGTGCCCTATTGAATCCCTGGTGTACGCAGGCTGCGGATGACAGTTCAGAATCTTTTGCTACCATTAATTATGCGTCTGCCCAAAGCCTGAATTTCTCCAGCGACCGCAATGCGATAGGCTATGACTGGAAGACTGTGGACATCAATATGGCTACGGGTGCCGGCTCGGCTAATTATGCCGTGAATCCCAAGAAATGCTATGTGCTGAGTACGCAGGAGGGTAAATGGTACAAGCTCCATTTTCTCAGTTTCTACAATCCAGCTAACGGACAGAAAGGTTCGCCCATGTTTGAATATGAGCGCCTGAAATAGGCAACAACAAACAGGCTTCCAGCTCGTGCTGCTTTCATTTCCGCTCTGAGGAGTCTATCAGAATAGTGACTGGCCCATCATTCACTAAAGCCACTTTCATATCTGCGCCGAAGATGCCACGCTGCACAGGCTTCTCAGTGAGTAATTCAACCTGAGCACAGAAAAATTCATACAGGGGGATAGCCTGCCCGGGGCGTGCCGCAGCAATGAATGAAGGCCTGTTGCCACGCCGGCAGTCCGCCAGCAACGTGAACTGACTCACGACCAAAATTTCTGCGTTTGTCTGAGCAGGCCCCAGATTCATCTGACCTGCTTCATCATTAAAGATGCGCAAGCCTGCCACCTTTTTTGCCAGCCATTTGGCATCATCTTCAGTATCTCCTATGGCAACCCCCAGTAAGATGAGCAAGCCAGTGCCAATAGTGGCTACCAGTTCCGCTTCTACCCGCACAGTTGCTTCGGCCACTCTTTGAATCACAACACGCATGGAAGGCAAGGTATGCGAACCTGATCTTGTATCCAGAGTGACTCAGAAGTATCCTGATTGCCCCCGAATCGGGAGGATAGTGCTGACTGCCGGGTACCTATTTTCGCAATATGGCTGCGCACATCAAAACGTTGTTTGGGGAGGAAATTATTCCCGAAGAACTCGGCACATCGCGCAGTGCAGCCAGCCCGGAGTCAGAAAATCATACACCAATTTCAGACGACTGGAAGCCGCAAAAACGGTATTACAGTACCGGTGATGTCGCCAGGCTTTTTTCATTACGTGGCTCCACCGTTCGCTATTGGTCCGAAGAGTTTGGGATGAAACCCCGCACGACCCGCAACGGCGACCGGCTATTCACACCCGAAGAAATCCAACAACTCCGCAGCATTTACCATTTGCTTCGCGAGCGCAAATTCACCATTGCTGGCGCCAAAGCGCACCTGGCCAATAAGCCAGACATACCCGATACACTTGAGCTTCGGAAGGCACTGCTGAACCTGCGCAACCAATTGCTGGAAATTCGCAACCGTCTGGGATAAGCTGGTGTCGGTCTTATTTCTTAATTAGGCATGTAGCCGACAATGCGGTTTGCCATCCTTAAAGATTTCTTCTTCTGATAATCTGAATCATCCCTTTGTTTTCTGAAATACAACAACGGCTGACTTTGGCTTAATAATTTCGTGCGCAACAAATGGAGGCTGGCTACACCTTATTTGGCTGCTACTTTTTTTCATCAATCATTCTTAAAGAGTTTTTTCGTTCATGATTCTCCCAGAGCATCTGCACATAGCCGATTTACCAACCCCGTTGCCCGCTTCGATTTCGCTCAGTGATGCCGCCCGACAACGCATCAGCAATAACCGCAGTTATCTCGAACAAAAACTAAGTGGTGGCGGGACCTATTATGGTATCAATACGGGCTTCGGTTCGCTGTGTGATGTACGTGTTGCAGATGATGAGCTGGCGCAATTGCAGGAAAATCTTGTCTGTTCTCATGCCTGTGGTATGGGTGATGAAGTGCCGCAGGAGATTGTCCGGCTCATGTTGTTGCTGAAGGTGCTGGGGCTGAGTCAGGGCTACAGTGGCGTGCGATTAGCGTTGGTGGAACGGTTGATAGCCTTTTACAACCTTGGCATTACGCCTGTGGTTTATGAGCAAGGTTCGCTGGGTGCTTCGGGCGACTTAGCACCATTGGCACACCTGTCGCTTCCTATTCTCGGCAAGAGTGAAGTCTATTTCAATGGCAAGAAATGCAAGGCGACAGAAGCGTTGAAAGCTGTGGGGCTGGAGCCTATGCGCCTGACGGCGAAAGAAGGTCTTGCCTTGCTGAATGGCACTCAATTTATGAGTGCATATGCTGTGTGGGCGCTGCGGGCTGCCAACAGATTGACGGGATGGATGGGAGGCATAGCTGCCTTGTCTGCTGATGCCTTTGATGCTAAATCAGAACCATACACAGAAATCATTCACAAGCTGCGCCCGCACCCCGGACAGAAAAAAGCAGCCGCTCAGATGTTGGCCTGGCTGAAGGGAAGTGCTTTGCAGCAACGAGCCAAGAAGCAGGTTCAGGATCCCTATTCTTTTCGCTGTATCCCGCAGGTGCATGGTGCTACGCTGGATGTGTTGCGGATGGCCACAGAAGTCATCGAGACGGAACTGAGTTCTGTAACGGATAATCCCATCGTGTCTGAAGCAGAAGACCATATTCTGAGTGGCGGCAATTTTCATGGCCAGCCACTGGCTTTGCAGCTTGATTTCTTAGCCATTGCGTTGGCTGAACTGGCCAATATTTCGGAACGCCGCAGCTACCTGCTGATTTCTGGGCAACGAGGGCTCCCGCCCTTCCTGGCACCCAATGCGGGCCTCAACAGTGGCTTCATGATTGCGCAATACACGGCAGCATCAATCGTCAGCCAGAATAAAGGATTGTGTATGCCAGCTTCTGTGGATAGCATTGTGAGCAGCAATGGTCAGGAAGACCATGTGAGCATGGGCGCCAATGCCGCAACAAAGCTCTATCGGGTCATAAAAAATCTGCAAAGGGTATTGGCTATTGAGTGGCTTTGTGCGGCACAAGCACTTGAATTCAGAAGGCCCGCGAAGACATCAGCCCCCTTAGAGCAGCTCTGTAGTAGGCTACGTGAGTCGGTGCCTTTTATGGCTCATGACCGTGTGTTGCATGATGACCTGGTGGCTGCGGAGCGGCTGATGGAAGAAGCACCGGTCTGGCCAGCCTGATGCATTCCGGCTTTCGTATTTTCGCCAGCTCAATTTTTTCTCACCCCGGTGGGCCCCGCCATACTGCTGCCTTAAATGTTGTTATTCCTGATTTTTGGAATCGTCGCGATAGGAATGCAGTCGCTTATTCAAGCGACTCTGATGCAGTGCAGCAAACCCGGCTTTCGGCCTCCCGTCTTCATAAACCAACGACACGCACCATGGCCTGTGGCAATTGTGGCAGCGGCACCAACGGTAAGCCTGCGGGCTGCCAAAGCAACGGAGGATGCTCCTCCGGTGGCTGCAACCGACTAAACGTTTTTGACTGGCTTAGTGGCATCCCACTCCCAGACGGAGCCAAGCCTTTCCCGATAATAGAAGTCTCTTTCAAAAAAGGAAGTAGGAAGGATTTCTTTCGCAATACCAGTTCCGCCTTTTTTGTAAAAGGCGACTGGGTGACTGTGGAAGGCTCCGGTGGCTTCGATGTAGGCCAGGTGAGTCTTCAGGGCGAGCTGGTGAAGCTTCAGATGAAGAAGCACCGTGTAGAAAACAATGAGGAATTAAAGAAGGTGCTTCATCCCGCTTCTCAGGCAGAAGTGGAGCAATATCATGCTCAAAAGCTGCGCGAAAAAGAGATTCTGGTACGCAGCCGTGCCATCGCCCGCAGCCTTTCTTTAGAAATGAAAATTTCAGAAGTGGAGCTTCAGGCTGATGGCCGCAAAGCCACTTTCTACTACACAGCCGACCAGCGTGTAGATTTTCGCGAGCTCATCAAACATTACGCTACCGACTTTCATATCAAAGTAGAGATGCGCCAGATTGGCCCCCGCCAGGAAAGCGGAAAGATTGGCGGCATCGGCTCTTGCGGGCGTGAGCTCTGCTGTTCTACCTGGCTCACAGATTTCAAAACCGTGAACACGGCAGCAGCCCGATATCAGAATCTGAGCATCAATCAGACGAAACTCTCTGGTCAATGCGGACGGCTGAAATGCTGCCTCAATTTTGAGTTAGACACCTATATGGATGCGCTCAAGGCTTTCCCTACAGATGCAGACTCTATCGAAACGGCGCAGGGGAAAGCAAGCCTGCAGAAGCGCGACATTTTCCGCAACCTGATGTGGTATTCCTACTCCGGCAGCAGCGCACAATATCCGTTGAGCATTGAGCGGGTGAAAGAAATCAAAGCGATGAATAAGCTGGGCGAAAAGCCCGAGGAGCTGGGTGCTGCAGAAATCAACCAGGAGCGTAGGCCAGGCAGCCGCTACGCAAATGATGGCGATCATGGATTCGTCAATGACGTAGGGCAACTGAGCCTGAAATCACTGGAACGTCAGGCGCGAAACCGTAAGAAGAAATCAGCCCATCAGGCAGAATCGAAGAAATCAGAGCATCAGAAGCCGTCCGTTCAGCAGCAAAAAAATAAGCCTCAGGGGCAGGAGCATCAGAAAGTAAAGGGAGGCTCAAACAAGCAGCAGCCGAATAATGAACAGTCCGGTGCCAATAAAAATGCACAACAAGGTCAGCGGCAGGGCCACAAGTCTTCCAGGAATCGCCGGAACAGACCTGGCAAAGCAGACGGGCAGGACAAATCACCCGATGCATAATTGTTACAGGCACTGCTTACCGCTGCGGCTATCTTTATCCGATGTTGCTCCGATTTGTGCTCGTCTTGGCTTTGCTGAATATTTCGGCAGGCATTTCTGCTCAAAATCTCCCTCGGTTTGCGCTCATAGTGCATGGCGGTGCGGGTGCCATGGGCGGTATCACACCAGCCAACGAATACCTGTACAGAGCCGGACTTGAACATGCATTATTAGCCGGATACAAGATTCTAAGGGAAGGGGGTACTGCCGTTGAAGCCGTGAATGCGAGCATCCGGGTATTGGAAGATGATTCGCTATTTAATGCGGGGAAAGGAGCAGTATTTAGCTATGAAGGGAAGAATGAATTAGACGCCAGCATCATGGACGGTAAAACGCTACGTGCCGGTGCCGTTGCCGGAGTGACGCGGGTGAAGAATCCGATAGATGCAGCCCGTGCTGTGATGGAACAAAGCCCACACGTGATGCTTAGTGGTCCTGGGGCAGATGAGTTTGCCGCAACGCATGGCTGCAAAATGGTAAAGCCTTCATATTTCCGTACGGCATCCCAATGGAAGCATTACCTACAGGCGCGTCAGGCAATTCGTAAACGAGAGCAACATGAAGGCAGGCAAGGGAAAATTAGCACTAAGACATCTAACTGGAAATATGGGACAGTAGGTGCTGTAGCTCTGGATGCCTTCGGAAACCTGGCTGCGGGAACATCTACCGGCGGCATGACCGCAAAACGTTGGAACAGGATTGGCGATAGTCCTATAATTGGCGCAGGCACTTATGCCAGCAATGCCGGTTGTGCTGTTAGTTGCACGGGGCATGGCGAATATTTCATCCGCCTTTGTGTAGCTAAATCACTTTCAGACTTGATAGAAATCGGGCACAAGCCTTTGCAGGAAGCAGCAGCCGATTTAATTTTTGAAAAGCTTGCTGCAATGGGTGGTGAAGGTGGTCTAATCGCCATTGACCGAAAGGGCAACATTGCAATGCCATTCAACACACGAGGTATGTTTCGGGGCTATGTGCGAGAAGACGGCAGCATCTGCACAGAAGTATTTACCCAATAAAATCAGCAGAGCGTTTCATTCAGCGGGATATGCGTAGCCAGGCCGGCTTCGGCAGTTTCCTTGTATTTGCCATTCATATCCAGAGCAGTTTGCCACATCGTTTCGACAACGGCATCCAACGATACAACAGCATGTTCCGGATTGCTTTTGATGGCAAGCTGAGCTGCGGTAATTGCCTTGATGGCTCCCATAGTATTCCGTTCGATGCAGGGCACCTGCACGAGGCCTCCTACCGGGTCGCAGGTCATTCCGAGGTGATGTTCCATAGCTATTTCTGCGGCTTGTAGGCATTGGCGTGGGGAGCCGCCCAGGCATTCGCAAAGTGCAGAAGCAGCCATTGCAGAAGAAACGCCAATCTCGGCCTGGCAGCCACCCATGGCTGCGCTCAGTGTGGCTCCTTTTTTAAAAATGGAACCAATCTCAGAAGCATTCAGCAGGAAGCGGATAATTTCTTCATCATTCAGGCGGTTGTTGAATATGGCATGATACATCAGCACTGCGGGAATGACACCGGCAGCCCCATTGGTAGGAGCTGTCACTACTCGGCTGAAGGAAGCATTTTCTTCATTCACGGCCAGTGCGAAACAGCTCACCCAGTCGAGGATATAGCGAAACTCATGACCACCGGCACGAATTGCCGTTACCCAGGATTCGAAGTCTGAATATGTTTTCCCTTTGAGCAATCCTGCGCAAATGGCAGCGGCGCGACGGGTCACATTTAGGCCACCGGGTAATATGCCCTCGGTCTGCACGCCACGAAAGATGCAATCCCGCATCACGCCCCAGATACGCATCACACCTGCATGGGTCTCTGCATCAGGCCGCCAGGCGCTTTCATTTCTGGCTACTATTTCTGAAATAGAACTGTTGTTTTCTGTACACCATTTCAGCAGGTCTGCTCCGGTATCAATTGGGAATGGCAGGTCTATCATTTCACCGGCTGAGTCTCCTTCGCCTTCTTTAATCACAAAGCCACCACCAATGCTGTAAAAGGTTTCGGCAACCTGGCTGCCATCCTGTAGTGTGCAGAGGAATGTGAGTGCATTGGGATGTGCCGGCAGTGATTCTGTCATCAGAAAAATGATGTCACTGGCGGGTTGGAAAGGAATAGGATGATGCTGTGCGAAAAGCATAGTTCCTGATTCAGAAATCTGTTTGACGCGGTTGTTGATTTCATTGACATCAAAACTGACGGGGTCTTCGCCGCAGAGCCCCAACAACACAGCCACATCAGTGCCATGTCCTTTCCCGGTCTTTGCCAGAGAACCATAGAGCAGCGTCTGCACCTGAGTCACCAGAGCCAGGCGATGGCTACTTTTCAAATCATCAATGAAGCGCAAGGCTGCACGCCAGGGGCCGAGGGTATGTGATGAACTGGGGCCAACCCCAATTTTAAACATGTGAAAGGCGGAGATGGATTCCTTTTTCAAAGCCTTCAAAAACGTTTCGATAAAAAAATGGGTTGCTCATTGAGCACCCCAAAAATACCAATGCAGTCAG
>CAYRJR010000015.1:0-13130 GCA_964424655.1 uncultured Chitinophagaceae bacterium
TCGCCGCCCAGGTCGAGCGCGAATACTATCCGCTCGAAGCGCCGGGCACCGCGCATGACATTCTCTAAAATCGCCTCGTTGAAAAATTCAAGCCCTTCCTCGCCACAGCCAGGCGTTTCCAACAAGGTGTTGAGCGCATAATTTTCAAGAGGGAAATCTATCAGGCCGCGCTGGAAATAGAGCTGCTGGCACAGGGCCATGAAATGGAAGAAACGGCACCATTCCGCTTCATCCCATCCGCCATGAAAGAATCGGCGGCCAAACTCAATAACGGGCGTATGCTGCTCGTTGAAGTAGTTGGTGAACTCGATAATCTGCTGCCTCGCCCGGGTAGAGCTGCCTTCGCCGCGTAGGGTGCTGTTGGAGCTGATATAGAATTTAGGCGCGTCCTCAAAGGGGATAGTAATAACATCCTTGCCCTTTTTTTCAAACGTAAATTCTTCGGTTATCATCCCGAACAATCGGGTGAAATCGAACTTGGGCTTGATGTCGTTGAAGTTGATGAGCTGGGTGTCAATGTTGACTTTTTGAAAGGCAAAATCTTTGTCAAAGGAAAAGTTTCGGCCATCTATCACCGTGCAAATCATCATCTGCTCCAGAGCTTTGCCCAGCAGGCTCTTGCCACTCCGTCCTTCATTCTCGGTGCCGTGCCGCAGGGCCATGTCGGTGGCAATGATGGCTTTTGTGAGTATAGCATCCTTGTGCCGGTGAATGAGGTAGCCGATGCTGCTGAAGGTGGCCAAAATCTTCTGCTGGGCCTTCTCACCGTAGGCTCCGAACTCCCGTTTTTCGCCACCGATTGCATACATGAGAAATCGGGCAAAATCGCAGGCGGAGCCGTCCGTATCGGTATAGTTGTGCGGCTTAATCTGCTTAGCCCAAATAAAATCTTCCTGACGCGCGTAGTCGTGCCGGGTGATGGCTTCGGCGGTAACCTCGAGGAAGCAGTTTTGAAAATAGAGGTAGCCCGTTGTCTTAGTGTCCTTACGGAGTGTGGGCGCGGCATAGTCGAGGCCTTCCAGCATCGAGGTGCTGGTGTAGTTCTTGGCGCCGCGCCGGAACATTTCGCGCACCTGCTTGAACTCCAGCCCCGG
Source organism: uncultured Chitinophagaceae bacterium (assembly GCA_964424655.1). Classification (GTDB taxonomy): domain Bacteria; phylum Bacteroidota; class Bacteroidia; order Chitinophagales; family Chitinophagaceae; genus UBA1952. The sequence continues at coordinate 1,095 of CAYRJR010000015.1, forward strand.
GTCTGATTTTAGGTAATCGAGCATATACTCCTTAGCCTGACGCTCGATGACCACGTCCACCACTTTGCGCACGGCCTCGATGCGGATAAGCTGGTAAGTGTTGCCCTCGCCGCGCAGCTTGTAAAAGCCATTGTTTTGAAGGAAGGAAATAGCATCGTCGTAGCTGTACCTGTATTCGATCACATCGTTGCCGTCCCTGTCTTTTTGAACGCTGCCGTCCTTTGTGTATTTCGGGCAGGCATACCAGAATTTTACGGTGTCGTTGAATGCGGCCACTTCACCCGGTTGGCCACTGAAAGGGCGAGGCGTGGCGGTGGCCCATTTTCCCGCCTCGGCAGCCATTCTTGAGTACACATTTTCTACGACTGCGGCCAGCTCTTGCCGGTCGTAGTCGCTGAGGTAGTCGCTCAGCTCAGCGAGGCAATCCGCCTCTGCGATGCCAAACCGATTGGCGAAAAGGCAAAACTGATTGGCGTAGCGGTTGTGGCTGCCCGGGCCTGCCTGTACCTGTTTTTGTACCATCTCATGGCACTTTGCCACAGCGTCGAAGCGAGGTTTTTTTTCGGGCGATGCGGTAGTGGCCCTGGACTTGGCCGGCTGAGCGGGCTGCTGCGCGGCGGCCCATTCATCCAGTAGGCTCTGAGGCACTGGCTCAGCGGCTTCGTTGTAGTAAAGATCGGGATCGAAGCTGAGGAAGCACAGGCGGCAGATGTCCTTGCCGGTAGGGTCATATTCCACACCGTAGCTGCGTGCAATGGAGGCGCTGAGCGCGGTAAATCGTTGCTCATGCAGGGCGGGGTCGAGGTCGGGCGCACGGAATAGAATTTTCAGTCCGTTGCCGCTTGGGCTGACGAAAAAAGAAAGTACGTAGGGATTATGCGAGAGGCCTTCGCGAATGGCTTGCAGCTTATCTGTGCCAACATGGTCAATGTCCAGGCAAATCAGACCGGAGTAGGCTGTGATGTTTTTTTTGTTTCGCCGCGAAAACTTCCCGGCCCAGGTAACAGCGGGAAGTTTCTTTTTCAGCTCGCGGCGCTGCTCTTGGGTCTCTGCTGCGCGCAGCGTGGTTATCTGCGGCGCATAGATGCCCCGGCGGATCTCGTCTAAACATTGAGTGACGATCGGGCTGCCGTTCGGCATATTAGCCTTTGCATGTGGAAAGCGAGATACGAGCGGATCGAATGACATGGCTTTTGATGAAGAAGAAAAAAGAAGGCCCGCTGGAGGGGTGTCATTTTAAAATTTCATTAAGCAGGTTCCGGCGATTGATTAATTGACGCAGCCCTACGTTATTTTTAAAGGCCGCCCACGTGCGTTTTTTTGCTTCGAGGCAAAGCTCTTCTCCCTCCAGCCACGTCTCGTATTTTCCTTTGAGGGCTGCAATTAGGTTCCTGCACCGCTCAGCTTCTTTCTTAAGTTGATCCTCCCTGCCTTCCTTGAGTAACTGAATGATCGCAAAAAGCATGTCCGCTCGTTCGAATCTTTTATCGCATATAGCGACCTCGGCTAATTCTAAAATTTCCTTGATTGTTTTCATGGTTTCTGATTGTTGAAAGAATAAGGCCGCGCTGGAGGTGCGCGGCCTATGGCTTGTGTGGCCTAAGCGCCCGGGTCTGAAGGTGGAGCTGCTTCCGGCACACGGGCGGCGAGCTGGGCGGTAGTGTCCTTGATGCCGGCGAAAAGGGCCTGAATTTCCTGGGCATCCTCCGCGCTAAGTCCACCGATTACGGTGGCATCTTTTACTTTTTGTTCCAGGGTGGCTATTTGGCCCTGAAGATTGTCGATGTCGCCGCTGAGGTTGGCGAGATCGTCTTTGATTTCGGTGCCCAGTTGCTCGAGGGCTCCTTTGATGTCACTCATTGATTTTGAGTTTTTGAGGGTGAAGAAAAAATTTATGAATAGCGTGGCGAGCAAGATGCCCGGCACGGTGGCGAGTAGGATGTACGCAATAAGCATCTTAAAGGATTTTTGCCTGTCCGTTGATGATTTCGAAAGGGACACCGAAGATTTTTAGTGCCGCCTCAATAGGCAACCTGTTAAGTGCCTCGCTTTCCCGATCTTGCAATTCCGAGGTGGCTTGTTCTAACATATCTCTCGCAGACTGATATTTTTTGACTGTGTGACTGCAAGGCGTTAGTGTGTATTGCGAAAGCGCCTCACGAAAGGCAAAAGCGCAATCATCAACATGTCGCCGCAGGTCGGCGTAGGGCATGAACTTCAGATAGTTTGGTCGCATGTCAATCAATGATTAATAAGGTCTTCCATTCTGACATTGAAGGCTTCCGCAAATGCCAACAGCACGTTCATCTGCATGTTGTTGCGCTCGCTTTTTCTTTCATTTATGTAGCGTGAAAAGCTACTTCTGGTGAGGTTGCAATCCTGACGGACGCGCCGCTTAATGGCCAGCGAGCGATTGCCTTCCATCTCAGCGAGGCGGCGCTTGATGTTGTAGCGCAGCGGCGAACTTGTTTTTTGGCAGGTATTTTGTTTCATTATTGCCGCATGTCCCATTTGTGGAACGATGGGCAAGAATAACCAATTTTTTTGGTCTTGACCAAATATTTAGTCAAAAAAAACCAATTATAATGTGCATAATTCTGACTTGTAGCATGATTAAGCTGTTCAACTTGCACCGTACATGGCATTAGATATGGTGCACATCGGGCAAAAAATAAAAGCCCGCTACGATGAGCTTGGCATAGGGCAAAGCGCTTTTGCCCGAAAAATCCATAAGCATAGGAACACGGTAACTGACATATTCGACCGCGAAAGCATTGACACCAAGCTTTTGCAGGATATAGGAAAAGCTTTAGAGTTCAATTTTTTTCGGTATTACATCAAACCGGAGGAAGTTGGCGTAGAGCGGGAAGCAGTTGTGAAACTGAATAGCGTGAAAGTGTGCATCGAAATGGAGCTAACGCCTGATGATATGCGGAAAATCTCTTTAGAAAAGAGGATTCAAAACCTAATGAAGTAATATGGAAGATTCAAAACCACAACAGAAAGAACCAGGCTTCACCATGTATCAAGCTCCAAAAACAATTGCAGGGTATATGATTGATTCCATCGCCCACATTGACAAAGCCTTCGGCGATGGTTATGCTAAGAGTAACCCAGAGCTTGTCGGTGCATTTATTCAAGCTTGCGCGCTTGACTATTTGGCGTGCAGATTGGAATTGGTTGTTGATAGGTCAACCGAACAATGGAAATGAAAAGGTTATTCATCTTTTGCTTGTTGTTATGCTCAGTGGCAGCCTTCGCTCACACCGGATTTTTCAAAAGCACTAATCAGAAGTTTCCCAGGGTGAAGGAAAAGAATGTGTTGTTGAGGCTGGCAAAGCCCGATAGCGCCATAGAAATCGGGGTGATTGTGGTTCACACTAAGAAGGAGTTGCAGGCCGTAACAGATGCCCGAAAATGGGCCGCGCGTAATGGTGCGAATGTGATTGTGCTGCAAAGAGAAAAAGAGCTTACCGCAGGGCAGTCGGTGGCTAATGCCCTACTGTGGACAGGGCAGCGCGGGAAGTACGTATTCGTGGCCTACAGATTAGATAGTGAGTTGGCTAATTAGTGCGCCAAGCAAGTGCGCCATTGCCGGAAGTGCGCCTAAGCTGACGCTTGAAAACCAATCTTTTAAAATGTCGCTATGCGCATCCTGGCGAAGCCACTACCCGGTAAATCTGTTCATTAAGCGCATCTTAGGGTGCGTTCTTTTTTTGCCAGCTTTTGCAGCCCGATGCAGCATCCGTTGCGTCGCACATTTCGGCAATATTTCGCTGCGCTGCTTTCCCCGGAAATTCCAGGTATTTCTTCCTGCCATCAACTGGGACATGCTGCATAGCGAAATCCAGATGAACGGAGCGTCGCAACGGCAGCTCCATCCTGAAATCCTGCTGACTAAAAAAATCTTATCATATCAGTGCCTTTATTGTCAGGGCATCCGTTTCACCAGTTCTGCCACCAGCCTGGCCAGCCTGGGTGCGGCGGCGTTTGCGGCTGCCAGCACTTCTTCGTGAGTAATCTTATTCATCTCTTCGCGGATGCCAATATCGGTGACGATGCTTGCGCCAAACACCTTCATGCCGCCATGCACCGCCACAATCACTTCGGGGACGGTGCTCATGCCTACCAGGTCGGCACCGATGACGCGGAGCCATTGATACTCTGCCCGCGTCTCAAAGCAGGGGCCTTGCACGCCTGCATACACTCCGGCCTTGACGGACAGATTCTGCTCCTGGGCTATCTGCTGAGCCAGTGCTATCATCGCATGACTGAAAGGCTCGCTCATATCCGGGAATCGGGGGCCGAGGCGCTCATCATTGGGGCCGCGTAATGGCTGCTCGGGTTGCAGATTGATTTGGTCCTGGATGAGTACAATATCACCCACCTGGTAGTCAGAATTCATGCCGCCTGCTGCATTAGAGACGATGAGTGTCTCACAGCCCAGGGCTTTCATCACACGCACTGGGAAGGTCACTTCATCCATGCTATAGCCCTCGTAATAGTGGAAGCGGCCAGCCATCATGACGAGGGGAACGTTGCCTAGCTTACCAAAAATGAGTTTGCCTGCATGCCCGACTACGGTGCTTTTCGGGAAGCCGGGAATCTTATCGTATGGGATGGATTTTTCTAGTTGAACCATATCGGCAAGCCCGCCCAGTCCCGAGCCAAGGATGATGCCCACACGTGGGCTAAGCATGGTGATGCTGCGAAGGAATTCGGCAGTTTTCTGAATTCGGTCATATAGCTGCATAGCGTCAGGATATAAGGAGCTTTAGAAGTGGTGTGACGAAGCAAATGCTTGCTTCAAATAATAGAAGGGCAAAAAAAAATCTTAGGAACTGACCTCGTTTGGTGCGTCGTAGCCAGGATTGGGGTTGGTGTTCAGGTCGGGGCTGACCAAAGTCGGTAGCTCGCCAAAATGGCGTTGGGCGACGGCATCAATAGCAGCCTTCCGCTCCAAATGCTGACCCACCAGGGTTTTGATGCGGCCACCGGCCATATTTAGAATTGAGTTTTTCAGCCGGATGCGTGCGAGGCTACGGGCCAACAGTAGAAAGCTGATGCCGCAAAGGGCAAGGAAGCCATATACACAAAGTCGCAATAGCTGTACATCGTGTGCGGCAAATTGTGGAACGGCACCAGGCGAGTTCAGCTCGAATAGCAGGTTGAATGGGTAGAGCCGATTGAGGAAGATGCAGGCGACAATAGCAGCAAGGAAAAGCAGCCAGCAAAGCAACTCGCCCAGCAAAATGAGGCTGCTGTTGGCCAGGCGTTGGGCTGCAGGCTTACGCAGTGATATGGCCAGAGGTTGAAACTCGTCTATTTGCGATTGAATCATCCGTTGCTCTTCGAGGAACTCGTGGAGCAGGTCATCCTGAAGGCGGGTAGGCATGGTTGTAAACGAAAGTTGCAAGCCGCAAAATGCACAATCACTCGGTAATGGGGTAGGATTGTTGCACACAGGGGTTGGGAAAAGGAGCGCATGGATGATAAGGCACAAAAGGAAGCAGTTGACGATGGAGCTTGGGGATGGTATTTAGATGTAGCGCCACGTAGGGGAAATGCTGTGCCTCCTGCACGCGGAAGGAAGATAAGCATCACTCGCTCTTTGCTTAGACATTGAAAATATATTTGGCCCCAACTTCCATTGCGGAGCCCCAAAAAATTAATCACACCCAATAGCATCCACACATGAAAGAAGTCATGCTCATCTTCCACATTATCGGAGCCATCATGGGTATAGGGACAGGCTTTGCCCATGCCTTCCTCGGTGCTGCCAACGCTAAGTTGCCACCCGAAGAAGCGATGAAATTCAGGATGCAAACCAAGGCGCTGGGTAAAATGGGGCTCATCGGACTCGTGCTGCTTATCATCTCAGGCCTGTATTTGATGATGCCATACTGGGCAGTGCTGACTTCATCCCCTTTATTAATTGCCAAGTTGACGCTGGTATTGTTGCTGATTGTTGTCATCATACTCATCAGCCGGGCAGGCAATCGGTCAATGGCTACTAATTCGCCGGCAGCTTTTAAGAAGGCAGAGGCGCTCGGCAAACTGAGCCTCCTGATTGGACTCAGTATTGTCACGCTGGCTGTGTTCTTTTTTCGGTAGTGCGCAGTTTTTTCTTCCTACTTCAAGTCATTTCTGGTATGCGGTGAGGGCAGAAGCATCGGTGTAATTCTGGTGCGTGGCGCGTTGCCATAACGTAGGACTCAGGGTACATGAAGGTGTCTGCCACAGATGTATAGGTTCAGTTGCATTGCTCCCTGAAGTGCCATCCGTTTCCCCGACCTTCGCGCCCGATTTTTGAATTTGCTTTAAGCCTTGCCAGCACCTTGTGTGAGCCGGTAAGAAGCATGTTGAATGAACCATGTACGAAAAAGAAATTTCCCGCCGCCGCAGCTTTGCCATTATTTCTCACCCCGATGCCGGTAAGACGACGCTTACAGAAAAGCTCCTGCTTTTTGGTGGTGCAATCCAGGTGGCAGGTGCGGTGAAGAGCAATAAAATCAAGAAGCATGCGACCAGCGACTTCATGGAAATCGAGCGACAGCGTGGTATATCGGTGGCTACCTCGGTGATGAGTTTTGAGTATGAGCATGTGCTCATCAACCTGCTGGATACACCAGGCCACAAAGACTTTGCTGAAGACACCTACCGTACACTGACGGCAGTGGACTCCGTGATTCTTGTAATAGACTCGGTGAATGGTGTGGAAGAGCAAACCCGCAGGCTGATGGAAGTCTGCCGCATGAGAGACACGCCCGTCATCGTGTTCATCAATAAAATGGATCGCGATGGGAAACTGCCTTTTGATTTGCTTGATGAAATTGAAAAGGAGCTGAAGATTTCATTGCATCCCATGACCTGGCCTATCAATAATGGCAAGGAGTTTAAGGGGGTTTACAACCTGCATGAAAGAAACCTGCTGTTGTTTACTCCGGGGCAGAAAATCAGTGAAGAAAATTCCATCCCCATCTCAAAACTCAGCGATGAATTACTGGATAAGCGAGTGGGTGAACGGGATGCCCATCAGCTTCGGGAAGATGTGGAGCTGCTGGAAGGTGTGTATGGTGAACTGGAAATACCCGCTTACCTGGCCGGGCAGGTTGCCCCGGTATTCTTTGGCTCGGCTGTCAACAATTTCGGAGTAAAAGAGCTGCTTGACACCTTCATTCAGATTGCGCCGCAGCCTTTGGGCCGTCAGACGGATAAGCGCTTCGTGAAGCCGGATGAAGAGAAATTCACAGGCTTTATTTTCAAGATTCATGCTAATCTGGATCCGCGCCACCGTGACCGGATTGCCTTTTTGCGCGTCTGCTCCGGACGTTTTGCCCGCAATACATACTACAAACATGCGCGGCTGGAAAAAGACATCCGATTTTCCAACCCATATTCTTTCATGGCCCGCGAAAAAGAAGTAATTGAAGAGGCCTTCCCCGGAGATGTAGTGGGCTTGTTTGACACAGGCAATTTCAAAATCGGTGATACACTCACCCAGGGGGAGCAGCTCCAGTTTACAGGCATCCCGACTTTCTCACCGGAAATCTTCCGAGAGCTGGTGAACAAAGACCCGATGAAGACCAAGCAGCTTGAGAAAGGTATTCGTCAGCTAACGGATGAAGGTGTGGCGCAATTGTTCACCCAACATGGAGGCAACAGGAAGGTGATTGGATGTGTGGGTGATTTGCAGTTTGAAGTGATTCAATATCGGCTCTTGCAAGAGTATGGAGCGAGCTGTGCTTTCATGCCCCTAAGCTTCTACAAGGCCTGTTGGATTACCGGTGACAAAAAGAAACTTGAAGATTTCGTTCGCTTTAAGCAGGCCAATGTGATGGAGGACAAGGATGGCAAGCTCGTCTATCTGGCGCAGAGCGAATGGTACCTGAATACAGAGCGACAAAACAACCCAGACATTGAATTCCACTTCACCAGTGAGTTCAAGACGGATGCGAACTGAATAAGAAATTCCAGGTGTGTGGAAAAGGCGAAAAGCATTCTGGCCACGAAGCCTTGTGTCCGCTAATTTCGCCGCATGGCGCTTTCGGTAAAACATCTGCTCGGCATCAGAGAGATTTCCTTCGAAGACATCCACACCATTTTCCAGGCAGCAGACCGTTTTAAAGAAGTGTTGCAGCAGCCAATAAAAAAAGTACCTGCCTTACGCGACACCACTATCGCCAACATTTTTTTCGAAAACTCTACCCGTACACGCATCTCTTTTGAGCTGGCGCAGAAAAGGCTCTCTGCCGATGTGGTGAATTTTTCAGCTTCTGGTTCTTCAGTTTCCAAAGGCGAGACCCTCATTGATACAGTACACAACATCCTGGCCATGAAAGTGGACATGGTGGTGATGCGCCATTCGGCTTCGGGCGCCCCTTGGTTTCTGGCCCGCCACACTGATGCCGCTATCATCAATGCCGGCGATGGCACCAATGAACATCCTACCCAGGCTTTGTTGGACGCATTTTCCATGCGCGAAAAGCTGGGCGATTTAAAAGGCCGTCGCATTGCCATCATCGGCGACATCATGCACTCGCGGGTGGCACTTTCAAACATCTATTGCCTCGGGAAGCTGGGCGCAGAGCTGATGGTCTGTGGCCCGCCTACATTAATTCCGAAGGGAATCGAAGAGCTGGGTGTGCGCGTTGAATATGATGTGCGCAAGGCTTTGCAATGGTGTGAAGTGGCCAATGTGTTGCGCATCCAGCTCGAGCGCCAGCACAAGCCGCTATTCTCCACGTTGCGCGAATACGCCATGTATTACGGTATCAATCGGGAGATGTTGGAGGCTCTGGAAAAGGAAGTCATCATCATGCACCCGGGCCCCATTAACCGGGGTGTCGAATTGGCCAGCAATGTGGCAGACAGTCCCAACTCAATCATCCTGGAACAGGTGCAAAATGGTGTAGCCATCCGAATGGCAGTGGTGTACCTACTCAGCGGGACAACGCAGGCTCAGGCTTAAGTTTTAGATTCAGAAAAACCCAATCAGGACAATGGTTCAGGAGTGGGCGAACTCGCAGTGGGTCTGGAGCGATCTTCAGGCAGTGGGATGAATTCTTTATTGTCGTTTGGAGGAAGGATAATCCGACCGGCTTTCCAATCTGCTTTGGCTTGCTCAATGCGTTCTTGACGCGAGGACACGAAATTCCACCAGATAAATCGTTGCCCTAATGGCTCACCGCCCAAGATCATAATAGTGCTGGCTTCGTGGGCCAGAATAGTGGGTGATTCGTGTGGGCCAAACACCAGCATCTGCCCGGGTGCATACCGCATACCACCCACACTCAGGCTGCCCCGGACGATATACATTCCCCGTTCGGGATATTCAACAGGCAGGCTGATTCGGGCGCCGGCATCCAGTTGAATGTGCAGGTAGAATAGTGGTGAATGGGTTTTCACTTCAGATCGAAGCCCATATGCAGTGCCGGCAATCAGCCGCATCCACACTCCTTTATCATCAAAAGAAGCAAGGTCTTCTGGTTTGTAATTTTTGAAGTCGGGTGCTGCTTCTTCTGCAAATTCAGGTAAGGCTACCCAGGTTTGTATTAACTCTAATTGGCCATTGGCTAGCGTATCCGGTTCTTCAAATCGTTCGGAGTGGGAAATGCCACGACCGGCAGTCATCCAATTGACTTCACCCGGTCGAATCACTTGTTGCACACCCAGGCTGTCGCGGTGGGTTACCTGTCCGCCGAGCAGATAGCTGACGGTGGACAGGCCTATGTGGGGATGCGGCAGAACGTCCAGGTCTGCGTTTCGGGTAGGTGAAGTCGTTACAGGGCCTGCATGATCCATGAAAATGAAGGGGCCAACCATCCTGCGTTGCCGAAAAGGTAGAATGCGTTTAACCGTCAGGCCGGTACTTAGTGCTGCCTGACGGGCCTCGATGATGAGCTGGGGCATGTTTGGATTTTTAAAATGAACAGGGGTCATTTAGTGGCTTGCCTGCTTCCTGACATTGATAAAAAATCTGTGCCTTTCTGGTTGGATGATTGTAAAGATTCAGGGTTCCTATGATTGGCTTCCTAAAATGAAATCAAGATGAAAATTAATTCCAGGCAATTTGGCTCATCGGCAATTTGATTTCTGAATTAGGAAGCAGTGCTGCGGTACGGCCAATGAAGAAGGGAAATCGGAAGCCGGGGAACAGGCGGAAATTCCCAATGCCACAGGCTATATTAGAGCAGGTTGTTGTTTATAACGGTGCATATTCTGATAAGCAGCATTAAGGGTTTTTATTTTTTTAGAATGGAAATGTGTTATGAAGAATCTGATTGCTGCCTGGTTTCGATATAGCCGTCCTGAGCGCATTGGCCTTGCCGCACTCAGCCTGATATTCCTGTGCCTGATAGCTGTGCGGATGACCATGCAATATTGGGTGAAGCCTCCAGTAGCAGATCTCATTGCCAGCCAAAAACTACAATTAGAATACGATGAATGGCGCAAGCAAATTCAGACTGAGCAACCAGGCCCAAACACACTACTGGCAACGACAAAGGCTGAATCATTCTTTTTTGATCCCAATACACTGGATAGTGCCGGATTCATTCGCCTGGGCATGCCCCAACGAGCAGTGCATGGATTGATGAATTGGCGCAGGAAAGGCAAGCATTTCTATAAGGCTAAAGACCTGAAGCCACTTTATAATCTACCATTAGAAGTGTATGTCCGTCTGGAACCTTTTATCCGAATTGAAGCCACAGGCCGGATGGAAGGGCAAAGGAATTGGGTAGCCTATCAGGAACCTAAGGAATTGGATTTAAACACTGCAGATTCTGCCAGTTTAGACAGGTATGTGCCCGGCATTGGCCCGGTGCTGGCTCATAAAATCGTAGTACGAAGAAAAGCGCTGGGCGGATTTCTGAATCATGAGCAACTGCTGGAAGTTTATAAGTTCCCGGATTCCACTTTTCAAAAGATGAAACAAAAACTGCGGATTCAACCGGCAGCCATACATAAAATCAACCTCAACAATGCGGACCAGACACTGCTCGCTGCACATCCTTACATTGGTGATAAACTGGCAAAATATATCCTGCTCTACCGGGAAGGCATCGGGGGATTCAGGCAGATAGAACAGATCAGACAGGCTCCCCTGATGAACGAAGAAATTTATCGTAAAATTGCGCCCTATTTGACGATAGAAAAAGGCCCGCAGAACGGCTCTGAACAAGCGTCGGGCTCCAGTTCGGGCAAAGAATGAAAAACTCATCCCTGACATTGATGCCCATCAGATTTTTATTGGATTCAGGCCCCTTTTTTTGGATGAAATAATGCTTGATAGATTCATTCTACCTAAAAAAATTGAGTAATCACACACATGGATTTTAAACAGACCGAAACCCAGCAGGAGATTGCAGCCATGCTGCGCGACTTTACCGCCAAAAGCATCCGCCCGCACATGATGGAATGGGACGAGCAGCAAATCTTCCCGAAGGAATTATTTCATGAGATGGGGGGGCTGGGCCTGATGGGGGTGTTGGTACCGCAGGAATATGGTGGCAGTGGCCTGAGCTATTTTGAATACGTCACCATCGTCTCGGAAATCGCTAAAGTTTGTGGTTCCATCGGCTTATCCGTGGCAGCGCACAACTCACTCTGCACGGGTCATATCCTGTATTTCGGCAGTGAAGAGCAAAAGAAAAAATACCTGCCCAAATTAGCCAGTGGCGAATGGATTGGTGCCTGGGGCCTCACCGAAGCCAATACCGGCTCTGATGCAGGAAACATGCGCTGCACCGCCACTCGTGATGGCAACAATTGGATTCTGAACGGTACCAAAAATTGGATTACACACGGAAAGACTGGTAATGTAGCTGTGGTGCTGGCACGTACTGGAGACCCACGTACCCGGGACAATGCCACCGCCTTTATCATTGAGCGGGGAACGCCTGGTTTCTCAGCAGGTAAAAAGGAAAATAAACTGGGCATGCGGGCTTCTGAAACGACAGAGCTCATTTTTGATAATTGCGTTATTTCAGATGCACAACGCATGGGTAAAGAAGGTGAAGGCTTTCCTCAGGCCAT
>CAYRJR010000015.1:13140-20448 GCA_964424655.1 uncultured Chitinophagaceae bacterium
ATTTCTATCGCCGCACTGGCACTGGGCATTGCAAAGGGGGCTTATGAAGCGGCCTTGCAATACTCGAAAGAACGCCACCAATTCGATCAGCCAATCTCAAACTTCCAGGCTATTGCCTTTAAACTGGCCGATATGGCTACCAAAATAGAAGTGGCTGAAATGCTGATTATGCAAGCTGCGGACAAGAAAAATCGTGGTGAAAAAATGAGCAAGGAAAGTGCAATGGCGAAGTATTATGCTTCTGAAATTGCCGTTCAGATTTCTACTGATGCCGTACAGATCTTTGGCGGATATGGCTACACGAAAGACTTCCCGGTTGAGAAATTCTACCGCGATTCCAAGCTCTGCACCATTGGTGAAGGAACCAGCGAAATCCAGAAATTAGTAATCAGCCGAGACATCCTCAGAGCCTGATGCGGACCAGGGTTTGGTGCTTCTTTCCATGAATCATTCCGGCAATCGTTATCTCGTCTTCCAGGCTTATGGCAGGGAAGCCAATATGCGGGAATGTGCCTTTGCCTTACTCAGCTTTTTATATCAGCATCCTCAGGGGATTACTGGTTTGAAGATTCTGTTGTACACCGACAATGCAGCGTTTTTCAAAGCCTATTCTTCGAATCTGCCTATTGAAATTCGACAGATTGGCAAGCCGGAAATCCAGAAATGGCGCGGGCAGATTGATTTCGTGCATCGCGTGAAAATTGAAGTATTGCTCGATGCTTTACATCATTTCAATGGGGTCTTCCTCTATGCCGATACGGATATCTGTTTCCTGCAACCCATTCAGCGCATTTTTGAAGGCATTGAGGCGGGTAGGCGTTATATGCATGTGCAGGAATATCGCCTCAGGGATGAGGTGAATCCCGTTGGTGTCAAGTTCCGGAAGTTTTTAGCCTGTCAGGGTACGCTGAGTTGGGCAGGAAAGACAGAAAGTATTCCTGCCGAAACGGCTATGTGGAATGCCGGTGTATTGGGTTTCTCTAATTCCGACCAGATGTTGCTGGAAGAAGTACTTTCTTTCACGGATGCTGTGTATCCGCTTTTTCATAAACATATCATAGAGCAGTTTGCCTTTTCGATGGTGTTTGCCCGTGCCGGTCAGATTTATGCAGCCTGTCGCGAGATATTGCACTACTGGAGCCTGAAAGAAATGCAGGAATATCTTGCTTCCTTCTTTGAATATTTTAAAGAAAGACCTATTCCTGAGCTGGCCCGTCTGACGCAGCTCATCCAGCTACATGTACCCATGCAAGACCGCGGCTCGTTTTATCTCAACCGAAGCCCAATGGGTAAAATCCGAAGGATACCCTGGCAACCCCTAATACCGGATTGGTCAGAGCTGGAGCGGCAAATGACAGACTAAAATATTCAGGACGGAAGGCTATAAATGCAGGCGATTTTCCAGTTCTGAAAATGAAATCGGCTTTTCGATAATTGTGACTGGAGCGCCTTCGGGAATTGGAGGTGCAGGCGGGTTGTAAGCACTAATCAGGAATATCTGGAGCTTGGGATGGCTGTGCAAAATGGCCGGCAACATAGACCAGCCTAATCCATCAGCCAGGTTATTATCCAGAAACAACATGTCTGGCGTGGAATTATTCAGCGCATCTAATGCCTTAGCCAGCGTGTAGGCGCAGGTGGCTTCGTGGCCTTTTCTAGTGAAAAAACTTTTTAAGAGCAGGCATAGGTCTATTTCATCATCTACGATTAGCACCTTCATACTTCAAGTTCTAATAATTATGGGTAGGTGACTTGTAGGTTGTCACATTCCCAAGACCTGCAACACAAAGACAATGCCGCGCCCTGCTTAAAGTACCTGGTCTTGCACCCAGTAGCTACGCAGGCCAGCCACAATTTTCAATAATTGTTCAAAGCTGTTTGGCTTCGCCAGGTACGTATCTGCTCCCAATTCATAGCAACGCCGCATTTCCATTTCATTATGCGAGGTGCTGAACACGATGACCGGAATATGCTTCCAGGCTGTATGTTGCTTGATTTCTTTCAGGGTCTCCCGGCCATCTTTACGAGGCATATTCAGATCCAGCAAAATCACTTTAGGAAACCCCCTTTCTTCGGGAGGATCCTGAGTCAGAGATTGGAGGAAGTCTATGAGTTCTGCGCCATTTTCTACAAAATGAAATGGCTCAGACATTTTGGTTTCCAGCATAGCCGACTTCAATAAATAGCGGTCGTCTGCATCATCTTCTGCTATCAGGATAAAAGTTTGGTCCATTTCAAAGCTGCTCGGGTGACTTTCAGTAAAGGTAGCGAATGGACTATGCGCGTTCTTTGTTTTCGAAATCACAACCTAAGCATTCCAAGCCTATGAACTACCTGGATGTCAACCGTGAATTGTGGAATTCCCGCGTGCCACATCACATCACATCAGCCTTCTATGACCTTCCTGGTTTCCTGGCCGGGGCTGGCACACTCACCGAAATTGAATTGCCTTTGCTGGGCAGCTTAAAGGGCAGGCATGTCTTGCACCTACAGTGTCATTTCGGTTTAGACACGCTCTCATTAGCGCGACTCGGAGCTACGGTTATCGGGCTTGATTTTTCAGAAGCAGCCATTACAGAAGCGAGAAATATTGCCCGGCAGACCGGCTTGGATGCCTCATTCATCCTGGCTGATGTGTATGATGCCGCTTCCGTTATTCCTCAATTAGTCGATATAGTATTCACCAGCTTTGGCGTATTGGGCTGGATGCCCGATCTGGCAAGATGGGCGAGGGTAGTGGCTGCCTGCCTGAAACCAGGTGGCGAATTGGTGCTTGCAGAATTCCATCCTGTGGTCTGGATGTTTGATGATTCCATTTCTAAACTCACTTATCCCTACTTCAAAAAGGACCCGATAGTAGTTCACTCACAGGGTAGCTATGCCAATCCGGATGCCGCACTGAGCCTGCCTTCCATGGATTGGAATTTCTCGCTGGGCGAATTGATATCTGCCTTACTGGGTGCCGGATTTCGAATCAGCCATTTCCAGGAATATGATTTCTCACCCTATCCCAACTTCCCAGGTAGTGTTGCTGCCGGTCCCAATCGTTGGCAGATATCGGGGAAGGAAGGCCTGCTTCCCTTGTGTTTTTCGTTGAAGGCTATACGGGAATGAGGTGCTCTGGCAGTAATAGTAGTCTTCAGGCTCCGCTTACCTTTGCCGGCTATGTTGCAGGAAAAATTGGCAGTTGCTCCATTTGTGAAGAAAATAGATGAGACCCGTCAAGGGGAAGCATTCATGCCGGAAATGCCCGCAGGCCAGGCAAATGGCCGTAAGTTTTATATCGAGAGTTATGGGTGCCAGATGAACTTTTCGGACTCTGAAATTGTGGCATCCATTCTTCAGGGTGAAGGCTTTTCTGCTACCCGAAATGTTGACGAAGCTTCGCTGGTGCTCATCAATACCTGCTCCATCCGTGAAAAGGCAGAGCAAACGGTTCGTACCCGGCTACAGACTTTCAAAAAATCAAAAGCGCACAACCCGGGTATGCTGATTGGCGTGCTGGGCTGCATGGCCGAGCGACTGAAATCAAAATTTTTAGAAGAAGAAAAGCTGGTAGATCTGGTGGTAGGCCCGGATGCCTATCGTAGCCTGCCTGCACTGATTGTGGAGGCTGAAGGCGGCCAGAAGAGTGTGAATGTCTTGCTGAGCCGTGAAGAGACCTACGCCGACCTGGCTCCGGTTCGTCTGGATTCAAACGGTGTTACTGCTTTTGTGAGCATCATGCGGGGCTGCAACAATATGTGCACATTTTGCGTGGTGCCTTTCACCCGGGGGCGTGAGCGCAGCCGTGATGCACATTCCATCATTGCAGAATGTGAAGCCTTATTTCATGAGGGATTCCGCGAGGTGACGCTGTTGGGGCAGAATGTGGATTCGTATTACTGGATGCCTAATCAACTTGCCGGCCAGGGAATAGAAAGCTTAGCTCATCAGCCTGTGGACTTTGCAGACCTGTTGGAATTAGTAGCTCAGATTTCCCCGCTGCTGCGCGTTCGTTTTTCTACTTCACACCCCAAAGACATTACCGATAAGGTACTGCACACAATGGCAGCTTACCCGAATATCTGTAAATACATCCACCTGCCCGTGCAGAGCGGCAATACCCGCATCCTGCAACTGATGAACCGCACTTATACCCGCGAATGGTATTTACAGCGAGTGCATCGCATCCGTGAGATCATGCCCGATTGCGGGCTCAGTACAGATGTCATTAGCGGCTTTTGCACAGAGACAGAAGAAGACCACCGCGACACGCTCGACCTAATGGCTCATTGTCGTTTCGACTTCTCCTACATGTTCTCCTACAGTGAACGCCCGGGCACCTTAGCTGAACGCCGATATCAGGATGACGTACCTGATGATGTGAAACAGCGACGCCTGCAGGAAATTATTGAGCTGCAAAACCGCTGTAGCTATGACAGCAATCAGGCTGACCTCGGCAAAACATTTGAAGTGCTCATTGAAGGCGACAGCAAGCGCAGCAATGCCCACTGGAGTGGCAGAAATTCTCAAAATAAAGTGGTCGTCTTTCCCAAAGGCAATGCAGGCCTGAAGAAAGGCGATTATGCGCAGGTGAACATTGAACGAGCTACACAGGCTACACTGTTAGGCAATATGCTGTCATAAGTACTCAAGGCTTATTTCAATAAAGCCAGAATTAGAATCCATCATCTCAAATGCATAGAAGTTAGCCAACTGCATTCAGGCATCAACAAGATGACTTGCTGAACGAATCAACAACCAATGGACATCCAAAACATCAAAGCCCGTTTCGGCATAATAGGCAATGCGCCTGCACTCAATCATGCCTTACATGTAGCTGGCCAGGTCGCTGCCACAGACTTGAGTGTCCTGATTGTGGGCGAAAGCGGTGTTGGAAAAGAAGCATTTTCAAACATTATCCATAGCCTTTCTACCCGTAAACACAATCCATTCATTGCGGTCAATTGCGGTGCTATTCCCGAAGGGACTATTGACAGTGAATTGTTCGGACATGAAAAAGGCTCATTCACTGGTGCCGTTGACAACCGAAAGGGCTACTTCGAATCGGTGAATGGAGGCACCATTTTCTTAGATGAAATTGGCGAATTACCTCTCGGCACCCAGGCGCGTCTGCTGCGTGTGCTGGAGACGGGCGAGTTCATCCGGGTAGGTTCTTCAAAAGTGCAGAAAACGAATGTGCGGGTCATTGCTGCAACGAATAAAGAACTGTTGGAACTGGCCGCACAACACAAGTTCCGCGAAGACTTGTACTACCGACTTTCTACCGTGCCCATCCGCGTACCTGCATTGCGCGAAAGGCAGGAAGATATTGGCCTGTTGTTCCGAAAGTTTGCCGGTGATTTTGCTGAGCGCTACCGCACACAGTCGGTGCAGCTTGATTCCGGTGCACAGCAACTTTTGCTCAATTACCCCTGGCCGGGCAATGTGCGCGAATTGAAAAACATTGCCGAACAGGTGTCGGTATTGGCAACCGAAAAAATGATTACGGCGGAGGTGCTGGCCAGTGTGTTGCCCCGTCGCCTGCCTGCTGCCTCAGCACCGATGCTGCCCACGCTCAGCCATGCTCCGAATACCCATGGAGCAGATGCCGGTAGCACCGAACGGGATATTCTTTACAAGCTCTTTTTCGAGCTGAAGAAAGACATGAACGATGTGAAGAGCCTGCTTTTTGAGATGACGCATGGCGGTTTTTCTGCAGGAGCTCAGCATGGCAGCGGCAATGAAAATTTGTTGCCTTCTGTGAGCTTTACCGAAAACAATACTGGCAATTATAGTGGTGTGGCTCCCGTAGTGATGCAGCCCGTGCGCCCCATGACACATCACGAAGAAGTGGAAGAGTCGCTCTCGCTGACCGACCGGGAAAAAGAGCTCATCATAAAAGCCCTGAAAAAACACCGTGGCCGTCGCCGTGATGCTGCCAGTGAGTTGGGGATTTCTGAACGGACACTCTACCGTAAAATCAAGGAATACGACATAGACGAATGAGCCGCTCCAATTTTTCAGGTACTTCTTTATTTATGAAAATATTCCTGCGCCATTCCGGAACGGGAATAGCGGGCTTGTTGGCTTTGCTCGTGTCGTTATCCTTTGTGCTTCCTTCCTGCGGGGTCTATTCTTTCAGTGGAGCATCTGTGGAGGGAAAAACCATCCGGATTGCCATGCTCGACAATAAAGCCCGTAATGTGGTGCCTACATTGGCCCCGGCACTCACCGAGAAGCTCCGCAGCCGCATATTATCTCAGACAGGATTAGCCTCTGTAAATAGCCCTTCTGCTGAACCTGATTACGACATCAGCGGTAGTATCATGGCTTATGAAGTGACCGTGTCTGCCGTCCAGAATACCCAGCAGGCTTCCCAAAACCGACTTACGATTTCGGTGCATATCTCCTTCAAAAACCACATCAACCCCAAAGCCAATTTTGAGCAGGACTTCAGCCGTTTTGCCGACTTCCCTGCCTCGCAATCCCTGCAAAGTGTGGAATCACGACTCATGGATGAAATAGGTGATCAGCTTGCTGACGACATCTTCAACAAAGCATTTGTAAATTGGTAGTTTAGCCGCCCATGACTGCTGAGGCAATATCCGTCTGGCTTACCAACGCCACCCAACCCTACAACCAGGCTCAAATAGACAAGGCACTGAACGACTGGCCCTGGTTTGTGCCTTTACGGCTTATGGATTCCGTCATAAAAGGCGAACTGGATGTGCCAGAAAAGCTTCAACACAGCCTCAATCTGTACACCGACCATTGGCTGCCCAGCTTGCTCACGCTAAAGTTTGCCGAGGTCATGGAATGGCTGCCGGAGGATGAAATAGAAGAAGAGCAGGCAGAAGAAACAGAATCACAGACAACAACTGTTGAAAACCTCCCACAAGCTGAAACCGCAACAGAACCCCTCGCGGTAGTTGAGCCTATCGTGGAAGCAACACCCATCGTTGAAACTGCGCAGCAGGAACTACAGGCTCCTGAAGTGAATGCAACTCCCGAATCGGATGCCCATGTAGAGCCGCCAATTATTCAGCCGCTATTCACTGAAGATTATTTCCGTTTTGAAGGATTGCCCGCAGAGGATACTTTGCCCGAGCCGGTGCAACCAGAACAACCGCAGACCCTCATGGTAATGATGAGCTTCTCCGAATGGCTGAATTTCTTCAAGACCAAGTCGCACAAAGAAGCTGAAGAAGCACGGGAAAAAAGCGCCCTCCGCTCCATGTGGCAACGCGAAAAATTAGCTTCCGCACTCGAAGATGAGCCTGAAGAAATTCCCGAAGTAGTGTTTCAGATGGCGGTCAGTTCTAT
>CAYRJR010000015.1:20458-25764 GCA_964424655.1 uncultured Chitinophagaceae bacterium
GGATGCGGTAGGTTCGTCAACAATAGAACCGGCGCCAGCAAGTATTTCAGAAGAAGGGAAATCTTTTACAACCTGCTGAAAAACCCGGTAGGAATTTTCTTCCCTGTGAGTCAGTTCTATAACCCGGGAAGACGACTTAGTGTCAGAGCCATTGGCCCAGATATATGAGCGGCAGGAGAAATGGGCTGCTGCCGCTGAAATGTATCAGAAACTGGCGTTGAAATATCCATCGAAAAGCACTTATTTTGCCAGCCGTTCTGAAGCGGCTAAGCAACAACTGAAATGATTACTCTGATTACGATTCTGATTCTGCTGACCTGTGTCGTGCTCACCTTTTTCATCCTGGTACAAAAGCCCAAGGGTGGCGGCCTGACTGGCGGCTTTGGCACCCTCTCCAACCAAGTGATGGGTGTGAAGCAAAGCTCTGATGTGATGGAAAAAGGCACCTGGACCACTATGGGCATCATCGCGGGCTTGTGCCTGCTTTCTGTGATGTTCCTGAGCAAGCCCGCCTCTGTGGAACAACCAAGCGGTAAGGCTCAGCCTACTGCCCCCGCTGCTCCCGGTAGCCCTGCAACTCCTGCTCCAGCGCCTACACCGGCTAAATAATCTGTCCGACTTCACTTTTAATAAACCTGCTTGCTGAAGCAGGTTTTTTTTATTCATTCTCGCCACCCTGCTTGTAATAGCCAGACCTGCATAGCTCCAGCTAAAAGTGCGGAATCCTTCATTAAATGATTTTTTGTTAGTCCCCTTTAGCCCCCTGATGCAGCATTAGTGGCGATGGCACCGTTCATCTGTTTGCTGCTATTGGGCTTTCCCCGTGGCCTGTAAGTACTGTTTCCGGACGATGCTAACGAAGGCTTCGGGCTTTGCGTCTGCATACACTAAGACTCCTTTCCTCAAGTAGCTTTAGGAACGCCATTTCACCCCTTTCGGGTATTGTATGAAACGCATCGCCATCCTGGCTGCCGGCCTGCTGCTAAGCTCAGCCCTCGTGCAGGCCCAGCACCTCCAGCTCACCGACACAAAATTCTACTGCAACGGCCATGAGGAACCTTTTGGCGCACTCTTCGATGCGGTGCAGACCCACGATGGTGGCTTCCTCTTTGGCGGCAATACGCTGGACAGCGGCGGCGGCATCATACCCGTCTGCACCTCGCACTGGCGGCACGCCATCATGGGGCGTTTAGACAGCCTCGGCAATGTGGTCTGGATAAAAAATATGTGCGAGGTAGGGCTGAACCCACAATCGCTTTGCGAGACGCCGGACGGAGGCTTTGCCACCATGGCCGGCCCGCCCGACACCTCGCCTTTAGGCATGCTAATATTCCGCTACGACAGCGCCGGCAACCTGCTCTGGCAAAAAAACTATGGCAGGAATGCAAACTGCGGTGATGGGCAAATGATTTCCACACCCGATCATGGCTTTCTCATTCTAGGATATGCCAAAGGAATTGACTCCGATATCAAAGTAAACTACCAGTGGCCGCCGATAACCTTTCAACCATTCGACTGGATATTGATGAAGCTCGACAGCCTCGGCAACAAGCAATGGGTGCGAACCCTAGGTACTTCCGGCGATGAAGAAGATGCAGCCATTTTGGTTTGCAATGGACACAATTATTACCTGATCGGGTCAACAGTATCTAAAGACCATGACTGTGCCGATGTGACCAACTTTCCTGGGCCTGGCTTTTCGATGTACACCATCAAATTAGACAGCGCGGGCAATGTGCTCTGGAGCCGGGCAAACCACGGCGGCATCATCAACAAAGTGATGTACGATGACCGCGACCACAGCATCCTCGTCATCGGCAGGGGCGGAGCAGACGGTGTGTATTTCAAAAACGGCTTTGGCTATGATGACATGTTCCTGATGAAATTAGACACCGCCGCCCATTTCAAATGGGGAAAGCTGTATGGCAGGCAATACAATGACCAGGCATTGGGACTATGCAAGGGGCCCAATGGTGGTTATCTGTTAGCGGGAGAAAGTTTCAGGAATGGAACCATTGTCGATGGCATGCTGGTGGTAACGGACAGCAATTGCAATGCATTAGAAACAAAAATTATTACCGGTGATGTTACCGGTCTTAGTTACAACGGCATCTTCCCGTCCAATAGCGGCTTTGCTGCAATTGGAATAACCGCAGCCAGTCACCTGAGTGAAGGCAATGGCTGGAATTGCGGGTTCAAAAGCAGCGGTGCCATCATCCTGAGCCGGCTACAGCTTTGGCCTGCTGGTGTGCCGCCTGTTGCGGGTCAGCAGCAAGTCTTTCAACTTGCGCCCAATCCGGCCCGGGATGGCTTCCGTATTCGCTTTGAAGGCAGCCATCCTGCTGGTATGCTCACCTGCAGCAACAGCAATGGGCAAAGCGTATGGCAGCAAAAAGTGGCGGCGGGCGTGGCCGCGCTCAGCATTTCATCTGCCGATTGGCCAAGGGGCCATTACCTCATCTGCTGGCAGCCGGAGGGCGGTGTGCCGGCCTGCGAAAAACTCACGGTTCACTAAAAAAAATGCAGGGTTATGCAAGCAAAAAACAGCGACAGGGCTACGTCTATGCTCCGGTCTGCCTTCCTATTATCATGCGCCTTGTTTGTCGCTTGTATTGCCACCGCCCAGACCCCCCTGCCTCCGGCGCCGCTGGATATAAACACGCCAAGCCTGAGTATTGATAGTGTAGTGCAATACATTCAACTCCATCTTTCTCCCAACGATACAGGTGAAGGCGGCGGCAGGGCGCAGCTTGCAGACTTTGCCCGAACCTGGCGCAATCGTGTTACTCATAACGACAGCACCGCCGGCACAGGCAACATGTTTCAGCAATACCTACGGGCGAGCCATGGAGCCGCAGCCGCACGCATTGCTTCCAACTGCTCCGGCAGCAGCAATTATTCCGGCAACTGGACCAATATTGGCCCGGACAGCTTTACTACGCAGAACCTGGGCATGTTCCGAGATGTGTATGCTTCGCCCCGGGACACCAACTTCCTGCTGGCGGCCTGCTACGGCGGAATCTTCCGCTCCCGGGATGCCGGTAGGAACTGGACCTGCATCACCGACAACAGCCCTGTCGCCAAAGGCATCGTATCGCCGGTGCATATCGCCGTCAACCCTACCGACAGCCAGATGATTTACCTCGGTTCGGGCACCTATTATTTTCAGGTGTCTTTTCTTGAAGGCCTGCGCTATTCCGGCAACGGCCAATTCCACTATGGCAATGCCCTTTTGTCCACCGCCAATGGCGGGGCAAGCTGGCAGCAGGAGATTCTGCCCTTCAATACCCCGCCCGACTGGACCGATTCGGTGGCTGCCGTCGAGCGGGTGTTTTTCTCTCCCAATGGCAAGCGGGTCTATGCCTTCCGGGATTCCGGGATTTTCTTTAAATACGTTGGCGGTGCCTGGCAGGCCATCAACCCGGCCGCCCAATTGCAAAGACCTTACAACTGGCATGAGCTGGAATTTGTGCCCAACGGTGCAGGCGGCCTGGACTCCACTCACTTCTTCATAGCGGCCCACGAGAACGGGCGGCTGATGGAGGTACAATACAACCCCGCCCCGCAGGCGCATTCCTTTACCAATATTGCACTGCCCTTCGGAGACACGGCAGTGTCAGTCTATTTCAGCATCCCGGCTCCCGACATGATGTATGTGGCGACCGGCCACGATTTGTGGAGATATACCATATCCACGCAGGCCTGGTCGTTCATTGATTCGGTGGCTCTTGATGGTTATTTTCATGATGCGCACAGTGGCAAAATATGGGGCTTCGAAGCTTCCAAATCCAACCCTGCTGTTGTTTATTTTGCCGATGAGTTTGACATTGCTCACATGTCTGCAGATACGGGGCATACGACAGTGCCCATCTGTTTCTATTCTGGCGCTCCTACACATGGTGACGTGCGGGCTTTGCATATTCACAGCACCACCAATACGGCGACCGGCATTGACGACCGCATCTATTGCGCTACCGATGGCGGCATCTCTATGAAGCCGAAGGGGGTGAATCCGCTGATTGCTCAGTCATACACGCTGAAGAATATCAATGGCAAGGGGCTAGCCACCGGGCGGTTTATGGGCGTGGGCACCAGCGAGCAGGGCGGTCTGGTGCTGGCCAGCCAGGGTGATAATGGTTTCGATGCCTATGAACCGAGGCAGAACCCGAAGTGGGTACAGGTTTACGGAGGCGATGGGGAAGAAGCGGAGTTTCGGCGTACGGAGCCTGTGGCCATCGCAGGCGGCAGCAGCGGCGGCTATACAGCAGATCTGGATGAGGTTTTGTCATCGGGCTTTACCGGACGAGCACTCGACCAGGTGTATTGGGTGGCCGATGTAAGAGACACCATGCTCCATGAAAAGCACTCCGGCCTGATACCCATGTGGGGCGACCCCCAGGGCGGCATGTACACCGGCTTTACCCATATGTGGCGGGTGCTGCCAAACTCGAGAACGTTTGCTCAGGTGAGTGCTACTCAGCCAAGTTCCCCTTACACTGGTTACGACATTCATCTGCCTGAGTATAAGCAACCCGCCACGCAATATCAGCCCCCCATCAAATGCATGAGCTTCAGCCACTACTTAGACTCGCTCACAGGATATGTGGTCTATGAGGATGGCGCGCTGTACTACAGAAATTATTATACTGGTGTCTTTCCAACGAAGAACTATTTCAATCCTGCTACAGGGGATATGAGCTTCACGGCCACCTATCCGCCAACGGATATTGTGTGCGACCCGCGTCATCCTGAAAAAGTGTGGCTGTCCTGCGGGGGTGTCTCCTGGTATGATTCGGCCCGCTACCGCGTCTTGTATTCCCCCGATGCTGCCGGCCATTGGTTCGATATTTCCAAAGGCCTGCCTGCTCATCTTCCCGTTTCTCATATCGTGGCTCAGGAGGGCACGCCCTTTATCTACTGCTCCACCGATGTGGGCATCTTCCGCCTCGACATGCGCACCTTCGCCATCAGCGACACCAACGACATCCTGTCTGCCTACCAGACCGTGAACTGGACCTGCTTCAACCAGGGCGCACCCGGCCAGCACGACTTCCCGATGGTCAACGTCACCGACCTGGAGATCAACTACTGCCAGGGCAAGCTCTACGCCTCCACCTATGGCCGTGCCATCTGGAGCAGCGACCTGCTGGTGGAAACGCCAGGCTACAACCCGCTCATCGGCGACATGGTGCCGCAGCAGACGGAAATCATCACGGCCAACACCACCTGGGCCGCCGACAAGACCATCTACACCGGCATCCGCATCAAGCCCGGTGTCACGCTCACCATCCAAAACACCGGCAGCA
>CAYRJR010000016.1:0-11895 GCA_964424655.1 uncultured Chitinophagaceae bacterium
CTGGCGGGTGTATTGATGGCAACTTCCGCTCAGGCACAAATATTGCCACGGTATATCTATTCCACTTACATAGATTTCAATACTAACGGGGTGCCTGCCGGGGCGTTTTTTCACACTCCCGGATCGGTAAAGTGGCAATGGATTTATCGTCCCTCCGAACTGCCAGGTCTGCCTGCCGGGCCGTTGCGCTCAGTGTATTTTCGGGTAGGCATAACCTACGGATATGGCACGCCAATAACATATGACAGCATGCGAGTGAAGATGGGTTCTATCCCTATTCAGGACACGACCTTTAAGGATACGATGAGGTTTGGACAGCCGTATTGGCTGATGAAAAAAGGTCTGACACAGGTGTTCTTTCAGCCTAAGGTTACGATATACGGGGCCGATACTATAGGCACCTGGGTGCGCTTCCCGATAGACGGATTCAGTTATAACCCCGGCATGAACCTCGTGGTAGAACTGGATCGGGGATACCAGGCTAAGAACTATGGCTTCGACTGGATGGCCGACCAAGGATGCACCAAGTGCGGGCTCGGCACCTTTTACGACATAGCATGGAGTGCCAATCGGCCCTCGACCTACCAGGCCGACATCGGCTTCAACGATGCCACCGGTGCAGTGGGCGGGCTGGTTAATCTAAAGGGCTTCTACACCTATCCCAATCCCAGCGAGGGTCTGTTCACAGTAGGCTTCGAGCCTTGGGGCGCTCAGGCATCTACGGTGCAGGTGTCGGTCAGCGACATGGCCGGCAGGCAGGTGTGGCAGCGCAGCTACCAGAATGTGCAGGCCAGCCTGTTCACGGCCAATGTGGATT
Organism: uncultured Chitinophagaceae bacterium; assembly: GCA_964424655.1. Taxonomy (GTDB): domain Bacteria; phylum Bacteroidota; class Bacteroidia; order Chitinophagales; family Chitinophagaceae; genus UBA1952. The sequence continues at coordinate 818 of CAYRJR010000016.1, forward strand.
TGCGGGGTCAGCCCAAAGGCATCTACCTGCTGCGGGTGCAGTCGGGCGCTGCACAGGCGCTGCAGCGGGTGGTGGTGGAATGAGTGAAACTGATATTTTCTCAAATAGGCCGCTCATTCGGGCGGCCTGTTTTGTATGTGGCGTATGCCTGCACGAGCTTCTGTGAAAAGTCAAAGAGGCTGGCAGTTGCTCCTTGCGGCTCAAGATGAACAAGGCTTGCAGCTTCGCCTTCCCTAAATTGCAAGTCTTGCCCTGCGGCTGATCTTCATGCAAATTTTTCTCTGGACACTTGCCCTGCTCAGCATTGCTGCCGCTGCTTTCTTCTGCTACCGTGCCGATCATCGCCGCTCCGTCCCACTACCCTGGCTTACGGCAGGTTTACGAGCATTACTGGTGGCACTTGTCTGGGCGTTATTGCTCAGCCCTTCCGTGCGAATTCAGAAAAACGAAACAGAGCGGCCAATAATTCTCTTTTTACAAGATGAGTCGGCATCCATTCCTGCTGCGCTAAATGGGGAAACTGCCGCCTATCAAAAAGACGCAGAAGCACTATTGGCCCGACTTTCGGAGCGTTATCAGGTGTTGCATCAGGGCTTCGGGACCACATTGCATCGAGACAGTCTTTTCCGCTTCCGCGATGCAGCTACCGACATAGCCACACCGCTTGCCCGTGCTGCAGATGCCTATTCCGGCAGGAACCTTGGAGCCATCATTCTGGCCAGCGATGGCCGCTACAACCTCGGGCTGAATCCGCTGGAGCAAAATCTGGCCCTGCACTGCCCCGTGTATGGTATTTGCATGGGAGATACGGCGATGCCCAAAGACCTGCGCATCACACGTGTGTATGCGCCACTGCGCGTAGCCAAAGGCGCTCAGGTGGAAGTTCGTGCGGACGTGGTAGCGCGGGGCTGCAAAGGCTTTAATGGCACGGTCCGTATCAGCGAAGCCAGTAGTGTGATAGGCAGCAGTACGCTCCAAATTTCGTCTGACCTGTTCGACAAATCCATCCCTTTCAGCATCCGTGCAGGCAGCCCGGGCCTGCATCATTATGTGTTGGCGGTGGATGCAGCTCCGGGCGAAAAAAACACAGCTAACAACCGCCGCGATTTATTTATCGAGGTGGTGGAAAGCCGTAAGCGCATCCTCATTGCTGCTGCTGCACCGCACCCGGATATTGCCGCCATCCGCGAAGCGCTGGAGGCCACTGATGCTTATACGGTGACGGCTAAAATCGGTCTGCCGGAAGATTTAAGTGGATATGATGTGGTGATTCTGCATGGTCTTGCAACCCCCAATCGCCCCGACCTGAAACAAAAGCCTGTCTGGGATATTCTGAGTCTGAATGAAGCTGAGCCAGAAAGCCGGGTGGCTACATTAAGTCCTGCTCCGGCACAGGATGCCTATGCCGCATTCAACCCTTCATTCAGTGCATTTAGCCTGCCTGCCGGGCTGGCGCCTGTGTTGGAAAAACTCCCTCCACTCAGCATCACGGATTTTCAGGCAAGCCCACTCGGCGGCACTCAGGTGCTCTTTCAATCACGCAGTGGGGGTGCAGCTTTATGGATGTTGCAATCAGGCCATCCTTCGGCGGCACTGCTGATGGGTGAGGGCCTTTGGCGCTGGCGGCTCTATGAATACCGCTACTTCCAAAACCATAATGTGGTGGATGAATGCATCCGCCAGACTGTGGCTTTGCTTGCGGCCAACACTAGTCAAAATCCTTTCCGGGTCAGCCAGCCAAAGTTTGTCTGGAGTGAAGGTGAGTCTATCGGTTTTGATGCCTATCTGCTGAATGAAGCCGGTGAGCAAATCAATATTCCGGATGCTTCTATACGCATTACAGACAGTGCAGGGCATTCATCAGATTTCAGCTTTGAAAAACAGGGGACGGCTTACCGACTCAACATCGGAGCCTTGCCCGCCGGGCATTACGACTGGCAGGCTAGCACGGATTATAGTGGGAAACGATACACAGCCGGAGGCTCATTTGTGGTGTCGGGCATGCCGCTCGAAGCGATGGAAAGCGGGGCGGATTACGGCTTGATGTATGGGCTCAGCAAGAAGTATGGAGGCAGTGTGGTTTTGCGCCCACAGATGGCATCGCTCTACGATTCTATTGTGTCTAATCCGGATATCCGACCCATGATTAAGAGCCAGGATACGAGTGTGCCATTGGTAGATTGGAAATGGTATTTCTTCCTGATCCTGCTGGTAGCTGCGCTGGAATGGCTGTTGCGGAAATATTGGCTGGCGCAGTGATTGCTTTACTATGAAGGCCTGATAGAGCAGGTATCTGCCGTTTTGTTTCCCCGGCCCCGGCTACGCTACTTTCTGCATTTTTGAAGCTTAAAGCATACCATTATTCAAGCCTCAGGTACTAAGCTGGACACTCCGATTGAATTCCTGAAAGGAGTGGGTCCGATGCGTGCTATGCTCCTGAATAAAGAACTGGGCATTGTCAGCTTTGGCGACCTGCTGCAGCATTATCCTTATCGCTATTTCGACCGCAGGAATATTTGCCCCATTGCTGCGCTCCGCGCGGACATGGATTACGTGCAGCTTGCCGGTACACTGACCAATATTGCAGAGGCTGGCAGCGGCGGTAAGCGCAGGCTGGAGGCCTTGCTCTACGACAAAACGGGACGAATTGACCTGGTGTGGTTTGGGGGCATTCAAGGGCTGCAAAAGATGTTGCGTGATGGTGGGCAATACTATGTGTTTGGGAAGCTGAGTGAGTTTGGTGGAAGCTGGAGCATCTCGCAGCCAGAGCTTGAAGCACATGGTGAAGAAAAATTGGTTGGATTGATGCAGCCGATGTACAACACCACGCAAAAGCTCATGTTGCGGGGATTGAACAACCGCAGTCTGGGTAAGCTCACCCAGGCCTTGCTGCAGCAGCTTTTACCTCAGGATGTGCCTGAAATTTTTCCTTCAGAGCTGCTCCTTCAATTCGACCTGATGGGCCGTTATGAAGCACTCGGTACCATTCATTATCCACGCAGTGACGAAAGCCTTCAAGCAGCTATTCGCCGCATCAAATTCGAAGAACTTTTTGCCTCGCAACTGATAGTGGCTCGTGCCAGGATGCAGCACAGTCAGCAGCCCGGATATGTCTTTACGCGGGTGGGTGAACGGTTCAATAATTTCTATCAGCATCATCTCCCCTTTGCACTCACTACTGCGCAAAAGCGAGTGCTCAAAGAAATCCGACAGGACACCACCGGCGGCCATCAGATGAACCGACTGTTGCAAGGCGATGTAGGCAGCGGCAAGACTATCGTAGCAGTGATGGCTTCCCTACTGGCCTTAGACAATGGCTTTCAGGCCTGCATCATGGCGCCTACTGAAATCCTGGCACAGCAACATTTCAGCAGTATTGCTCCGCTGCTCGAACCTCTGAATGTTCCTGTGGCATTGCTCACAGGCAGCGTGAAAGGCAAAGAGCGCAAGCAGATTCTGGGAGGTCTTGCTGATGGCAGTATGCTCATTTCTGTGGGCACCCATGCACTCATCGAAGACCAGGTACAATATCAGCGCCTGGGCCTTGCTGTGATTGATGAGCAACACAGGTTTGGCGTAGGGCAACGCGCCAGACTCTGGAAGAAAGGTGTACTGCCCCCACACATGCTCGTGATGACAGCAACACCTATTCCGCGCACCCTGGCCATGAGCCTCTATGGCGACCTTGAAGTGAGCGTGATTGATGAATTGCCACCAGGCAGAAGAGCCATCATGACTGTTCAGCGCAACGAAAACCAACGTCCACGCGTGATGGAGTTTGTCCGGGATCAGATAGACCAGGGCAGGCAGGCATACATCGTCTTTCCTCTGATAGAAGAAAGCGAGAAACTCGACTTTGAAAGCCTGATGGTGGGCTATGAGCAAGTGAAAGTTTTTTTTCCGGAACACAAGTATCGGATTGCGATGGTGCATGGTCGTCAGGAGGCTGGCGAGCGTCAGCGTAACATGGAACGTTTTGTACGCGGCGAGGCTCAGGTGCTGGTAGCGACAACCGTGATCGAGGTAGGAGTCAATGTGCCTAATGCTACCGTGATGGTGGTGGAAAGCCCGGAGCGTTTTGGACTGTCTCAATTGCACCAGTTGCGCGGGCGTGTGGGACGCGGTGCAGATCAGTCGTATTGCATATTGCTTACCGGTAGTAAGCTTAGTGAAGCAGGCCGGCAGCGCATGAATATCATGGTGACCACAAGTGATGGCTTCAGGATTGCTGAAGAAGACCTGCGCCTGCGAGGGCCTGGTGACATCTACGGTACCCGGCAGAGTGGGGCGCTAAAATTCAAAATGGCAGACATCGTTGCGGATGCAGCTCTGATGGAACAGGCCCGAATTGCAGCACAATCATTGGTCAGTTCAGACCCGAACATGGCACAGTATCCGGGCATCCGGGCATTAGTAATCAGCACCGGGCAAATGCCCTATTGGGGGAAGATTAGCTGAGCTGATTTTATCCTGCTCCTCCGCAGGCCTTATTAACTTTTATCTAAAAGGAAGCCTCTATGAGATGCTTATTTTCGCAGCCATTCATCTTCGAAAAAAGAAAGACAGTTATGAGGCGTTTTGGATTTATGCTGCTCGCTGTAGCTGTGTTGGGCTTTACCGCCTGGCAGGCACAAGCCCGTTTTGGTGATCACAAAGAAGATGAAAACAAAGCGGAGCAGCCCCGCAATCCCAACCTTTCCGAGAAGGACACTTACATGGACCTCAACACCGGAAAGGCATTCAATTTTATTTACGACGACCTAAACGGGATTTACAACCGCAGTGACTTGCTGCAACCCGATCTGTACGTCAACACCCGCACCAAAGACACCTTTTGGCTCTATGATGCTATCCTGGTGAATCATGCCCTCATCCGCGATGATAATGGCCGCTATCGCGTGAATCCCATGAAGGTGAAACGGGATGGAGAAACCTACCGAGTAGTGGGTGCCAGCCGGTAATTTTTTTAAAAAGCGCTTAGTCTATTGGGTGCAGCAGACTATGCTGGCTGGCCGTGAAAATATCCCGCCACACCCTGTTGATTTCTGATTCCGGATGCAATGCAGCCATGCCACAATAGGGGAATAGCCTGGCAGCCATTTCGCGCGAATTCAGGGCTAATGCACGGCTTGTTTTGGCCACTTCACTGAGGCTTTTTTTACTGCAAAATTTTTGCTTGCAGCATTCTTTCCAGGAAAATTCTACAGCCTGATAAAAACGATTTCTGTTTCCCTGAAATGTGGATTCTGCTTCTTGAAAAAGCTTTTTCAGAAAAGGCTCAGTCTGTGAATCGTGGGCAGATTTCTTCATAAAGTAATGCTTGCAACAATCCAGGAAATGCTGTGTCATTCCTGCATAGTTGGCTGCGAGCGTTGCTTCGGCAAAAGCCTGAAAAGGGTATTGAAAAACGGGTTCAGGAAGCCGGGCCTGTTCGGGTAAAATCTGAAATGCCCGTTCGGCAGGAAACCATTGTTCCGGCACTTCAAATGAATGGCTTGCTGTTGCGCGGAGGCCCATCGTGTGCCAGTCTTCGTGAATGCGTACTTCTTCTTTTTTGAATACGAAGGCCCTGATTTCAGGCTGACCTTTTTCATCCAATACTTCGCACCCATCCCGCCATATTTTACAATTGGCAGTGAATGCCGTCAGGTGTGGGGCACCAGTTGCATATTTCCAGGAGCCGGAGACACGAAAGCCATCATTTTCTGCAACAGCGATGCCCGAAGCTGCCCCGCTGCCACCCAGGCAAGCCAGTGGATTTTTCAATAAATCTTCAACCAAAGAAGGCTGCATGTAGCCGGCAAAAAGTGTAGCTCCGGCACAGAGTGTGAGCGTCCAGCCCAGGCTGCCGTCAATGTGTGCGAGACTTTCCTCGAAGCGTAGTGCATCGGGTAAACTAAGTACTAAACCATTCAGATTTTTGGGTAAGAAAAGCCGGAAGGCATGCATCCTTTGAAGCACTTCAAGCTGCTGCCGGGTCAGGCTTCCTTGTGATTCGGCAATGGGCGCTTCTTGTTGTAAAGTCTGCTGCCATTCCGTGAGCATGAGCGTCGCTTCATTCATACTTGTTCAGACGCAACGGTGTTGTTTGCTGAGCTTGCCAGAATCTTTTTCCAGCTATAAAATCCCTGCACAGCGATGATAAACAGAAAGACAGTGAGTAGCGCATAAAGAGGCAGATGTTTATGTATCAGCAGGGGTACAGCAAAGGCATTGCTGAGGTTGAGCAGGAGCCAGTTTTCGAGTTTGCGACGGGCGAGAAGCCACATGCCTGCCCAGGCCGTCGCGCTCACCCAGGCATCCCAGTAAGGCACATCTGAATTAGTGAAACGCTGGAGCAGGAAAGCCAGCAGCACAAAGCCCAGCACTGAGATGCCCAGCGTGATGAACCAGTCGCGGCGTGTGGCAATGCTGATGTGGAGGCCAGGCTGGTGCTTTCGTTTCACCCAAACGGCCCAGCCATAAATACTCATGATGAGGTAGTAGGCATTGAGCAGGCTTTCTGCATAAAGCCCCGATCGAAAAAAGATGTAAGAAGAAATGAGGACGCTGATAATGCCGGCAGGATAGAGCAGCACCTTGTTGCTTTTGGCCAGCAGCACCTCGGCCAAGCCAAAACCAACGCCCAGCCATTCCAGAAACGGGGTGGTGCGGATTTCAGTAAGAAAGGTATTTAGCCAGTCGGAAGGAGACATGGTCTTGGAAAGGCTGCAAGATTACGGTGTGGGAAGCAGTAGCTCAGGCTTTCTGTTTTTTAGAAAATCTGTTTACTGGACGGCAAGGTCTTTTTATCAAAAACAGGTGTTCGCATCAATTTATTCACCAAAAATTTCAATCACATGGATTTTCAACAGTACGACGAACCCAGCTCGGAACTATCGCAACAGGCCCGCACGTTCGCGCGGATGATTTCTTCAATGAGTGAAGAAGTAGAAGCCATCAAACGCTATGAACAAAGAATGAGTATTGAGACACATGACGCTGCCAAGGCCATTATGGCTCGTGCACAGCTCGATGAATTCAGGCATTTCTGCCAGTCGCTAGAATTTTTGTTGAAGCAAAAACCTGAGTGGTGCCAGATGCTTCAGGGGGTCTTAAAGGAATGCGACATGCATGTATCAAGTACTATTTCGGCTTCGTCAAATTGATTTATTTAAACCAGGAAGCTTGCTTCCGGATAGGTCAAAAAGAAGGATATGTACGCAAAGACACCGATTGTCGTGCTGCCTTTTTATATTGCCTTCCGAAAAATCACTTTGCATCGCATGAAACATATCTCCGCCTTTCTGTTAGCGCTTATGATTTTGACTGTTTTTGCTTCCTGTGCCCGCCGTCGTGGAGTGGATGTAGGCATGAATTACAGGCGTGAGGCCGGCTGGCATCGCGGTCAGGGTTATGGGCATGGAACCGGATATTATCATGCACCCAGGAACTATCGCCGATAAATTTTCAACCGATTTTTTTTTTGAAAGCATTGCCTAGGGTAATGCTTTCTTTTTTTAAAATAAATTCTTCCGAAGTGCTGTCTATGGAAACTAAGTGCTTTGGCATCTTTACAGGAGATTGAGGCCCAGTGTTCATCATAGCAACCTGAGCGATGAAGAGTTGCTCTTTCATTTTGAGCATAGCAGAGACAATTATTGGCTCGGCCTGCTTTTGCAACGCTATACCCTCTTGTTGCTGGGTCTGGCCATGAAATATCTCAGAGAAAAATCGGCTGCTCAGGATGCCGTGCAGCAGGTTTTTCTGAAGGCACTGACGCGATTCCCAAAAGAGCCAATGAGCAATGTAAAAGGCTGGCTGTTTATTCTGATGCGCAATCATTGTCTTCAATTGCTGCGCGATTCAGAACATTTGGCACCAGAAGACTATGTCGCAAACGCTATAGTAGAGCAGGCTTCGATTGAAGATGTCCTACAACAGGAATTCAGGCTTCAGGAAATGGAACAGGCATTGACAGCGCTAAATCCGGAGCAACAAAAATGTCTCCGGGCGTTTTATTTAGAGCACAAGAGTTATCAGCAAATCACGGAAGCATACGGGTATAGTTTTACTCAGGTAAAGAGCTATATCCAAAACGGGAAACGGAATCTAAAAATCATCCTGAGTCGGAATCAGAAGCCATGAAGCCCAAACAAAACATATCGGATCCGGGCAGGCGAGGGCTTAGCGATGAGCAATTACTGAATTTCCTGGAAGGACGATTGCCTGAACCGGAACGAAAGGCAGTGGAAGCCTATTTATCAACTGCTGATGCGATGGAGCTTGATGCATTGGAAGGCTTGCGGACATTGGGGGCCAATGAGGCTCGCGGAATGCAGCACAAGTTGAATGCCTCGCTTTGGAAACGAATTAGACAAAGGCGCAGTCGTCGCAGGAGTATTGGTGTGCAGCAATGGAATCTGATAGCTATCGTTGTCGTGCTGCTATTGGCAATTGCCAGCTTGCTGGTATTCTGGATGCTTCGCAAATAATATCCTTTTCTGAGCGATATGGTTCATTGCACTCGAGCGTGAAAGAGGCAGTTTGAATGAGACGTTCTTAGGCATCAATAGCTGAGATAGCATACAATCTTCCTTAGTGCTCACTGACCGAAAGCTTAATTCTAAGAGTCACTTGTTGCACTGAAAACGACAAATTATACTTATTGACTATGCGCAAGTCGTGTTTTTCCCAAAGTATGATAAGCTGCCGTTATTCGATTTTGGCCGTTATGGAGTAAAAAATCGTTGCTTAAATGTTAATGAACTATTCCGTATTTTTTCGAAGATGTGTCAGGAATGAGTAGCAAGGTTTTTTGGGAATGGCTTATTTTGAAAGCACAGCGAGAATTGATTTTTTAATAACTAATAATTTGCCGTATTGATTGCTTGTCCAAAACAGGGATTGAATAGATAAATACATCTAAGTCGTTCATTAATTGCTCGTTAATGGTGATTTTTCGCCATTTCGCTGTTCTATATTCGATTAAAACTTTGATGTTAATGGACAGCAGCGTTTCTATAACCCACCAATGCATTAGCAATCCACGCGAAATCTGCCGGCTCCCGGTCCGTTATCAGATTGAGACAGACCCGGTGCTAAATACCCCCGTTGTTTGCTGTGCCATAGACATTCCCCGTGAATTTATCCCGGAATGGCTTTGCCCTGCTCCTTTAGAAGTGAATACATTCAAGGAAAATGGCAGCAATATGAAGCTATACAACACAGCCAAAGAACTGACTAAGGATGCTATTGCATTCTTTAGTAAGGTTTTTCAGGTTGTGATGGGTGAAGAGCATGAGCGCATCAAACGCATGGCTCAATCTGCCGGCTCAAGCTTTTATTACGCGGCCTGAGCAGGCAATTTGAACAGATTTGTAAGGAGTTTTTTTTAGAATGCAAGAGCCAATAGCAGGCCAGCATCTATACCCCTTCCTGCTTGTGAGCTAATCAGGGACAAGATATTATTGCTTTGCAGGCCAAAGCGTAGTGGCCCGGCTTTCAAAGAAGCCATCAGGCCAACCTGAGGGCCAAATACCCCACCAATACCGGCGTTGATGCCAGCATGAACGATGTCACCAATCGAATAAGTGTAGCCTACTCCAATGTAAGGAACTTTGGTAGCACTCAGGTGGTTGGAAAAACCTTGCAGGTACATGCCTGTCAAAAGATGGCGGAAATAATGAGCATTACCATTGTTCACCTCGCCAAAGCCAAAGCTTCCGCTGATTATGAGCCGGGTAGGAAGCGATACGGAATAGGCCTCATGTGCATAATTCGGTCGTGCAAATGAGCTTAGTGAGTCTAAACTCAGGCTTTGTTCGTTTACAAAATTGACATCTACGCCTTCATAACGATAAGTGCTGTGATTGTAGATATTGGTCGTGTTATTAGCAAATCGGATACTGCCCAGGTCACTGATACCGATATTGAAATCCAGACCTGGTTTTGGGGTGACACGCAAGCCAAGGTCAATGCCGTAACCGCTTCCCAGGCCACTGTGCAGGCTTTTCTCATTCAGGTTAAAAGAAGAACCATCGAGGCGTACTGAGTCAGCACCTAAGCTGGTGTTGATGTTGTAATTCAGGCTAAAATCAAGATAGCGACCTTCTGCATCGGTGTACACAGCAATGCTGTTGGTTTGCTGCATATCCACACTCACTTGTCCGGATAAGTAGCTAAGCCGGATGGCTGGCTTAATGCTCCAGCCTTCATTGTTCTGAACATTACAGGCAAGCGCCACATAATATTCCGAAAAGGCGAGGGCATCAAATCGAGGTGCTAATTCGACATACTCACTGGCGAATTGCTCGTTGCCAGCATACGCAAAACGAAAGCTCTCCTGATTGAAGGCCGTGCTCAGTTCCATTCTTTCATTGACACCCGCACCAAGCGTCACACGAACTGGAGCTGATTCATCATTAAGATTTACAGACAGATTGAGTATAGCCAGGTCGAAAGAGCCGGTGATCAGATTATCAGTGGCGTGCATTTTACTAATGTTTCTGCCAATCAATTCATCAGAAATCACATTAGAACGTAAGAATTCCCTGGCATCTCCAATGCTGGTGAAATTGCTGCCCAAAGAGAAATAGGGGTTGAAAACATTGACCTGAAATCTTTGAAATCCATCACCTAAATAGGTAGGTAGATGCCTGGCCGCATTCGAGGCATCAAATGGATCCTGAAGGGCCGCAATATGTAGCTGAGCGAAGGAGGGTATCGTAAGGGAGCAAAATATGATTAGGGCGAATAGTGTTTTCATAACGGGAGTTGGTAAAGACTTCTGAGCTGATTCTACTTTATCATAAAAAGTTGTCTCTTCTTAAAATCGGATTTTAAGCCTCAGATCGCCCGTGAGTTGAAGTTTTAATGCAGCGGTTTTATCTATTTTTTGAACAGGTCCGCTCATGCCCATAGTACTCAGGTATAGATGACTGGCTACAAAAGAAGCCTGCTTGATTCTTGCCAATTTATTCTTGCTAATCGGGATAACCACCTTGTTGTGTGCGGTATCAATGGGCCTGCCATTATTATCGGTGCTGCCCGGGTCCACCTGAAATGGTCCATCGGGAAATAAAGAGTCAATGGCCAGG
>CAYRJR010000016.1:11905-25632 GCA_964424655.1 uncultured Chitinophagaceae bacterium
GCTGGCAGGAAGGCTGTTGTCTGCGAAAGCATTGATATGTCCGCTCATTGCTGTGTCACTCAGGCTGCCGTTTGTTTGGTTTGCGCTGAGGTCGTCCCCGCTAAAATCAATTCCAGATGTGTCTTCAGACAAGCAGTCCCTGTTGGAAAACACCTCAACGTAGCTGGCCGTAAGGATATTGATCCTGACATCTAAGCTGCTGGGCTGCGTGCTGAAAGTCACATTGCTGAAAGCCGGGGTACTGAAATTTTCCAGATAGAGATACACAAAATCGCCCAGCACTTTATCCTGAATCAATACATCGAACGAATATTGACTTCCAGGCGGAATATCCTGGGTTACGCTGGCAAAGCCGGCAATATTGGTGTTGGTCGTTGTGTCTTGAGAAGTGCGCAATACCATTCGGGTACCTGCGGCAATCGCTACCGGAAAATTATTTGTCAACACGCCGGAAAAGCTGAGTGTATCCACGTCAATACGGGAGATACAATCCGTGATAGGCACCTTTGCCGGACCCAGATGACCGAAAAACAAGCCGGGAGAAGAAACGGGAGTGCCAGATGGCTGATTTAAGTCCGTATTGCTGAACTCCATGAGGTAGCTCACATTTCGAAACATACTCAGGGAATTCAAGGAAAATGTCCCTTTGGCAATCGGGAACAGCCAATGTCCGTCCAAGTTTACTGACTGATCTTTTTTGCAGGAAATGCCCGAGCCAGTCAATAGGAATATCGCCAGCAGAATCAAGCTGAAATTTTTCATAGCGAACGAAATAGAGATAGGTGGTCGTAAGATAATGTTTCAGGTAAAAAAATGTATAAGCTGCAAACATTAAATAGGGCTTTACGGGTTTGGGAAGATTGTTCCAGGAATGCTTGGGCTGAAACCTTTAGTAAGCTACATTTGCCGCCCGCAACGGCTGCGTAGCTCAACTGAATAGAGCATCTGACTACGGATCAGAAGGTTTCAGGTTTGAATCCTGACGCGGTCACCAGGAGGTCTCATCACAAGATGGGGCCTCTTTCTTTTTCAGGGAATTGTAACCGAATACTTTTCAAAACCCAACCGGGTCTAATTGGAATAGCTGACTTCACAAAATGCTCTGTGTTCGTGGACGCCCAGGGCTTCTTGGGCTTCTGAACTAAGGCCCAGACTACAGCCTTTGAATGCTTTGGTATTAGGTAATGCACCAAGCACTTTTACATACACTACCGAGTCGTTGTTCAGGTTCCGTACACGGAGCACTTTCCCGCGCAGTTCGGCTTTAAAGAAAGCATAGATGCCGGCATGTTCACGAGTTTTATAAAAGCCAGCCGTAAGTTTTTCCATCTGAATACTTGCAGTGTCCGGGTTTTGCCTGAGCCATTCGATTTCAAGGGGCGAGCGAAGTGGCAGCGCACTGTCTCTGGCATACATCACATGAGGGGACTTGTCAGGCATCACGTATAATGCAGAATCAGCTTTTTGCTGAGCAAAGAGCAAAGCAGGCTGCAGGAGCAATACCAAAATGATCAATCGCTTCATGGGAAAAATTTTTTGAACCAGAAAATATTTGCCTTCAGTAATGCGAATGCATCGCAGGGCTTTAGAAAAAGCTTTTGCCTGGTGCAACAACCTTTAAGTTGCAAGTTAGAAGCCCCGTTGCCCTATGTGGTACTCATTGGGTTTAATTGAGGCACGACACTCATTTTTTAACGAAAATCCATGGCGCTCCTCATCGAAAGTTTCCGCATCAAAATACCCACCTTTACGCTGCATGAAACGCACTTTTCCACTCATCATTTTGCTCATCACACTATCTGTTTTGGGCATTTTGTTTATTCAGATGCAGTGGATTAAAAATGCCATTCAGATTCGCAAAGAGCAATATGCCCAAAGCCGCCAGAAAGCCCTTGAAGAAATTCGGGATAAGTGTCAGGAATTATATCTGAGTAAGCGTTTTGAGGCAACTGGTAATATCCCCATAAACCTTGCAGCTAAAAAGCGAGTCTTGGATCAGGACTTCACAGTTCAGGCTTTCACGCCAGAAGAAATGCACGACCTCATTGCGCAGGCCCTGCGCACCCACAACATCCGTCAGCCTTTCGAATATTCAGTCACCAACATTTTTGGTTCCATGGTGCTGGCTTCGGATAGTTTTAAGGCAGACTATGTGAAGAGCAGCTATGACATCAGCCTCAATAACAGCACGGCCTTGCAGCAAGAAACGCTCCATGTTTATATCATAGAGCCCAAGAACTATCTGTTCGAACAACTCGGATGGATGGTACTGCTTTCTTTTGCCCTCACCACCATTGTCATCTCGGCATTCACACTTACCGTTCGAACACTTTTCAATCAGAAAAAACTTTCTGAAATAAAGAGTGATTTCATCAACAACATGACCCATGAATTAAAGACACCCTTAGCCACTATCAGCCTCGCTGCCGATGCATTGGGCAATGAAAGGGTCATCAGAAATGAAGAACAAATCCGCTACTACGGCGGCATGATTAAAGACGAAAACCGGCGCATGAATAAGCAGGTAGAAACCATCCTGCAGGCGGCCCGCATCGAACGTCAGGAAATTTCTTTGAACCGGACGACGCTGGATGCCCATGAGATTATCAGAAAAACTGCCGACAATCTGGCCCTTCAAATCAACGAAAAGCAAGGCGTGCTCACCTTGCATTTGCGTGCGCCTCGCCATATCATCAATGGGGATGAAGTCCATATTTCAAACCTCATCTTCAACCTGCTGGACAATGCAATGAAATATTCCCGCGACCCTATGGAGATTGATATCGAAACGGCCAACACGGGTTCCATGCTAAACATCCGCATCCGCGACAACGGCATCGGCATGAGCAAAGAAACCCAGTCGCACATTTTCGAAAAATTCTATCGTGCACACACGGGCAACCTGCATAATGTGAAAGGCTTTGGCCTCGGCTTAAGCTATGTGAAAGCTATGGTGGAGGCTCATGGAGGCCGCGTGCGTGTGGAAAGTACTTTGGGTAAAGGCAGCACTTTTATTTTGCTACTACCCACGCAGAATCAGGCTTGATGTAAAGCCTCTGTGTCCCTGAATAGAAGTAAATTATTCAATGAGTTTTACGACTCGGTTTTTGTCATAATGGCTATTCGCCCGGACGGGCACCAAGTCGCCCTGCTGGCCATTTGCAGGTTTTAACCACACCACACGCGTATCATAATTTTTGACGCTCGCATGAGCAGGTTTTCGAGTCACCGTGTAGTTTACTTTGTCGGTGCCGGAACGGTCAGAGATGAAGCGAAAAACGATGATTCCATTTTGAGGCATCGTGAAGTCGAAATGCGGATGTTCTGTTTCGGAAACCCTGCCTAATTCACGATTGGGGAAGAAAAGAATGAGCATCTGACTCAGCCTTTTTTCAGCCTTAGCCTGGATGTGAATGACATCGCCTTTTGCGAAGGCCAGCCCTAAATCTGCATTGCCGCCAATGCCTGGTGCAGTAGTGACGCTGCCAGTGGCAACGGTAACGGGCGGCTGGCAATAACCCTGTAAAGACAGCAACAATAAGGCACTTAGAAGGAGTGATTTCATGGCAAAATGATTTTGTATTTCAGGTCTCATAAAAGCGCATGCCAGCAAACACAACATGATTGAAAAATCTTTCCGGATTGTGAATGAGGCTCATGTTTACGACTAATTAGTAAAAAGCATCAGAAAGCCTTTGCTTCTTTGAGCCAACCAATACGCACATGACATGAATATTGCTGAAGAAATTTTGAACATGCCCCTGGGTCGTTTCGAAGTCAGGGGTATCCTAAGTGGCGATGAGCAAAACTGGAGCTTCCAATGCCTGAACCGGGAATTCCTGAACCTTTTTCCCGAAGGGATTTTGCACAGCTTTACCTACTTGGGTTTGGGCAATAAGCATTATGAACATCGCCGTTTCCAAATCGCCCTGGCCACACGGGTGCAGGAGCTCATGTCGCTCCGGCAAGGGAATGGAATTACAATGGGGCGGCTGAATGCAAGGGTAGGAGCTAAGCGTTACGTCACACCCTAATGTCTTCAGGTGCCAGTAAGCGCTTATTCCTTTTCATCCAGCAAAACGTGAATGTCGCTAATCAGAGAGTCAACCTGATCGCGATCCAGCCCATCGTAGAAACGGCCTCTAAGACGTCCATTCCGGTCAACAAGGACGAAATGATTATCGTGGATAAAGTCCTTGTCAATGGATATTCCCGCGGTGTCATCATCTGCTGAAATGAGGTAACTCCAACGGGCCATATCATACAAACGTTTTTTGGAGCCTGTGAGGAACATCCATTGCTTTGGGTCTGCATTAAAGCGTTCTGCGTAAGCTTTCAGGGCTGCTGAGCTGTCCTTTTTGGGATCCACGGTATGTGAGAGTATCAGCACATCTGGATTGCCACGATAAGCATCGTACACTAAGCGCATATTCTCATTCATCTTGGGACAAATACCCTGGCAGGTAGCGAAGAAATATTCCGCTACATACACCTTGCCTTTCGTGTCTGCCTGGGTAATCAATTTTCCATCCTGGTTATAGAACGTGAAGGTGTCCACCTTATGCCCTGGCTCACCTAAAACTGCTAAGGTCTTAGGCATTGTGCGGGTCGCATGGTAGTAATAAGCCATGAAGCCGGCAGAAAGCAGAATAAAGAATGCTACAAGCGTGACAGTTAGGGTGCGGCTGGACATAACGGGCGCAAAGGTAGCCGTATGACCTAAGGCCAAATGCCATTGGGCCAATGCTGCTCAAAACATTAACGCTGTCAATTCACGCTGCCCCTGTTCGCCGAAGGCCAAAGCAAATACAGGTTTGCTACCAAAGAGACTAAGAGAAACATAGCCACAAGCTGGTGTGCCTGTGCTAAAAATTCAAATCTGCCGAAGTGACCTGCAGGTGCCGTACGTGCACCGTTCAAGACGGTGAAAATGCCCAGCAAGACCTGAATGCAAACCAAACCGGTAGGCCACCAGCGCCAGCGATGCAGCCGGGAAGACGAAGCTTTACCCATCAGGAAAGACCAGCCAATTACTAAAACCACTAAGCAGTAGGCCAATGTCCGGTGGATGAAATGCACCGCCATCGGATTGGATACCCAGGCATTGAAGCCGGAATAACGATGGTTACCAAATTGATGCACCTGCTGGGGCACCCACATCCCGTTGATGGTAGGCCAGGTAGGCGCTGCCGCTGCTGCTTTTAGTCCGGCCATGAACGCACCGTAGGCAAGCTGAACGGCAAGGAGTGCAATCAAAATCAAAGTCAGGTTTCGCAATCCGGGCATCTGAACCTGGTCTGTTTCAGGAATCAAAAGCTTAAGGGCAAACCAAAGCGTGTAGCACAACAACACTAAGGCTGAAAGAAAGTGCACGGCCAGCCTGATATGACTCACATACAAGTCTGTATCGTTCAGGCCGCTTTGCACCATAATCCAACCCACAGCGCCCTGAAGGCCACCCAAAACAAACAAGACCACAAATGGGGCAATCATCTTTCTGTTGAAATAGCCCCGGGCCAAAAAGAAGACAAAACCTATGATAAATACCAGGGCAAGTCCCATGCGCGCCCATTCGCGATGAAACCACTCCCAGAAAAAAATGTGCTTGAAATCACTCAGGGTGAAATGAGCATTTAAGTAACGGTATTGAGCTATCTGCTGATATTTTTCAAAAGCTGTTTGCCAGTCATGTTCATTTAGCGGTGGAATGGCTCCCATGATGGGTTTCCATTCCGTGATACTAAGGCCTGATCCCGTGAGTCTTGTGATCCCGCCGAGTAGGATTTGGATGATAATCATCACCACACCGGTCAGGAGCCAGATGGCTACAGCCCGTTGTTTACGATCTGTTGATTGAATACTGTGCAACGAAAGAGTGCTTTGGATGGCTGCAAAAGTAGGATGGACGCAATCCTTGTCATAAACTATCACGAACTGTCATAGTATAAAATTTATTTTGTTTGACTGCTTATTATCTGTAACCCTTTTAGGTTATGTTTGCGAGGTCTGAGATAAATTGCATTTCGTTCTCCCCGCCAAAAAGCAGAATCCACATTGCATCCATTTCAGATTCAATCAAATACCCGTACCCAAACCCACCCCCCCAAAACATCATGAGAAAAGCAGATGTAGTTACTTCTATCGCAGAGAAGACCGGGATACCTAAGGTTGATATTCTCGTTACGCTCGAAACCTTTTTCAAGGAAGTCAAAACCTCACTCGTTGATGGTGAGCCCATTTATGTTCGAGGATTCGGTTCTTTCATCCTGAAAAAGCGGGCAGCCAAAGTGGGCCGAAACATCAAAAAAGGCGTGTCTGTTCAAATCCCTGAACATTTCATACCTGCATTCCGGCCTGCTAAGGAATTTATGGTTGCTGTAAAAAATTCGGATAAAGACCTGAAGGAAACAGACCCTTCTGAAATCAAAGAAGCGGCACTATAATTTCCTGTTACTCGTTGCTTTCCCCTACCTTCGCGCGGCCTTAAAACCGCCGTATTTTGCGTATTGCCCATTACATAGCAATTGGAGCTGCCCTGATTCTGGCAGCTATATTGTTTTGGGCTGTCCCAACTACTCCTTCTAAACCGGCAGGGAATGCCCCTGCAGATGAACATCAGGATGCCGCAGCAGGCATGATGAATGCCCCTCACATGGCTGAACCTGCAGATTTTGACTCCATTGCAAGTGCTTCACTCCAGTCGTTGCCCGCTCATGCAGCAGCAGATTTGAAAGCTATTGATGCCAAAATTGCACAACAAAAAGACTCAGCAGCCATGGTGCCTTTTTATGACCAGGCCGCAGCCATTTGGCGGGAACACCATCAGCCGGCAATGTTTGCCTGGACAACTGCTCAATCAGCACGTTTGGCCCAATCAGAAAAAAAGCTCAGTTTTGCCGGCCAATTTTTTTTGGAGCTAATGCATGATGCGGGAACACCAGCGGTGCAGGCTTGGGCCGCTCAGGGTGCTGTGAACTGCTTAAGCCAGGCAGTAGATCTAAACCCGGATGACGACACTGCAAGACTAGCACTGGCTACTGCATATGTGGAAGGTACAGGCGCACCAATGAGCGGAATCTCCATCCTCCGCGAAATGGTAGCCAAAAATCCGAACCACATTGCCGCCAATGTGCTACTCGGACGATTATCCATCCAGAGTGGCCAATGGCAAAAAGCAGTGGAACGACTGGAGCATGTCAAAAGCTTAGATCCAAAAAACAGGGAAGCCCTTTATTTCCTCGGTGAAGCCTACCGTGGTGCCGGACAAAAAGAAAAAGCGATATCAACATTCAGAGAACTGGAGCAAATTGTAAACAAGCCAGATTTCACGAAAGACATCGAATCGTATATCAAATCATTCCAATAAAAACTTTAAACGAAGACATTTATGCCTTGCGGAAAAAAACGGAAACGCCATAAGATTGCTACGCACAA
Source organism: uncultured Chitinophagaceae bacterium (assembly GCA_964424655.1). Taxonomy (GTDB): domain Bacteria; phylum Bacteroidota; class Bacteroidia; order Chitinophagales; family Chitinophagaceae; genus UBA1952. The sequence continues at coordinate 19,340 of CAYRJR010000016.1, forward strand.
GCGTAAGAAACGCTTGCGCCGCAACCGTCATAAGAAGAAATAAGTGCCCTGGTAGCGAAGCTGAATGGCTTCGCCATCTTGTTACGGGCTTATTGTGTGTGTTGAGAGCTCCATTATAGAGTGCTCTTTTCGTAATTCCCACCCAGGAAACGGACGATAGTTCGCTCCCTTTGGAAATTCAGCCCACAATCCTGCTTACCCCGCCACATTGCGGAAGCCTGCCCGCGTAAGTACTTTTTTTTCATTCGCTGCCTGGCGCCCATTGCTGCTTTCCATTGGTTAAGCATTGCACCGGGTGGCGCTAACTCAGACGGTAGCCATGAACAAAGAACTCATCATCAACTCCGCCTCTGGAGAAGGTGTGGAAATAGCGCTCCTTGAAGACAAGAAGTTAGTAGAGCTGCATTACGAGCGCGGCAGCAACCAATTTTCAGTAGGTGATCTTTACCTCGGTAAGGTGCGCAAAACCATGCCGGGCCTCAATGCGGTTTTTGTGGATATTGGTTTCGAAAAGGATGCCTTTCTCCACTACACCGACCTGTCACCCTATTTCCGCTCTCTGCTGAAATTCACTTTAGAAAGCGTAAAAGGCGAAACGTCCTGGGGCGAAGATTTTTCCAGATTTAAGAATGAACCGGACATCCCCAAGGGTGGTAAAATCACTGATATCGTCCAGGGGAAGCCGGAAATCATGGTGCAAATCCTCAAAGAGCCTATCTCTTCCAAAGGCCCGAGGCTGAGCTGCGAGATTTCCCTTCCGGGCCGCTTCATGGTACTCACACCGTTCAACGATACGGTGGCCGTGAGCCGGAAGATTCATTCTGCCGAAGAACGCAAGCGCCTCCAGCGCATCGTGGAAAGCATTAAACCCAAAAACCTGGGTATCATCGTCCGCACTGCCGCAGAAGGGAAAAACACCGCTGAACTTCATGCCGACATCCTGGAGCTGGCAGAAAGCTGGAAGCAGGTGCAGCATAACCTCAAAGGCGCACACCCTGCCCAGAAAATCCTCGGAGAACAAGACAAAACAACTTCTATCCTCCGCGATTTGCTCAACAACTCCTTCCAAAAAATCGTTGTGGATGATAAGCGCCTCATGAATGAAGCCAAAGAATACATTGGCCGCATCATGCCCGAGCAACAGGACATCGTCAGCCTCTACAATGCTGAGCAACCGGTCTTCGATACGTATGGCATCACCAAACAACTCAAAGCTTCTTTTGGCAAAACGGTGAACCTCGCTTCCGGCGCCTACCTCATCATCGAGCACACCGAAGCACTTCACGTCATTGATGTGAACTCCGGCACGCGCAACGGAGAGAAAGATCAGGAGCTAAACGCCCTCGCCACGAACCTCGAAGCTGTGGCTGAAATAGCCCGCCAGATGCGCCTGCGCGATTTAGGTGGCATCATCGTGCTGGACCTGATAGACATGAAAGTGCCCGAGCACCGCAAGCGCGTGCTGGATGCTATGGAGGAAGCTATGGCCCTCGACCGCGCCAAGCACACCGTCCTCCCCATGAGCAAGTTTGGGTTGATGCAAATCACCCGCCAGCGCCTTCGCCCCGAAATCAATATCGCCACCACCGAGATGTGCCCCACCTGCAAGGGCACGGGCAAGATTGGCCCTTCCATCCTGCTCGGCGACGACATCGAAAAAGACCTCAACTACCTCATCAATCAGGGGCACCGCGAGCTCACCATACAAGCCCATCCTATCCTGGCCGCTTACCTCACCAAAAAATCATCAGGCTTACTGGGAAAGAATATGGTGCAGAAATGGAACACCCGCTACAAGGCAAAAATCAAAGTGCTGGAAGATGCCGGCCTGCCATTGACGGAATACCACTTCTACGACCGCAGCACCAACGACCTGATCAAACTCTGAGCCTGTACACGGCTGCCTGAAGTCATCTGAAGGATACCTGGCATGCGCAGATATGATGGCTGGATTTCGATTTTTTTTTAGTCAGCTTTTGTGCCCTGATGTAGCTCCCGTTGCGTCGCACATTGATGGGCCAGTGCTGCTATGTAGCATTTCTCGCAGCATCTGTGTTGTGGCAGGAAGTATTTTATGGGCAAAGCCGATAAGCGAAATCCAGCCGAAGTGTGCGACGCAACGGAAGATAAGTAGCGAAATCCAGCCGGTAAAAAAATAATCGTTACACGGTAACATTCCGTGCCGGGCCGCTGCTGCAATACATTCCGGCTTAGCTTGCGCCCTCCGATTTTCATCGCCTGATTCGTAGGATGCTGTTCAACCTAAGCCTTGCTTTTCGCGCCGTGCGCAATAACATGTTGCGCAGCATCCTCACGATTCTCATCATTGGCCTGGGCATCATGGCGCTGGTGGGCATCCTCACCAGCATCGAAGTCATTAATGCAGCGCTAACCAGCAATTTCACGCAGATGGGGGCCAACACGTTCCAGATTACGAACGTCACCCTCAAACAGAAAAAAGGTAAAGGCGGTCACGGTATTCAGATCTCTTGGAACTCGGGTAAGGAAATTACTTACGATGAAGCCCGGGAATTCAAGGAGCGTTATCAGATACCTGCACAGGTCAGCATTCAGTTTCGCACGGGAGGTATGGCTACCGCAGTCTATAACGACAAGAAGACGAACCCCAACCTCAGCATCTTCGGTGCTGATGAAGCTTACTTCCACATCTCTGCCACGAAGATGACTGCCGGGCGCAGTTTTTCACCTTACGAGTTGCAGGCAGCCAGCCATGTATGTGTGTTGGGAAGCGGCGTAGTGTCCAAACTATTTAAAGGGAAAGCCAGCGATGCCATTGGTAAAGTCATCAGCCTGGGACCGGCTAAACTAATGGTGGTGGGTGTGGCCGAAAGCAAAGGCGGCAACATGATGATGAATACGGACAACTCAGTGTTTTTACCGCTTGAGTCCGCAAGGGCCATCTATGGCAGTGGTAATTACGTTATCAATGTTGCCGTGCCGGATGTGAAGCAAAAGCCGTTAGCTATGGATGAAGCGGAGGGACTATTCCGCAGCATCAGAAAGCTGCCTCTGGGTACTCCTTCGGATTTTTCAGTGAATCAAAATGACTCATTAGCCACCATGCTGATAGATAACCTCAGCACCGTTCGTTGGGCAGCACTCATCGTGGGCATCATCACGCTACTCGGTTCCGTGATTGGTCTGATGAACATCATGTTGGTGAGCGTGGCAGAGCGTACCCGTGAGATTGGCGTGAGCAAAGCATTAGGTGCCAAAAGCTCAGTAATCAAAGGACAATTTCTGACCGAGTCTATTCTCATATCCCTTCTGGGTGGAGCGCTGGGCGTGATGTTGGGCATACTCACAGGCAATGCAGTGGGCCTGGCCTTTCAGGTAGGTTTCATCATGCCCTGGCTATGGATTGGCGCCGGTTTTGGGCTTTGCACCCTCGTGGGCATTATCTCAGGAATTTATCCGGCTCTTAAGGCTTCCCGCTTAGACCCCATCGTTGCCTTGCGTTATGAATAGCGGAGAAGCCCTCGTTTTTAAGAGTACCGGAAGCTGGTATCAGCTTCGCGACAACCAGGGCAAAGGCTGGCAGGCTCGTATCCGTGGCAGGTTGAAAATAGATACGGAAATCGCCTCTACTAATCCTGTTGCCGTAGGTGATGTGGTGCGTTTTGACATTGAAGACGAAGCCGCAGGCCTGGCCCTGATACAGGACATCCTCCCCCGCAGGAATTATATCGTCCGCGTATCGCCACACAACCGAAATCAGAAACATATCGTTGCTGCCAATCTGGATGCGGCACTCATCATCGCCACACTGGCAGAGCCGCGCAGTTCCAATGGCTTTATTGACCGGTTTTTGGTGACCGCAGAAGCCTATCACATCCCTGCCATCATAGCCGTTAATAAGCTGGACTTGTATGATGCGGGGCAGATGGAACAGCTTGCCGAATGGCAATCAGTGTATGGGCAGGCTGGCTATGAGCTGTTTCCCATTTGTGCGAAGTCACCGGAAAGTATCCCTGCACTGAAAGCAAGAATCACGGGTTGCACCACCTTGTTCAGCGGCCATTCAGGTGTGGGCAAAAGCACACTCATCAATGCGTTGATGCCTTCACTGGATTTGCGAACGGCTGAAGTGAGCGCCTGGAGTGGCAAAGGACAACACACTACCACCTTCGCCGAGATGTTTGAATGGCCCGATGGCACCAGTCGCATTATTGATACGCCAGGCGTAAAAGAATTTGGATTGATGGATTTTGAGCGGGAAGAGCTCTCGCATTATTTCCCGGAGATGCGTGCCCGGCTGCACGACTGCCGGTTCAACAATTGCCAGCACCTGGATGAGCCAGGATGCGCTGTGAAGTCAGCTGTGGAGGAAGGGCAAATAAGCCTCATGCGCTACGAAAGTTACCTGGCCATATTAGCGAGCATTGAAAAGAAATGGTAGGCTGACGAAAGCTGCTATCTCATGCACGCAACCACAAAAAAGGAGGCCAGGGCAAGTTGCGCAAGACCCAGAAAGACAGCACCACCACCAGCACGATTTTAGGGCGGTTCAGGCGTTGCCAGATAGCCTTCATGGGTTGCCCTAAACGCTGCGAAAATCCCAGCAATAGCATCAGTAAGGCGGGTAGAAACAGCAGGTTGAAGTTGAGCGCCTTCATCGGGTGGCCATGTAACAAGGCCCTCAAGGCACGGGTGCTGCCACAGCCTGGACAATCCAGGCCGGTGAACTGATGAAAGGGACAAGGAGGAAGCAGGGCAGGGGCAAAGCCAAAGCACAAAATGGCCAGGAATGCAGCCAGAGCCAGCAGCCAATAAGACAATTGCTCGGAACGATTCAAGGTGGTAGCCTGTGCCATTTCCCCTTTCAATATTGCGCTACGCCAGCCGCTACCAGAATAAAATAAATCAGCCAGACAACGGCACCTACTCCTACTGCCCAAAGCGCATATTTCTTGGCATCATCAGCAGCCTTCTGGGCCTCCGCATATTTTGCCTGCTCATAGAGCGAGTCCACCTTACTGGCTGAAATGATTGAAATGATACCCAAAGGCAGGCAGCAAAGTATTGTGGTCAGTATGCCCCAGACTAAGTTGTTGTTTGGCTTGGGTGGCTTTTTTTCGAAAACCTGATTAATAGGGTCAGGGGTGATAAGGGGCTGAGGCGTTGGCCTGGGAATGTTTGGTTCTGGAATGGGCTGATAGCCAGATTCAGCAAGAATCTTTCGTATGGCATCGGCCAGCTTGCGTACGTCATCTTCAAAGCGAGTAGGGTCTATCTCCACGAGCTGGCGTCGTGTCAGGTTTTGCAAGGGTTCCGGCAACTGTTCCCGTTGCGGCATTTTGGCACCATCCAGCATCACCGGCACCACCTTGATATTTCTTGACAAGGCCTTTGAAATTTCCAGCCGCACAAAATCATCCGGGTCCTGTAACCTTAGTTTGCCCGTATCGTCAATAACATCCAGCCATTTGGAGCCAATCAGCACCAGCAGCACATCGCAGCGCTGCAAGGCTCCGGCAATGCTTTCTACAAAATCATCTCCGGGACGAATGGCATTAAAATCTTTGAAAATCTGGTCCTTGGAGAAATACTTCTGCAACTCGTTGTATATGGCCAAAGCATTCCAATTGCTGTCTTCTCGGCGGTAATTGATGAAAATGGTTCCGTTCGGGTTGGTAGGCATGGGGCGGGGTTTGATGGGAAAGATAATAGCAATGCTTTTTCGTGGGTGATGATAATGGAATATGTTCTCGAAGTATGACTATTGAAAGCGGGTTTGCATACAGCCTGCCAGAAAGAATTTGAGGAAGAAATGTCGAACCTGATTTTGGAAAGTCCTCTTCTCGTTTGGCTACCAAAGCAGAACATTGCAGCTTTGATTCCTTCCTAAAAAAAGCAATGCTCTAATTGTGATTTTCCGTTCCAAATCGCCGCTGCGCATCGGCCTGGCCGGTGGCGGTACCGATGTCTCACCTTACTGTGATCTCTATGGCGGTGCCATTCTTAACGCTACTATTTCTCTGTATGCCTACGCAACCATCGAGCCGCTCGAAGGAAATGAAATCATCCTCGAGGCCATGGATCGCGGTGAACAATTCAGCTACCCGGATACGCAATCATTGCCCATTGATGGCCGGCTTGACCTGGCCTCCGGTGTGTACAATAGCATCGTGAAGCAATACGGCCCGGTCCCGTCCGCATTTCGTCTGAGCACCTTTGTGGATGCGCCAGCAGGCTCCGGACTTGGCACTTCTTCCACGCTGGTAGTTGCTATTGTAGGTGCCTTTGCAGAATGGCTGCGCCTGCCCCTGGGT
>CAYRJR010000017.1:0-24789 GCA_964424655.1 uncultured Chitinophagaceae bacterium
GGTCGAGCAGGTGGGCATCCGTTACAGTTTTTGCCTCGGCACTGTCCAGCACCTCGATGCCTTTGCCACCCGTAGGATGCGCATTTATCGTCTGAAAAAAAGTGGAGGCCTGAGCCAGTTCCAGACCGGCAGCAGTGCGGAGCGAGAGGCAGAGCCAATAGTTGCCTGTAGGCAGGGAAGTCGTGGACAGGTTGTAGTGGAAAGCCTGTGTAGGCGCGGCTTTGCGAATGGTGTCGCTCAGATACACACCCGTGCTGCGCCCATTACGCTCGCGCGAGATGTAGCAGAGTTGATGCAACGGGAAAGCAGCAGCAGGCAGGCTGTCGCTGTGATACAACTCCGCATAGGCATGCAGGTTTTGCTGGCCTTCGTCATAAAAATTCAGTGTACGGGGCAGATTTTGAAAGCCCGCTTTCAGGAAAGGGCTGGGCACCGTGGAAGTGAAGAAAGTATCAAGCAATTCAAGACTGCTGTATTGTGGTGCTGTGTTGGCAAAGCGGAATGTGTCTTTGAAATAATAGTGGCTGTTGTCACGCCCTTCTTCGACGAGATACAGCTCCACCTGATAGTGGCCTGTCCGGATAGGGATATGCGTTTGTTCCAGGATGCGCGGAGCCAGTTCCCGGTCCGGATCAAAGGGCTGAGTTTGCAGAAAATAAAAGTCCTGATAGACAATTCCCGTGTCGTTGCTGACACGAATTCGGGTGCGGATGCGTGCGCTGAGCCGGCCCAGCGAATCCTTTTTGTAACGCAGGCTCTTAGGGAAAATATCCCAGTAGAAATCAAGATTGCCGCTATCTGCACTGCGATGAAAAAGGGCGAAACCCGCAGCGGCTTCAATGCCCTTGGCATTCACATGCGAAAGCAAGAAAAATGAGAGTAGAACAAGCAGCCCGCAGCGCATCCGGTTACCTTTCGGCAAAGGTAATCCCTCAACTTGCGGTCATGCCTACCATACTGGCACTTTCACTTTTTCCAAGCACAGACTGGTGGGCCACAGCGCTTGCCGTCGGTGGGGCCGGCCTCTACACCGGCATCCTGCGTGAGGGACATTACAACCGCTATCGCCTGGCTACGGCCAATGGCATACTGACCTGCTCCGTACCCTTGCAAGGTGGCCGTCGGCAACAATGCCCGTTGCGCGAAATACTCATTGATTACACCCACGACTGGCAGCGACAACACTGGGGCGCCCTTTATTCTGCCTATGGCCGTTCCCCATTCTTCAGACACTTCGCACCAGGCTTGCAGGCATTGATCGAAACCCGCCATGAACAGCTGGAAACCTTGAACCGTGCGGCTTTGGACTGGGTTTGTCGGGAACTGCGGCTGCCACTTACATTTTCAGAAGTGGCTGATGATGCTCTGCCTCAAAAGATACCCTTGCGAACGCCGGAATATCACCAGGTGTTTGCGGCGCGACATGGGTTTCAGGCCGGACTGTCGGTGCTGGATTTGATGATGAATGAAGGGGCAGCGACCCTGGGTATTTTGAAGCAGTAAAGTGCACTGTCCACTTCACGACATCCGCTCGCTGCCCTCGGGCACCTATCTGCTCCAGCTTACCGACACGCAGGGCCGGCGCGGGGTGATGATGGTGGTAAAACAGTAAGTTGCCAGACAAGCACTGGTGCTGCAAACAAAAGGAAAGTTGCAGTTATAGTCACAAACGCGGACAGGGTTTCTAAACGCTGTCCGCGTTTTCTTTTTAAAACGGACAAAATATATCTTCGACCGCCTTTCCGCAGCACGCAAACCATACACATAGCTGTCGGGCTAACAACTCTTTTATCATTCACAATTTCTACTAACTCCATGCAAGGATTTTTACGCAGCGTTACACTGCTGTTCTTTCTCTGTGTCGGCATGGCCGCAATGGCGCAGGAAAAGGGCCAATCGCCAGCAGGCAGTGGCCTGGTGAAGGGACGGCTCGTGTCACAAAGCAGCGGGAAGCCGGTATCCGATGTGCAGTTGGTCATGCCTCGCTTCAAGCTCCTGGCGACTACTGACGCAGAGGGTAGGTTCAGCTTCAGCAGCGTCCCTTATGGCACACACATTATCATCATCAGCGGGCAAAGCGTACATGCAGACACCATAAAGCTGAGCCTGCAAAAAGCCGTAGCTGATCTGGGTGATATTACTGTAGCCCGGAACGACTTTAACCAGGCCGGCCAGAACCTTCAAATACCTGTGATTTCATTGGAGGAAAATGAGCTGTCGGCGGATGAAGACGGTGTGCGTATGGCGAATGTGAGTGGCTTACTGAGTGCTTCGCGGGATCCATATGTATCCGCAGTAGCTTTTGTGTTTGGGCCTTATCGTTTTCAGGCACGTGGCTACGATCGCAACCGTCAGGAAGTGATGATTAATGGTGCACTGATGAATGATGTGGAGACCGGCGATGCATATTGGTCGCAATGGGGCGGACTGAATGATGTGTTTCGCAGCCGCAGCAATACCTATGGTTTACAACCGGCAGAGTACAGCTTTGGCGGCATCAATGGCTCGGTCTATTTCGATGCTTCTGCGGCGAGCCAGAGAAAACAGACACGCATCACTTATAGTGCATCCAATCGCAATTACAGCAATCGCCTCATGCTGACGCACAGCAGCGGGCTGATGAAAGGCGGATGGGCTTATTCGCTTTCTGTATCCCGGCGCTGGGCAAAAGAAGGTTATATCCCGGGCACCTTTTACGATGGCTATTCCTACTATGCAGGACTCAGCAAACGATTTGCCGCAGGCAAACATGAACTGAACCTGATCAGCTTCGGAGCGCCCACACGCAGGGGTAAATCCTCGCCGGTAACCCAGGAGACTTATGACCTCGCTGCCAGCAACTTTTACAACCCCAACTGGGGCTACCAAAATGGAGACAAACGCAATTCACGGGTAGCCAACAGCTACCAGCCAATTACCATCCTGAATTATCGTTATGCGCCTTCCAACACCTTGCGCTGGAATACCAGCATCAGCTTTCAGGCAGGAAAAAACCGCAACAGCGCCCTGGATTGGTACAATGCCGAAAACCCGCGGCCAGACTACTACCGCAACCTGCCCAGCTATCTGAGCCTAAACCAGCAGGATCCCTCCACAGCTCAGTTTTACGGGCAGCAACAGGTGGACTGGGACAAGCTTTACAATGAGAATTTCATCAACTACGATTCCATCGTGAATGAAGGCGGCATCATAGGTAATACGGTGCGGGGCAAACGCTCGGTGTATGTCGTGGCAGATGATGTGGATGATGTACGAAAATTCAGCTTCAATACCCGGATTGAAAAGGTGGAGACGGAGCATATCAGTGTGCAGGCGGGGCTTCAATTCATGTTGCAGCGGGCAGAAAGCTACCGGCAACTCACGGACTTGCTGGGTGGTGATTATTATACCAACCTGAACCAGTTTGCCGTGCAGCAAAACGTGCCTAATGTAGCCTTTGACCAATATGACCTGAATGCCCCAAACCGTGCTATTCGGGAGGGCGATAAATATGGCTACGACTACATCAGCCGATTCAGTAAAGGTTTTATCTGGGCACAAGTGCAAGGCACTTACAACAAGATAGATTTCTTCCTGTCGGGGCGCGGCGGTTATCAGAATTTTTCGCGAGAAGGGCTGTATCGTAATGGGCTTTTCCCCACCGAATCTTTTGGCGAAAGCCCCTTGCAACACTTTATGAGTTATGGCCTCAAAGGCGGGCTGACCTATAAGCTGGATGGGCGGAATTATTTCTTCGTCAATGCCGGCTTTGGCCAAGACCCACCCAGCTTCGACAATACCTACATCTCGCCACGCACCCGTAGCCTCACGGTGATAGACCCCACGAATGAAAGAACAACCAGCATAGAAGGTGGCTACCTGATGCGCACACCGAAGTATAACCTGCGGCTGGTGGGCTATGCAACGGATGTGAAAGATGCCACTGAAATCAAGCGGTTCTACAATGATGACCCTGCCTTCCAGAGCTTCGTCAATTATGTGATTCGCGGAGTGAACACACGCTACACCGGCCTGGAAGCCGCCGCAGAAGTGAAGCTGATGCCTGTCTTATCCGTCACGGCAGTGGCTGCAATTGGCCAGGCTTTCTACACCAGTAATCCGAAATCCATTGGCATTTATCAGGACAACGACACCGTGAGTGTACCCACACAGCGCAAGGCCTTCATCCAAAACTATTACCTCGCCGTTGGGCCGCAGAGTGCCTACACACTGGGCTTTCGCTATGGCCCGCAGAAATTTTGGTATGCCAATCTGAACCTGAATTATTTCGACCGGAATTATGTGGACATCAATCCCGATCGGCGCACCTCCGAAGCCGTGTCCGGGCTGGCTGTTGGTTCAGCACAATACAACAACATCGTAGATCAGGAAAAGCTTCCTTCCGCTTTCACAGTGGACCTGAGCATCAGCAAATCCTTCCTGTTGTCGAAATATTCGAAGGCCCTGCCCCGAAGCACCTTTCTTTATTTAAGTCTGGGTGTGTCCAACCTGCTCGATTCAAAAGACATCCGGACAGGAGGATTTGAACAACTCCGCTACGACTTTGCCGGAGAGAATCCGGGTAAGTTCCCTTCAAAATATTTCTATGGCTACGGTAGGAATTTCTTCTTCAACCTCAGCCTGAAATTCTAATTATCCCTGCAAAAAATCTTCTCAAAAAATTCAATTGAAACACGTGAACAAGCTTCGACTCCTCATCCTGGCCCTACTGGCTGGCGGCCTGCTCAGCGGCTGTCTGAAAAAAGACTTTGACCGGCCTGCTGATATCAGTGGCTTTGACCCGGGTCTGCCTGCCGGCGACTCGGCCATCAACATCCGCAGCCTGCTGAACATGCGTCCTTACACCGGGGGCAGCTTCGATACCTTACTCATTACAAAAGACCTCTGCCTAACTGTGATTGTGAATGCAGACGACCGCAGCGGGAACATCTACAAATCCATCTATGCACAGGACAGCAGCGGTGGCATCCAGATTTATATAGATGCCTACAGCCTGTTTAACCGCTATCCCGTGGGTCGCAAATTGTATGTGCGCCTGAAAGGCATGTACCTGAGCTATAATTCCGGCACCGGCACACCCTGCATCAGTGGCGCTGTTGATGAGCTACTGGCACCTGTGGGCCTGAATGGCCGCGCCATTGACCAGCATGTCATCGGCGCTACTATGGGCAACGAGGTGAAAGACACTGTGGTTTCTTTCAATGCAGCCAGAAACTATACTGCCAATGCCGACATCACACTCCTGTGCCGCTTAGTCACGATTGCCGATAGCGTCCAGTTTGGGGATACGATTCATACCTACACCTCGCCCACCGATGCCACCAACCGCTACATCTGGACTTGCGGCACTAACCTATATGTAGGCAACACCACACCCACAGGGATGATGGCCGTTCGTACCGACAATCATGCCTCTTTCCATGCTCAGAACCTGCCTTACGGGAAAGGAAAAATCTCGGGTATCTACACCATTTACAAGACCACACCGCAGCTTATCCTGCGCGATACTACCGATGTACGCTTCTATGGCCCGCGTTGCGGAGCGGTATCCACAGGCTCTACATTGCTGTCTGAGAATTTCACCGGGGGTGCCAGCAATACGGACATCAACCTAACGGGCTGGACCAATTATGCAGAGGCTGGGGGCAAGAAATGGATCTTCTCTGTCATCAACGGTAGCACCAATGTCTTTGCGAAGATGTCTGCCTACAACAGCAGCCAAAACAGCGTCATCTCCTGGCTTGTCACTCCGGCCATCAACCTGAGCGGAAAGGTGAACCCCATGCTGACTTTCAGAAGTGCCAACGGATATGATGATGGCGCGACGCTGAAGGTGTATGCCAGTTCCAATTTCAACGGCAGCAATTTTTCTACCGCAACCTGGACACAATTGAATCCAACCCTGCCCCCTTCTTCACCCAGTGGTTATAGTGCTTTCACGCCTTCCGGCAATGTGAGCCTAAGTGCTTTTACGGGAGGCAATGTGTATATCGCCTTTAAGTATGAAGGAGCAGACCCTGGCTCAGGCACGAAACACACCACAACCTGGGAGCTTGATGATGTGAACGTGATAGCGAATTGAGCAAAAAACAGTTGCCCTAATTCATCCGCTCAGGCATGACCTGGGCGGATTTTTTTTGAATGGAATACGGTTGTGGCTGCCTGCTAATGCACCACCACCACTTTACCCATCCAGCGCAAATCCTTATTGCGGACTTCAGCGAAATAATAACCTGCAGGCAACTGAGTGGTTGTGATGCTGGTTTCAGGCTGTGTGAGTATTTGCTGCAAGACAACCTGTCCCAGGCTATTGCGTAAGACAAACTGGCTTTGATTATGAAACATTAGGCATCGAACCTGCACCGCTTCATCGGCAGGCAAAGGGAATAATTGAACCCATTCTTTCTGAAAAGCCTGCCCTCCGACACCCACCTTAGGGTAAGTGCGTTCACCCCAGACACAGTTGCCTCGCCGGAAATAGCTTATCCAGGATTCATTAGTAATTAAGTAGTCACCCAAATCACCAAATCCATTGTAATAATTCACCAGGCCAAAAGGAGGCAACCAGACCTTACGGATTTCATAAAGACCATCTAAACAGGTAATCTTCATACAGCTATCGAAATAGCCGTACCCGCCGCAACTGATTAGATCCTCTTGTGAGCATAAATAATTGCCACAAAGTGGGCTGTCTAAAACAAAAAATCGTTGCGTCACATCGGAAACATTTCTGAAGTACAGTTCTTTGAATCGCATGCCTACAGGCGTGATGGCTACCGTATCAAATCTTCTCCCGCTGTCCAGCGAATAACCCCAAATATTATCTGAATAACGGTAATAGGCCAAGTCTGCGACCAATGTATCCGCAGTTACATTTTGAACGCTGCAGACAGAATCTCTTTCGAAAGTGTGTCTGGCTTCGAGGTTATAGATGTAGGAGCTCTGAAAAATCCAGGCATTGCCAGGCGAATAAAGTGATTGTACGTCTTTAGATAGCTGCATCCCGGCAAACGATTCTGGCAAACGATTGTGCTGTGTGGAGTCCACGAACTCACCTCCGTACTCATACTGCCGAAAGCTATTCGGGAAAAGATAGAAATCAACCAGCTTAATCCATCCGTGATGTTTACTCCAGGTCAACACCATTGAATTAAAGGCATTCGTAACAGGTAAAGTGCCTGAAAAGGCTTGTAGAAAGACCCGCTTGAAACTGTCTGTGGTGCCATCTATCGTAGTCAGACCTGCATAAGCCACTTGGGCTAAGATCTTTTCACCCTTGCTGGTGTGAGCAATTATCCAATAGTCACCAGGCTGGGCCTGGGTAAGGATGAGAATACTGTCTCCCTTGCTGTTTTGATAATATTCCTTGCCATCAACGGCCCGAATCATGCGTTTGCCTAACCAGGAAGCAGCCGCAGTATCCATACAATTGCTATTGTTTTGCGAGCCATTCAGGCTGGTATCACGAACTGCTTTGGGAAAATGGAACGTGACGGAACCATCCGGATTTAGAACTGTATCCGTTACATATAATGCACGAACTACTGAAGGCACAGAAAGAAAATGTGCAGTATACGGATACCCCATTATCGAATAAGCCTCTGTGGAAGTAATGGCATGATGACCTGCGGCAAAAAAGAGTGTGTCTTTAGGGCGTATAGTCTGCCAGTCCTGAGCTCCTGCAACTCCGCATGTCAAGAGCAGAACTGTAAGAGAAATCAAAAGGTTTTTCATGGCAAATCAAGATTTTGGCATTAAGAAAATACAAGTAAGCCGACGGAGGAAGTTCTGATTATCGAGACGCTCAAAAGAAAAATACTGTTAGGTGCTCATCCCATTTTTTTTTGAATTGCTAAGTCCCTCATCCCGCCATAAAGCCGGATATTAGCATCAATCAAAAATTTCTTGAATCCCATGAAAAGATTCTTACTCCTTCTTGCTGCCTGCGGCTCCGCCCTTATCGGGCAGGCTCAGATTTCCATCACGAGTAGCTCACTAAGTTATTCCCAGAATTTTGACGCTTTAGACACAACGGCCTATTCCGGTTCCGGCTTTCACGGCAGCACCAACCTGCCCGCTGGCTGGCTTATCTGGGAATTTGGCAGCAGCAGCACCCGAAATGGGAATGATTATGTAGGCGACTACGGCTATAGCAATTCCGGCGACACCTACAGTTATGGCAGCACCGGCAGCACAGAACGGGCATTAGGCACCCTCGCTTCAGGCTCCGTTTCCCCACACTTCGGCGCTGCATTTGTCAATAATACCGGTAGCACACTCTCAGGCTTCAGCATCCGCTACCGCGGTGAGCAATGGCGCATGGGCAGCACTGGCCGCACCAATATAGACTCACTGGTTTTTGAATACAGCATCAATGCCGACTCGCTCGGCGACACGACCTCACCTACTACCTGGACTGCTGATACAGCCCTCTCCCTTTACACCCCCAACATGGGGGCAACAGTCGGCCCTATAGATGGTAACGCAAGCGGCAACAATACCATCCGCTCTGGCAATGTCAACCTCAGCATTCCCAATGGCGCCAAGCTCATCATCCGCTGGTCTGACCCCAACATCATTGGTTCTGATGATGGCATGGCTGTGGATAGCTTCTCCATTCAGTTTACTATGTCTGCTTCGCTCCGTCCTATTCTGGTCTCAATGACGGCCAATAACGGAGCAACTGGCGTATTACCAACAGCCCCGCTAACTATGACCTTTGACAGGCATGTTACTGCTGGCTCCGGTAATATTTTCCTTACAGACGAAACCAACGACACCACCTATACAATCGCGGCCAACAGTGCATCTGTTACCATTTCTGGCAATACTGCTACAGTAACCCATGTCACCTTCCCAATAGCTACCAAGTATCACGTCACCTTTGATTCTACAGCTTTTGACACGGCTGGAAATTACTGTTACGGCATTTATGATACTACGGCTTGGGTATTCCATTCCTGGATTGAAGGCATTGGCGGTTTCCGCTATGGCAGCCTGCCCCTGCAAGTCGTCAACCCCGCCACCAATGGCAGCTTCGAGCTGAATTGTACCCTCCTTCGGGCAGCAACCCTCAGTGTCAGAATCATTGACCTCAATGGACGTAGCGTGGCCACCCAAAGCTTCCGTGCACAACAAGGCGACAACCGCCTGCGCATCAAAACCGACCTCCCCGCCGGCAACTACATCATCCGCGTGGACGATGGCCACGATTGGGGCAGCGTCAAAGCCACCATGCGATAATGCCCACGCTCATTTTTTTCCAGAACGCATCTTCGGGTGCGTTCTTTTTTTTATCAGCAATATTTCGTTACCCATCATCCGTTGCGTCGCACACTTCGGCAATATTTCACTATTCAACCCTTCCCGGAAGACACTGCACTACACACATAGCCATAGAAAATCACAAAGCGCTCATCAGCACAAAGCCACCCACACCCACAGGCGCGGCTGACTGCTCCTGCTACATTTGCCCCGCAACAAACCTTCACCCAACAACAATATGAGCGAACACAACTTTGCATTAGTCGCCGAAATGCAGCACGAAGCCGCCAACACCCGAAAGATGTTTGAGCGTATTCCCGAAGAACAATTCGAATATGCCCCGCATGAAAAAAGTACCCGCATGGGCAGGCTGGCGGGGCATATCGCCGAACTGACCGGCTGGCCCGCCCACATCCTGAATTCTGATGAATTGAATTTCGCCGATGGCAGCTACGTTCGTTTTTTTCCTAAAAACAAAGCCGAACTGCTGACCCGCCTGGATGAGGAAGTTGCTAAATCCATCCAAGCCCTGCAAGAGGCCGATAAGGAGCGCATGATGCAAACCTGGACCATGCGCGCCGGCGAACATGTGATTGCCAGCCTGCCCAAAGCCGCCATGATTCGCAGCGCTGCCATCAACCATTTCATCCACCATCGCGGGCAGCTTTCCGTCTATCTGCGGATGAACAATGCTCCCGTGCCGGGCATGTACGGACCCAGCGCCGATGATCAGCAATAATCATCTTCCCGCACAGCACACCTTCAGAGTTGTGCTTCAGCAACGACCTGCGCCTTCAGCAAGCGCAGGTCGTTTGTTTGTACGCTAAGCTGCACCTGCACATGCTGCAAACGCAGCAAAGCTGCAGCCCGCTCAGGCCATTCAATCAGGCAAAGCGTGTCCTGATTCTGCAAGGCATCTTCCATGCCTGCATCTATCGCTTCATCTAAGCTGTTGAGGCGATACCAATCCATGTGGCAAATGATGCCTTCCCCACCATCGGACTTTGGAAAGCGATATTCATTAATCAACGCAAACGTGGGCGAAGACACAGCATCTGATACCCCAAGATTTGCGCACAAAGCATGGATGAAAGTGGTCTTACCCGCTCCCAGCCCACCGCTAAATGCTATGACCCGTGCATCTTTTGCCCAGCTCAGAAATTGCTGTGCTGCCTGGGAAATAGCGTCTATTGAGAAAGAGATTTGGAATGCCTCAGCCATGATGGCGCAAATGTAGAAGGCCCTTACAGCCAAAAAATATGTTCAGCCGCAGCTCAAGCTCATTATGCCGCCAGAATCCCTTTCCGGCCTGCATAGCAGCCTACTTTTGCAGGATGCGCGTCTTGCTGAAACCGGCAATTTTTTCTGCCCTTTTCTTTCTCCTTTTCAACGTTGTATCGCATGCGCGCCCACTGGCCGCCTTGTGGCATGAAGCGGCTCCTGGCCTCAAACCCAGCCTCGGGAATCCCAGCCTCAATCCCGAACGATATCGCATCTTCCTGACCAACGAAGACAGCCTGAAAGCCTTCCTGGCACAGGTGCCCAATGATTACAGCCGGGCTGCAATCATCGCATTGCCGCAAGCTGATGGCAGCCTGCGTTCATTCCGCATTTGGGAGACGCAGACCATGGAAGCCCCGCTAGCTGCCCGGCATCCTGAACTGAAAACCTTCACCGCTGAAGCCTGCGACAACCGCTGGGTTACTGCCAAAATTGACTACACGCCTTTTGGCTTTCATGCGCTTGTATTTGATGGTCTGAAGCGCTACCTGATTGACCCGTATCACAACCGGCCCGACGGCAGCTACCTGGTTTATTACCGGCAGGATTACAGCCGCCCGGTGAATGAACGTATGTTTTGTGCCGCAGAAGATGAGCTGGTCAGTCAACCCGACGCATTGCCGGGCAATGCTGAGCGCCTCAATGGGACACAAAGCAAAACGTATCGCTTAGCCCTGGCTGCCACTTTTGAATACTGCCGTGCTGTGGCCGGTGTCGCTGCAACAAAGGCTGCTGTTCTGGCCAAAATGCTGACCACACTCAACAGGGTCAATGGCGTGTATGAGCGGGAGCTTTCTGTGAGCATGAAGCTGATTGCAAACGAAGACACACTCATCTTCAACACCGACCCCAGCGCCTATACCAACAACAACGGTGGCATCATGCTGAGCCAAAACCAGACCATTATTGATGCGCGAATCGGCACAGCGAACTACGACATCGGCCACGTCTTCAGCACGGGCGGCGGGGGCATTGCCTATCAGGGTTGCATATGCAACAACTCTGTAAAAGCGCGCGGAGTAACCGGCAGCCCTTCGCCAGTGGGCGATGCCTTCGACATAGATTATGTGTCACATGAAATGGGCCATCAGTTTGGCGCGAGCCATACATTCAATGCCAGCACCGGCTCTTGTGCGGGCAATGGTGTGCGTGGTTATTCCTATGAGCCGGGGGCAGGCAGCACCATCATGGCTTATGCCGGAATTTGCGGCGGTGGCAACGATTTCCAAGCTCATAGCGACCCCTATTTTCATTCCGCATCGCTGGAGCAAATCAGCCAATATATCACCACAGGAACAGGTCGTACCTGTGCCGACATTCAGCCCACACCCAACAGCTCGAATGCAACCCTGGAGCCTTTTTCTGCCAGCTATTACATCCCTTACCAAACGCCTTTCGAACTGACGGCTCCTACCGCTTCAGACAATACTGCGGATACCCTCAATTACTGCTGGGAGCAACGTGATGTGGGCGGTATTGACTTTGGCAAGAGCCTCGCGCAGACGCATACGCAAGGGCCACTCTTCCGCTCATTCCTGCCCGACTCATCGCACACCCGTGTATTCCCTGCTTTAGACAGATTGCTCAATGGGCTGAGCACGCCTGGCGAAAAGCTGCCCGACACCGCACGCGACATGCACTTCGGCCTTACTGAGCGCGACATCCTGGGTGGCTGGGGCAATTTCAATTTCCTGGATGACCGGATTACACTACATGTGGTGCAAACACCGGAGCCTTTCAGCGTGCAGTCTTTCAGCGCACCCGATACGGTGCTGGGACGTAGCCTGCAAGTCATTCATTGGGATGTGGCTGCTACCGACCAGGCGCCTATCTCATGCACCCAGGTGGATATTTTATTGTCTGTAGATGGCGGTTACAGTTATCCCTACACACTGGCATCAGCAACAGACAATGATGGCAGCGAGGCACTCTGGCTGCCTAACCCGCCAACGACGCATCAGGCACGCATCAAAGTGAAAGGCACAGGCAATGTGTTTTTCAATATCAACCGGGTAAACTTTAGTATCCTGCATGACGACACCATGCAGGTGCCACCACCACCTCCACCAATAGCCCAAGTGCTCAGTATCTCGCCGGTGCCTGCGACGCAATCCCTACAGGTGCAAATTCCAGATAGTATCGGCAACCTGAGCTTCAGCCTGGTCAATACCTTGGGGCAGGCGGTCATGCGCGGATACATAGCTGGCAAAACAGAAATTTCGACTGCCGGACTTGCCCGCGGTGTTTATTTCCTGAAACTATACGGCCCCAAGCTGAAGCTGGAACGCAGGATATTGCTGCAATAGCAGTGGGTTTAGCTGTCTTGTTTGGGTAAGCCGCCTACGCCAAAGAGGCGGAGTGCGAGAGACACACCCGCCACATCCACGTCCTTGCTATAGCCATAGCGCTGCTCGGGCACTACTAATCTTCCCTGCCGGTCTATCACAGAGTATGTGACGAATTTAAAACCGCTCTTTTGCTGAAAACGAAGCCGGGCTGTCAGGCTGGCTGCAGGGTCATCAAAGCGAATATTGCAATCCCGAAGCCGGGCCAGCACGGCCTCATCAGCAGCACCCGTCACTTGCAATTGCATGGGCATTTTCATTCCCGAAAAAGGAATAAGCTGCGGATAGATTTGGAAGAGGCGATATAACCATTGGTCGCGTTGCACGGGTTGGTTCAGGCCATCTGCGCAGCGGGCCAGGGCTTCATAACAACGCGCCAGATAAAGCTTTTCGTAAATTTTATCTACACTCGGGTCCCGCGCCAGGCGTAGCAACTCGGGTTGGGCATCTTTGAAGTTTCCTTCCTGCACCTGTAACCTGGCCACCGTGAGGCGAAAGTATTTCCGGATGGCAGGGCGTGGGTCATTTTCTGCAGAAGCCCTGAATTTCCTGATGAAAAAATTGGCAGAGAAATTCTTGACAAGTTGAAACACTTCATCCCAACTAATGGTGCTCTCCGTAGAAAATAGCCGGTAAATAACCTGGTCGCGCTCGGGGTTTTGGGCAAAAGAATTGATGATGAGAAATTCCTGCATGTAGCGCTCTGCCATCAGCTTCGACATGGACGATAATGTGCCCGGATTATACCACCAGCTTTTGTTTTCAAAGCGCTGCAACTCGTAGTTCGATTCCATATTCATCAACTTGATGAGCTGGATGGAAAAGTCGTATTGGCTTTGGCTCAGCGTAGTGCCGATATGCAATTCCTTGAAAGAAGCAGCCCGTTCATTGTGGCGTTCGCTCTCTGAAATCTGCCCATCATAATGCAGGCAGCGGGCCAGGGCGATATTGTACCAGCCAAAGCCCGGCGTAGAGCCATTGGCCATAATCATGTCTTTCATCAGTAGCTCGCCCCGCTTGGGCAGGCCTTTATAGATGTCGAGGATGGAGCTGTAATAAGCCCATTCCTGCAGACGCTTGTCGCCGGGATCCTGGTCGCGGGCTAGTCGGTATTCTTCTTCGGCTGCTGCAAAATCACCAATGACCGACTTGAACGTTGCGTAGTTATTGTGTGGGAAGAAAGGTGTGTTGCGGAGCAGGTTGAAATATTTTTCAGCCGAATCAATCTTGAATTGATAGGCCCAGAGCATGCTTTTGTAGTGATATACGCCGAGGTAGTCGTTCTTATCATAGCCTGGATTGTAGATGCCTACGTTGAATCGGGCATTGCGTCGGATGCGATTCAGGGCACTGTCGAGGTAGCGATTGGCAAGGGCTTCGTTGGCAGCGATGGAATTTTTGAGGAAGAAATATTTGTCGGAAGTGTAGTAGCGGTTGCGGTGTGTGACCCACATCAGGTAGTCATAGGCATCAAAGAAGTCGCGTTGAAAATTCCACTTCAGGTAGCGGTGCATCAGCGCAAAAACTTTATCCGGCTGGTCGGTGTTGAGGTAGCATTGGTTGAGGTAATTGACGATGATGGAATAGTCAATCTGCCGGTTGTAGTTCTGGATGTATTGCAGCACATTTTTCGTCCGGGTGCGCAGCTCCGGCGCGTAGTCCCGTTCAATTTGTCGCAGGGCGCGTTCCAGGGGTTCTTCGGCATTCTTGTAGCCGGCATAATCCGCTGCATGGTTGTACTTGTAAGCACCTTCATACATCCAGCCTACATAATAGCTGGAGTCAATACGGATGAACTCGCGCGAGCGGGGCAGAGCATCATCAGAATTCATGTTGGTGCCGGTTCGCTTAGCATCCACTTCATAGCGCAGGGCAGGATTCCCTACACGACGCGGCTTAGGCATCACGAACACCTGCTGTTGCTGCCCCTGCTGGCTTTGCTCCTGCGCCGACAGCTCCAGGCCACACAAGAGCAGCAAAAACAAGACACAGGCTTTTCTAAAATTCATGATGACTCAAATAGCTTGCAAAAGCATGTCCGGCTTACTGAAGATGGGCTACGACTGATCCTTATTAGAAGAGTCGAAGCCTGGCCAGGCGCTCCATTTCTTTACTCAGAATATTGTTGAACGCATGATGCAGACCTTCTTTATTCCGGTAAATCAGGCGATGGTCGAGCACTGGCCGGGCCAGCTCTTTGATATCGTCTTCGATGGCGAAACTGCGCCCCTTGACCAAAGCATAAGCACGCAGGCATTTCAAAAAGGCAATGCCCGCGCGGGTGGAAGCGCCCAAAGAAATGTCCGGATGGCTGCGAGTAGCCCGAACAATATTGCTGACACCCCGAATCAATTCATCGTGCACCTGCACCTGATCCGCCATTTCCTGTAAGGCCAGCACCTCATTCATATCCAGCACCTGCGTACCATTCGTCAGGTTTTGGGCGATGTTGCGATACTCGTGGTAGATGTTCAACTCGGTTTCTTCATCCACATAACCGAAATAAATTTTCATGAAAAAGCGGTCCAATTGAGCTGCAGGAAGTGGATAAGTGCCTTCCATCTCAATAGGGTTTTGCGTAGCAATGGTGAAGAACATGCGCTCCAGCTTCAGGGTCTGGTCGCCGCTGGTGATTTGCTGTTCGGCCATTGCTTCCAGCAGGGCACTCTGCACCTTGGGCGAGGCCCGATTGATTTCATCAGCCAGCAAGACGTTGCAGAAGAGTGGGCCTTTTTTAAAAACAAAATCTTTGCTGCGCTCATCGAAGATGTGTGTGCCGATGAGGTCCATCGGCAGCAGGTCTGGTGTGAATTGAATGCGTTTAAAGAGCGCCTGGCTTGTCTTGCCGGGAATCCCATCTGTGATTTCTGTTTCAGCAATACACTGAGCCAGGGTGCGCGCGAGTACGGTCTTGCCCGTGCCGGGATTATCTTCCATCAGGATGTGGCCGCCGGCCAATAATGCCGTGATGACCTGCTCTATCTGGGCTCGTTTTCCGCGAATGACCCGCTCCATGGCGGTAATCAGTCGTGGGATTAAGTTGCTGATGTCGGTGGAAACGGGGTTGAGTGTCTGGGGTTCCATCTGCTTACTTGAGGCAATGAAGTACGGCAAAAATTGCTGTGCTACCCGATACGCAGCGCTGAAAGCTTTTCTAAAATTTTCCCGCATGCAGCCTTTGATAACAGGCTTTGCCGCTTGCTAATAGCGAATATCCGTCTTGCATCCCTGACATAAATTCTGCTGCTTCCATTTCGGCAGGCAACTTACTTTTGGCATCATTAGCCGTAAGCACTCGTCATTATTAACCGCAAATAATATCATCATGGAATCCGATGCTATCTATTGGGCCACCAACCTCCGCCACCTGCGCAAGCGCAAAGGCTGGAGCCAGGATGATCTGGCAGAAAAGCTGGGCATCACACGCTCCAAGCTGAACGCTCATGAAAATGGGAAGACTATCAACCCTACCGCCGAAGACCTGATTGCCTTTTCGGGCTTTTTCAAAATGAGCATTGACTCGCTGCTGAAGGTGGACATGAGCAGGCTTTCCGAATTAAAGCTGCGTGAGCTGGAAAGCGGCAACGACTCCTTCACCACGGGTAGTAAAATCCGGGTGCTGGCCACCACTGTGGATCGAGACAACCGCGAGAATATAGAGTACGTGCCCATCAAGGCAAAAGCCGGCTACCTCGCTGGCCACGCCGACCCGGAATTCATCGCTTCGCTCCCGCGTTTCACGTTGCCGCATCTGCCGCCCACACGCAGCTACCGTATGTTCCCTACCAAAGGCCGCTCCATGCTGCCCATCCCCGAAGGCTGTCTGGTGATTACCGAATATGTACAGGATTGGTTTTCGATTAAGGATGGGACACTCTGCGTGCTGGTGCTGAAAAATGAGGGTGCCGACTTCGTGTTCAAAAAGGTAGAAAATCACATTCGCAATGAGCGTAAGCTGGTGTTACATTCCCTCAACCACGAAGAGTTTGCCCCCTACGAAGTGCCCGTCAGTGAGGTGCTGGAGGTGTGGCGATTTGTGAGTTATATGAGCGAAGTGGTGCCCGAAGGCAACATCACACTGGGACAGATTGCAGAAAGCCTGCGCGAGATCAAAGTGGAAGTCGGGAGGATGAGCAAGCGGTAGCGGGCTGCGCAAATGCCTGCATGTTGGGTTGGGTTTTTTGCAAGTTTTTTTTAGGTCAGCTTTCGGAATGCTATGGAGCTTCCGTTGCGTCGCACACTGATGGGCCAGTGCTGACATGAGGCTTTTCACGCATCATCAGTATGGTTTTACGCTTCGTATTCCGGGCAAAGCACAGCAGCGAAATATTGTCGAAGTGTGCGACGCAACGGCTGCTGAATCGAGCTACAAAAGCCGGCTAAAAAATCTTCTCTAACGAACGCCCGGCATGCTTTTGAGTAAGCGTTTCATTGCCTCCCGACACCTACTCGCGCACCGTGATTTCCACCCGCCGGTTCATGTCCTGATGCTCTTCGGTGTCATTGTCGGCAATGGGATTTGCCTCGCCCCAGCCTTGAGATTGAATCGCAGCAGCATCGAATCCCAAGTCCTTAATCCGGTCGGCAACCAGCCTGGCCCTTTGGTTGGAAAGTTGCTCATTGAGCAGCGGTGTGCCCGTGTTGTCGGTGTATCCGTTCACTAAAATCATTACGCCCACTTTGCCTTTCCAGGGGCGGAGTGCTGAGTCTATTTCCTGGCGGGCGGAGTCGGTCAGCGTAACCATATTTCTAACGAAATGAATGGCTGCGACCATACTGTCTTTAGTCGGTTTCTGATAATCGAACGGTAACATGCTGAAGTTTTGCGTCAGGCTCTTCCCGGCTAAAGAATCATCAATACGCAGGGTGTCGTTGCGCATTTGGAAGCCTATCCGGTCGGTGAGGAAATGATAAGTGTGCCCCACCGGCAGCGCGATGGTATAAGAGCCGTCGCCGCGATTGCTGCGTAGTTGATACAGGTCTTTATGGCTGCTTTCATTGCCAATAAAAATGCTGGCATAATTCAGGCTGCCTCGCCCGATGCTGTCAAAGACGATGCCTTTCAGATACATCACCTCAGCAGGCAGGAAACGCTTGGGCAAGGCGCATTGGTAGATGTCGAAATTGCCGGCAAGGCTGTCACGGTCGGAAGAAAAATAGGCGGTGTCGCCGCGTGCATTCAGCGACAGGGAAGCTTCATCAAAAGGCGTGTTGATGGGCATGCCCAGGTTCTCAGCTTCACTCCATACGGTGTCATTGATGCGGTGCGAGATGTACAGGTCAGAGCCGCCCATACCGGCACGGCCATTGGAGGCAAAGAACAAAGTGTGGTCATCGGCATAAATGAAAGGAGCTGTTTCATCGCCCGCAGTATTGATTTGGGGGCCCAGGTTGCGGGGCATCTGCCAGAGGCCATGATCGAAGCGAGATGACCAGATGTCAAGCCCGCCATAGCCCCCTGGGCGGTCAGATACAAAAAACATTTCGCGGTTGTCGCCAGACAGGCAAGGCATGCCTTCGTAGCCGGGGGTATTGATGGTGCCGCCAAAGCTCTGCGGCACGCTCCATATACTATCTGCCCGATAAGCCATGTAGAGGTCGCAGCCGCCCTGATCCCATCCGGAAAGCGTGCGGTTGTCGCAGCGCATGAAGAAGAGATAATGCCCATCGGCAGACACAAACTGAGCTGCTTCCTGCTGGAGCGTATTGGGTGGTGAGCCCATGTTGATGCCCGCAAACCAACCATCGCAGGTGTCCGGTTTCGCGTAGAAAAAATCTTCGTCCTGCCCATTCATGCGCCGCGTGAAATAAAAAGTCTGTCCATCGGCTGCAATGCTTGGGAAGAGCTCTGCATCCTTCGTGTTGATACGCCAGGGCGGAGCAATAGGCTTGACGAAACAAGAATAATCACGGTGCAGCCGGGCATCGCGGATAAAGAAAGCCTGCTTGCGTAAGGCCTGCCATACGGAGTCGCCAGATACCGGAATCCTTTTTAAGCCCTCTGTTTCATTGCCAGAAAAAATCAAAGCCCTGGCCAGCGGTTCGCGAACGATAGTCGCGCCATTGAGCAGCCTTCGTTCTGCATCGAGATACAGTTTGGCCGCCGCACTGAACAGGTGTCGGTCCATGAGCCAGCGGCCATAGGTGAAATAAGCATCCGTATAAGCCGGAAATAATTTGATGGCTTTTACAATCTGCTCTTCTGCTTCCGGCCAGTCGTGACGGGCTTCTGCTTTTAATGCTCTTTCATAGGCCCGCCTGGCACGGGGCGGAATATCCCGGGCAGAGGAAAGCAGCGGCAACAACAAAAGGATAATGCAGAGGAGTCGTCCCATTCGGGCAATGCTGGGGGAGGCTGAAAAGTGGCTAAAATTAGTATGTAATGCTCAGGGGAACAGTACCCTCAAATCAGGCGAAAGCGGCTTCGCTACATTTGATTTTTGTGCCTTACCAAGCTTTTGTTTATGTCCTTTACTTCTTCCGGTTCCGCCCAGATTACCTGCCCCAATTGTGGCCATTCCTTCGAGCCTACTACTGCCATGGAACATGCCATGCGCGAACGCCTGAGCAACGAATACAATCGAAAATGGACAGAACAAAAACAGAAACAGGAAACCGAATTTGCCAACCGGGAAAAGGCAATACAGCAAAGCCTGGAACAACTGGAAGTGCAACGCCGCAATCAGGAATCAGAGCTGAAAAAGCGCCTGGCAGAAGAGTCTGGGAAGGCAAGGCAAGAATTAGAAAAAGAACTGCGGGAACAGGCTGAACAACGGGTATCCGCCCGGCTGAACTTCCTGGAAGAGCAAAGCAAAAGCACCCAGGAACAACTCCGCGAATCGCAACAGAAAGAGTTGGATTTCCTCCGGAAAGAAGAAGCCTTCCGGCTGCGTGAAGAAGGGCTGGAAATTGAAAAGCAAAAAGCGATTGCTGCGGAAAGAACCCGCATGCAGGAAGAAATGCAGCATACAGAAGAAGAGCGATTCAAGCTGCGGGATGAGCAAAATGCCCTGCGCATGAGGGAATATGAAAAGCAACTCAACGACCAGAAGAAACTGATTGAAGAAATGAAGCGCAAGTCCGAGCAAGGCTCGATGCAGCTTCAGGGTGAGGTGCAGGAATTGGAGTTGGAAGACATGCTGCGCACAGCTTTCCCTTACGATGTGGTGCAGGAGGTGCCGAAGGGTAAACGAGGAGCAGACTGCATCCTGAGGGTACGGAACAACTTCGGGCAGGAATGCGGCAGCATCGTGATTGAAAGCAAACGCACCCAAAATTTCGGCAACGACTGGATTGAAAAACTGAAAGCCGATATGCTGATCTGCCGTGCGGAAGTAGCCGTCATCGTCACCCAGACATTCCCCAAAGACATGGATCGTTTCGGCGAGCGACAAGGTGTGTATATCTGTTCGATTGCCGAAGCGAAGAGCTTGGTGAGTGTGTTGCGCAATGCCGTTTTGAAATTGTTTGAAGCCCGGAAAAGCCTGGAAAATACAGGCGATAAGATGGTTGCCCTTTATGACTACCTCACCTCATCTGAGTTTATGGCTCCCTGGAACACCATGCGGGAGTCTTTCCAAAACTTCCGCAATCAGCTACAGAAAGAACGGGACGACTTTGAGAAAAACTGGAAGAAGAAAGAGAAGATGCTAGACATGATTATCAAGAACTCACTTCAGATTTCCGGTTCCATTGAGGGCATATCGGGTATTGAAAGCATGGATTGGAATGCTGCAGGCAGCTTCGACAATGGGCAGGATCTTTTATTAGAGTAAGCATACTGAGGTTGCTTTTTTCAAGCAATATTTTCGCTGCACTGTTTGCCATCGTAGTTATTGAAGCTACAGATAGGCCTGCCGCCCATACAAGACTCCGAGGGGGCGTACTTTAGTATTCGATCCTTTGGTACGCAGCTTTGCAGTGCATTTTATGACGGCAGTGTATATCCAAATTCTTGAAGAAAAAGATTCTGCCTTGGCCCGTCAGGTGTGGCAACTGCGTGAAGAAGTACTGCGCCAGCCTTTGGGTTTAAGCCTGCGTGACGAAGACCTGAGTGAAGAAGCGGAAGACATTACTTTTTTTGCCTGCACGGATTCCGGCGAAATGTTGGGATGCCTGATGCTGCGCCCACTGAGCACCTGTGCGCTGAAGCTGAGGCAGATGGCAGTAAGAGAAAATGCCCAGGGCCAAGGCATAGGCAGGAAGCTGGTTGAGACCGCCGAAGCATATGCATTAGCCAAAGGTTTTTACATGATTAGCCTCCATGCCCGGCAGCATGCAATTCCTTTCTATGAGCGATTGGGCTATGAAGCCGAAGGAGCCACTTTTATTGAGGTAGGTATTCCGCATCGCCTCATGAAAAAGACACGCTGATGTATTGTATATCTGGTAAGCAGAAATCGTTGCGCACAGAGTGGTTTGATGCAGCCGCTGCTTTACCTCCGGATTGGGATAAGGGCCTTGATGCAAAATCATTTTTACAACGCAGTTCACTGGCCTTACAAGAGGCTGCAGCCTTGCCGGATATATGTCCTGTGTATGCATTATTGCGGGGCGAAAAAGGCATCCTCGGCAGAGCTGCATTTCAAATCTTACAAGTACGGAGTGCCCACCTGAAGTCTGCGTCATTACCCGCCTGGCAACGCTTGCTCTGGCTGAGCTTCCTGGGCCTGATGAAGCCCCGACTGCTTGTAGGCGGACAACTGTTTCGGCATGATGTTCAGAGCCTTTGGTATCATCCATCGCTACCGGCATTCGAGGCTTTTTCCTGGTATCGGGAATTGCTGGAATCCTGCCGAAAGAAGCACGGTGTGATGGGCACATTGCTGAAAGAATTACCTCCAACACTCACCGATTATTTCCAGCATCAGTCAGCAGGCTATTTGCTCTTGCGAAATGATATTTCCATGCAGATGAGCATCCCGGAAAGCTGGCAGGATATTCATGATTATTCAGCCAGCCTGAAGCACAAATACGCCCAACGATTCCGCAAAGTGAGGCAGGCTGCCCAGCATCTTTCTATCCGCGAAATGGACTCGGCGACATTAGACAAGCATGCAGCAGCCGTATATTCTTTGTACCGGCAAGTGGCAGAAAATCAGATGTCGCGACTCGGATTTTTAAGCAAAGAATTCCTGCCGCAATTGAAACGGGCTCATGATTCTTCCTTGCGCATCTGGGGGTTTTGGGAAGGAGAACGATTGGTTGCCTTTGCCTCCGGCTGGGTTCATGAGCAGAGTTTCGACATGTTTTACATCGGCCTTGATTATGCCCGCAATGCATCACTGCAGCTCTATTTCAACATTCTTTTCTTCTCGGTAGAACAAGCCATTCTTTTGAAAAAGCCACTGCTCATTTTAGGCCGCACTGCACTTGAAGCGAAGGCGCGTGTGGGTTGCAAGCCGAGGTATCAAAACAGCTTTCTGCACATCAGCAATCCTATTTTAAGGAGCATTGTGCGCAGCTTGCAGCAGCGATTTGCCGAGCCTGACAGTGCCTGGGAGCAGCGGCATCCTTTTGCCGCACAGAGCAACAATTCTTAGAAACGATTCTTCCACATCATACTTTCTACCGGGCGGTTCGGTTGTGCATTGTATTTAGCATTGGCCTTCCGGTTGTATGGTTCCAAAATTTCACCATCCACCGGGAAGTATATGAGCTGACCTACGGGCATGCCTTTATACACCTTTACCGGTTGCTTCACTGAGATTTCCAGTGTCCAGTTGCCGCAAAAGCCTACATCGCCCTTTCCGGCTGTGGCGTGGATGTCAATACCGAGGCGGCCCGTGCTGCTCTTGCCTTCCAGGAAAGGAACATGCGCATGTGTTTCGGTGTATTCCAAGGTTACACCGAGGTAGAAGACATGTGGGTAGAGTACAAAGCCTTCTTCAGGAATTTCAAAGCACTCGATTTCATTATGCTTTTTGGCATCAAGGATATGCTCGCGATAGGTTGCCAGCGTGCTGCCGAGGTGTACATCGTAGGAATTGGAGCCCAGGCAGGCACGGTCATAAGGCGTAATCTTAATCGTGCCTTTTTGCATTTCTTCAAGGATGCGGGCGTCGGAAAGAATCATAGCGGCGCAAATGTAGGACGGGGCTGATGGTGAAATGAATTTTGGCAGGTGGTGGTATGGCTTTTGGATAAAAGGGGCAAACGCAGTCAGGAGTCACGCCGAATCAAAAGAAATTTTCCTGAGGCCTGTAACCTTTCTGCAAGCATCGAACTCT
Organism: uncultured Chitinophagaceae bacterium; assembly: GCA_964424655.1. Classification (GTDB taxonomy): domain Bacteria; phylum Bacteroidota; class Bacteroidia; order Chitinophagales; family Chitinophagaceae; genus UBA1952. The sequence goes on from CAYRJR010000017.1 coordinate 23,120, forward strand.
ATTCAAGTATCATTTACCCAAAAACAATAACCATGCTTCATGTAAAATCTCCAGTAAAATGGATCGGATCATTAGTTGTTGCCAGCCTCTTCCTGGCACCCACTGTCAGCGCACAACATGCAAAACTTACTGACCCCGAAATAGCTTCAGTAGCCGTCACCGCCAATCAGATTGACGTCAATTACGGAAAGATTGCCCTGAAGAAAAGCCACAATGCAGACATCAGAAAGTTTGCCGAAACGATGGTTCGCGACCACGAAGGCGTCATCAAACAAGCCGTTGCATTAGCCAATAAACTCCACGTCACACCGCTGACTAATGCCACGACCAAGAGCCTCCTGCAAGGCGAAAAGAAAACAACCAAGATGCTCAACAGCAAGAGCGGACGCGCTTTCGATAAAGCTTATGCCGACAATGAAGCCGCCTACCATGATGCTGTAATCAGCGCCATCAAGACCACATTGATTCCCGACTGCCAGAATGCTGAGTTGAAAAACTTACTGACGAGTGTGATGCCCGTCCTGGAACATCACTTACATATGGCCAAAGAAATGGCGGCCAAGTTCAAATAGGCAAAGCCCCGAAGAACAATCTGCTTTAAGCAATTCATGTGCGGGGCTAGTCCCCGCACATGTAATAATAACCTGGCTCCAGCCGCAATACTCCGAATGATGCTATTGCCGCAATCCGGACGCAGGCTGCCAGAATCTACATCTCAAGAATCTTCCACGTCAATAATCATGAAAATAAAAAAGACCCTGAGCTTAGGAACGCTCATCACGATATTAGCCTTGTCGGGTTGCTCAGGAAATAAGAATCAATCTGCGAACACAACAGAAAATCAAAATGCAGCTACTGTCAATGTCCCACCTGCTACACCCAGAACCGATACCATTATCATCACCGGCATGGCGTTCAGCCCAGATACACTAACCATCGCAAAAGGTGATACGGTTTATTGGATAAATAGAGACATCGTCGCACACAACATCACTCAGTTCCCCGAAGCAAAGTGGAAATCCGACCTGCTCAATCCTTCCGATCATTTTTCCAAAGTACTCGATGACAGTGCCAGCTATTACTGCAGCATCCATCCCACCATGCACGGGAAAGTCTTAGTGAAATAGTCAACAGAATACCAATCCATGCGTCATCAATGCCACTATTCGCGTAGTGGCATTCTTATTTCTTTGGCACCAAAATCCCCGGCATTCCCACCCAAAACAACCCTGAATCTTATGACCACTTGAAAAATGATTTGGGGGTTAAGCAGCGTGCTACTATAAAGCTTCAGTGGCGATAGCACCGTTCAACTGATGGCTACTATCGGGCTTTTCCCGCACGCTGTAGCCCAGGCATCATGCAATGCCGCACACAGCAAAAAAGCTACAAGCAAACAAAAAGGTGCCCAGTTTCCTGCCGATGAAGGAACTTGCGCTGCCTTAGAAACACGCTATTCCAACAATGTTCCGAACCCACACCTGCGGCGAACTCCGCGCCAGCGATATTGGCAAAAACGTAACCCTCGCCGGCTGGGTGCAATACTTCCGCCAGAAAGGCGCTGTTAGCTGGATTGTGCTCCGCGACCGATACGGCTACACCCAAGCCGTATTCGAAGAAGGCCGCAGCAAGCCGGAACTTATCGAAGCCCTGAAAAAAATTGGCCGGGA
>CAYRJR010000018.1:0-7805 GCA_964424655.1 uncultured Chitinophagaceae bacterium
CTGTCCGCCTACCTTTGCGCCCATGCAAACTGCTTACGTGATTGATGCCGTTCGTACGCCCATTGGCAAGTATGGCGGTGCTCTGGCGATGGTTCGCCCTGATGACCTGCTAGCACTGGTGATTAAATCGCTTATGGAAAGAAACCCAAGCATTGACCCGGCAGCCATTGAAGATGTGATTGCAGGCGCTGCCAATCAGGCCGGCGAAGACAACCGGAATGTGGCACGTATGTCGGCTCTGCTGGCAGGCCTGCCCGTGAGCGTGGCCGGCAGCACAGTGAACCGATTGTGTGCATCAGGCCTGGAGGCAATTCAGACTGCGGCACGGGCTATCATGTGCGGCGATGGGGAACTGTTTATTGCAGGCGGAGTAGAGAGCATGAGTCGTGCACCCTATGTAATTGGCAAGCCGGAAACGGCATTCAGCCGAGCGCAAAAAATGGAAGACACAACGATGGGCTGGCGCTTCGTCAATAAAAAACTGAGCGCCCTGCATCATCCGTATGCCATGGGCGAGACGGCAGAGAATGTGGCGGAGCGCTATCAGATCAGCCGCGAAGCACAGGATGCTTTTTCGGCACAAACCCAGGAAAAATATGCGGCTGCAGCAGCTTCAGGCCGTTTTAATGAGGAGCTCATCGCAGTGGAAGTACCGGGTCCAAAAGGCACGGTAAACATCGTGACTAAAGACGAGCATCCGCGCTTGTCCAGCATGGAGCAGCTTGCAAAACTGAAGCCTGCATTCAAGACTGGAGGCACCGTGACTGCGGGCAACAGTAGCGGCATCAATGATGGTGCATCTGCATTGTTGCTAGCCTCTGCAGATGCCGTGAAGAAATATGGCTTGAAGCCGATGGCAAAAGTGAAGGCAATGGCAGTAGCCGGTGTGGAACCTTCGCATATGGGCATGGGGCCTGTGCCTTCATCGAGGAAAGCCTTGCTGCGTGCGGGTCTTAAAGCCTCAGACCTACGACTCATCGAATTGAATGAGGCGTTTGCCGCACAGGCTATCCCTTGTATGCGCGAGCTGGAGCTGGATGCCACGAAGGTGAATGTCAATGGCGGTGCCATTGCGCTGGGTCATCCTTTGGGATGCAGCGGTGCCCGCATTGCCACTACACTGCTGCATGAACTGCAAAAGCGTGGTGGGGGCTATGGCCTGGCCACTATGTGCATTGGTGTGGGCCAGGGTTCAGCCATCATTTTTGAATCCTGATGAATTGCATTTCCTGAAAAGCTGTTGCGCACTACTGCGCCAGGTTTTCTGTTTTTTCTGGAATGCCTGACGGCAAAATCATTTTTTAAAACAACCAGACTCTGCCCATGAAATCCTTAGACATCCACACCCACATCATGCCGGAACATGTGCCCAATTGGATGAAGAAATTTGGCTATGGCGACTTCATCCACCTGGAGCATCACCAGCCATGCTGCGCACGGATGATTAAAGGAGATAAATTTTTCAGAGAGATAGAAGAAAACTGCTGGGAACCTAAGGCGCGCCTAAAGGACATGGACGAAACTGAGGTAGGCATGCAAGTGATTTCCACTATCCCGGTCTTGTTTAATTATTGGGCTAAACCGGAACATGGGCTGGAGACTTCCCGCTACTTCAATGACCATATTGCACAAAGTGCAGCGTTGTATCCTGAGCGTTTTATCGGTATCGGTACTGTGCCCATGCAAGATGTGGATATGGCCATCCGTGAGATGGAACGTTGCGTGAAAGAACTGAAGATGCCCGGTCTCGAGATTGGCTCCAACGTGAACAAGAAAAACCTGAGTGACCCGGATTTTGACGCATTCTGGCAGGCTGCCGAAGCACTGGACTGCGCACTGTTTGTGCATCCCTGGGAGGTAATGGGTGCAGCAGATATGCAACGCTATTGGCTCCCTTGGCTGGTGGGCATGCCCGGCGAAACTTCCCGGGCGATTTGTAGTCTCATATTCGGAGGTGTGTTCGAGCGTTATCCGAAACTGCGCATCGCATTTGCACATGGTGGTGGCTCTTTTCCCTTTACCATCGGGCGAATCCAGCACGGCTTTGATGTTCGCCCCGACCTATGCGCTATTGATAATGATGTGGCTCCGCGCAACTATGTGGGCAAGTTCTGGATTGATGCCTTGCTGCACGATGCAGATGCGCTGAACTATGCACTGAAGCTGATGGGCAGCGATAAAATCTGCATGGGATCTGACTATCCTTTTCCCTTGGGTGAGCATCAGCCAGGCAAGCTCATCCGCAGCATGGAGGTATCCGATGCAGTGAAGCAGCAATTGCTTTGGGATAATGGTATGCGCTGGCTGGGGCTGGGCGGCCATCAGCAATAGCCTTCGACAGCATGGGCCATCTTCAAATCCTTTTCAGTGACGCCTCCAGCATCGTGCGTACTCAGCCGGATGTGGACCCGGTTATACACGCCGCTCCATTCAGCATGATGATTCATTTTTTCGGAATACAAAGCGATGCGGGTCAGAAAAGCAAAGGCTTCATTAAAATCAGCAAAGAGGAAGTCTTTTTGAATAGAAACTCCATCACTGCTCCAACCCGGAAGCGTTTCTAAAGCGATGTGGATGGCACTTGCGTCCAGTACTGGCATCATGAGATTTTTTTTTTTAAAAATAACGGCAGAATCTGCCCATAACAGCAGCCGATAAAACCGCGCCCACAGCCCTCCTTACCTTAGTCGGCAACTATGCATTCCCGCTTCCTGCCTTATGCCGAGACGCATCGTTTTTCGCGTCTGGTAACTGATTATCTGGCCGGCAAAGAAGCCCTTCATAACCTGTTCGCTTTTCGCCCAGATATCACCGGACTGAAACAGGCCATTGCCGAAAGGCCAAAGTTTCCTTTGTATCGAGAAACCTTACAGCAGGTGTTGCAAGCTCAATATGCAGGCTTACTACTGGAACATAAGCTGACAGAAAACCTGCTTAGCCTGACTGAGGCAAACACCTTTACGGTGTGTACAGCGCACCAGCCCAACCTGGCTACCGGCTACCTCTATTTCGTTTATAAAATCATCCATGCAATTCGTCTGGCAGAAGAATTGAAAAACGAATTTCCTGGCTTTCATTTCGTGCCGGTGTATTACATGGGCAGTGAAGATGCAGACCTGGATGAATTGGGTACGTTTCGATTTCGCGAAAAAAAATTTGTGTGGAAAGCAGATGGGCAAATGGGTGCAGTGGGTAGGATGAACACGGCTTCACTGAAACCGTTGATGGAGGAATTGTTTGCCCTGCTTGGCCCTCCTGGCCCCGATGCAGAACGCCTGGAGGCCATGTTGCGTGAGGCCTACCTGAATCAGAAAGATATCACAGCAGCTACACGAAGCCTGGTCCATGCCTTATTTGGGAAGTATGGTCTTGTTGTGCTGGACGCAGACGATGCCTTGCTAAAAAAGACATTCCTACCTGTGATGCAAGATGAGTTGCTGAGGCAAAGTGCTCGTCCGCTGGTAGATGAAGCTAATACAAGCCTTCAGGCTGCCGGTTATTATCCGCAGGCCTTCCCGCGCGACATCAATCTATTTTATCTGAAAGAAAACTTTCGTGGGCGAATTGAAAAAGAAGGTGACCATTGGCAGGTGCATGGCAGCGAGATAAGCTGGGATCAGAGAGCTATACTTAAAGAGTTGCAGAATCATCCCGAACGGTTTTCGCCCAATGTGATTTTACGCCCTCTGTATCAGGAAAGCATCTTACCCAATATCGCCTTCATTGGCGGAGGCTCTGAGTTGGCTTACTGGATGCAACTGAAAGCGGTGTTTGCGCATCATGGCATATGCTATCCTGTTGTGCTTTTACGCCAGTCTGTAATGTGGCTGGATGAAAAGCAGCAACTAAGATTAAGGCAACTCGGGCTTAGCGATGCGCAAATTTTTTTGTCGAAAGAAGAAGCTTTCAAGGCATGGATGCAGGCTCATGACGCTGCAGACTGGAAGTTGGACACTTTACGTCAAGAGCGCAGCCGGCTAATTGATTCATTAAAAGAAAAAGCCAGAATGATTGACCCCAGCTTGTTGCGTAGTGCTGAGGCTGTGTCGGCTCGGGTGGAACATCAGTTTGCCAGCCTGGAGCAGAAGATGTTTCGTGCACTGAAACGCAGGCACTCGGAATCGTTGAGTCGTATAGAGGCCTTGCAACAGGCGTTGTTTCCGGGTGGAGGATTGGCTGAGCGGCGTGAGAATTTCATGCCTTATTTCCTGGAATATGGAGACCGCTTTTTTGAAACACTGCTTCACGACATGCAACCATTGCGCCACGAGTTTATGATTGTGGCTCCCTGATTTCAGGCTGTATTCATCAGTCTTTTTTAAGAAGGATTTCTGTCTCCCTGCTTCAGCAGAAAGCCGTATGGAATTTATGCCTGTTAAAAGAATCAGATAGTTACTGATGCCGGATAGAAGATGATATTGGGCAGTTTTAGACTGCATCTGTGAAGGGACATTTGCGCGCCCGAACCAGCGCTCATTCGCACATGCAAGATTCTGTCCACAGCTTCCATATTCCCGTAATGGGGATTTCCTTCACTATTGACACACCACTTAAGGTGGCGCGTTTTGGTATTGCTTCTGTCGTTTCGATTGTGGATGACCAGTTGCTGGAAGATATGCGGATGCATTATTGCCGACAGTTGGAACGCCCTTACGAACCAATCACCTCGCAAGCCAAAGACAGCAGAGCACGCCGCATCACTGCCAGCCTGGATGCGATGCAGGAGCTTCTGACCCGGCAATTGGGGACATTGCAACAGCAAGCCTTTGCTCCGGGTACAGACATCTGCAAGTACTTCGAGCTGCTTCCTGATTCTGCTTTGAAAATGGATTATAAGGCCATGCTGCGGATGGTTCCGGGTTCTACCGAACGACTGGCAGCAGAAGCACAACTGCGTGCCACGCTTCAGTTTGGTTCCATTGATGTCAACATCATGGCCAAGGTGGACAAAGACAACTATGCAAAAGACGGGAGCAAGCTGCCTGCGGAATTTGCAGATGCGATGGCTGCTTTGCGGGGCTTTGCTCAAAGTACACTACAGGCTTCGCTGGTGCTTTCTGCAGGCTACAACCCGCGCCTGTACAGCTATTTGGAACGATTCGACTGTTTTTTTCCAAATGAGGATGGCTCACTTTTCAAACGTGTTATTCTTAAGGTGAGTGATTATCGCTCGGCACATGTGCAGGGAAAGATCCTGGCTAAAAAAGGAATCTGGGTTTCTGAATTCCGCATTGAATCGGGATTGAATTGTGGTGGTCATGCTTTCCCAACTGAGGGGATTTTGCAAGGCCCGATTCTGGAAGAATTTCGGGAGAAACGAGCCTCACTGCGTAAAGAACTTTTCGACATCTGCAATGAAAGTTTACGTCAGTCCGGCAAGCCTGTTTTTACTGAAATGCCGAAACAACGTATCACTGCCCAGGGTGGTATCGGCACGGCAGATGAGCATCGTCTGCTGTTGGAATATTACGGCCTTGACAGCGTGGGCTGGGGCAGTCCTTTCCTGCTGGTGCCTGAGGCTACAGGTGTTGATCAGCATACGTTAGAGCAGCTTGCTACAGCAAAGCCGGAAGATTTTTACCTGAGTCATGCCTCTCCACTGGGAGTGCCATTCAACAATTTCAAGCCCAGCACCTCGGAGGCACAGCGCAAGCGCCGTATAGAAAAAGACAGGCCAGGCAGCCCCTGCTACAAAAAATATCTTTCCAGCAACACGGAATTCACGGAACAGCCAATCTGCACTTCATCCAGGCAATACCAGCATCTCAAAATCAAACAGCTTGAAGCGAGCGGGCTTCCTGAAGAAGAACTCAAACAGGCTGTGGATGCCGTGGTTGAAAAAGATTGCCTCTGCGAAGGATTGAGCGTGTCGGCGAGCCATAATAATGACCTGCCCATTCGCCACAACCTGACAGCAGTTACGATATGCCCGGGGCCCAATCTGGCTTTTTTCTCAGGCACTTTCAGCTTGCGCGAAATGATTGACCATATCTACGGCAGAGGCTTTGTGGGCAATGCAATTCCCCGCCCCCATGTGTTCGTCAATGAGCTACAACTCTATATCCGCTACTTCCGAAAAGAACTGCATAAAAGCAAAATGAGCCTGACCGATAAGTTTCTGCGCAGCCGAGAAAACTTCCGCAAAAACCTGTTACAGGGCATCGAATATTACCGGCTTCATTTGCCTCAGTTTGCCTGTGGTGAAGCGAGTGCACGCATGCTGTCACAGCTCAGCCTGGCAGAGGATCAGCTCCTGGAAGATGCTCTGGTGTTGCAGGCCTAAGATGCATGATGAAGCTCCCCTGAAAATTCTGTCGGGAACTTCCCTGATTAGAATTTATGCATCACGTTATTCCATTCTTTGCGGATTTGCTCCAAGGCAAGATTGCCCAATGCGCCTGTATGGCTGTGTGTCTCCGGATTGAAGCTTTCAGGTTGATAGCGTTCTGAAGCAATATTTTGCCCTACAATTTGATATGCTTCGCGGAATGCGACACCCTGAGTCACTAATTCGTTTACCGTTTCAACGCTGAATAGATGCCTGTATTTGGCATCATCAAGGATGTTTGGATTCAGGTGAATCTGAGGTAAGGCAAACAGCAGGATGCGCATACAATCTTTCAGTGATTGAATAGCAGGGAAGAGAATTTCTTTTGTGAGTTGCAGGTCGCGGTGATAGCCCGATGGCAAGTTGTTCAGCAATAGAGAAATCTCATTGGGTAAGGCCTGAATGCGATTGCAGCGTGCCCGGATAAGCTCAAAAATGTCCGGATTTTTTTTGTGCGGCATGATGCTACTGCCTGTAGTCAGTGAGTCTGGCAAATGAAAAAACCCAAAATTCTGACCCGAATACAGGCATATATCCATAGCCATCCTGCCAAGTGTTGAAGCCAGAGAGGCGATGCTCATGGCCACGATTTTTTCTGTTCTCCCACGGCTCATCTGGGCGGCAATGACGTTATGGTGTAAGGTGCGGAAGCCTAATAGAGCAGTTGTCTTTTCTCTGTTCAAAGGAAATGAAGAGCCATATCCTGCTGCGCTCCCCAGAGGATTTTTGTTGACCACAGCATATGCAGCGGCTATCATTTCCAGGTCGTCTGTCATGCATTCAGCCCATGCGGCAAACCACAACCCGAAGGAAGAAGGCATGGCTATTTGCATGTGCGTGTAGCCCGGCATCAATGTCTGCTTGTGTTGCTCACTTAGGGAGAGTAGCAAATCAAAAAGTTGTGCAGAAAGTGATTTGATTTCAAGAATAGCATCACGCAGGTAAAGCTTGATGTCAAGGGCAACCTGGTCGTTTCTGCTACGACCTGTATGTACGCGTTTGCCAGCTTCCCCAAGTCGTTCTGTGAGTAATTGCTCTATTTGTGAATGCACATCTTCTACATCATTGCTAATTGCAAATCTGCCTTCAGAAATGTCTGTTGCAATAGCAAGCAACTCCATTCTTATGGCTTCGTAATCGTGTTGGCTGATCAGTCTCACATCGTGTAGCATGGCGATGTGCGCGAGTGTGCCTTGCACATCGTAAGGAGCAAGGAGCATGTCAAATTCACGATCCGACCCCACTGTAAATGTTTCTACCAGGCTCGCAGGGCTTTCAGTGCTTTGCTTTTCCCAAAGTTTCATAGCAATTGATTGAGTATTGAGATGTAGTCTGCGATACCTGTTTCGATTTCGCTGAGGAAAATGAATTCGTCTGCCGTATGACTTCGTGCAGTGTCTCCCGGCCCCATTTTCAGAGTTGGGAAAGGCATCAATGCCTTATCAGAAAGCGTGTCAGAGCCGAAGGATTGTTTCCC
>CAYRJR010000018.1:7815-24555 GCA_964424655.1 uncultured Chitinophagaceae bacterium
AATGGATGTGTCTCACTGATACGGGTAGCACGCAGTCTCATGCTTCTGGGTTGGATGTTGCAGGCAGTATGTTGTCGTACGATTTGCAGTATTTCTTCGTGACTATAACAGTCGTTTATGCGAGCGTCCACAGTGAATTGACAGGTTGATGGTATGACGTTGTGTTGCGTGCCTGCCTGAATCATCGAGACAGTCATCTTGCATGCACCCAGTAAGGCAGAGTTTTTGGGGAAACGGAAACTGCGAAACCATTCTATATCCGGAAGCGCTTTGTAAATCGCATTCTCGCCTCCGTCACGAGCTGCATGACCGGCAATGCCCGCCACACTGCAATCCAGAACCAGTAATCCTTTTTCAGCAACAGCCATTTCCATGCCTGTGGGTTCGCCCACGATGGCACAGTCAATATTCCCGAGTAAAGGCAGTAGTGATGACATGCCCCCCGAGCCTGAGTTCTCCTCTTCTGCACTGGCTGCAAAAATCAAATTATAGGCAAGCCCTTTCTGGTGATAAAAATGCAGGAATGCAGCAAGCAAGGATACTAAGCATCCGCCCGCATCATTGCTGCCCAGGCCGAAGAGCTTCCCGGCTTCCTGGCTGGGTGAAAAAGGCTCGCGCGAATACCCTGCATTGGGGCGGACGGTGTCGTGATGAGCGTTGAGCAACAATGTTGGTTTTGCCGGGTCGAAGTGGTGATTCTTTGCCCAAACATTGTTGCCGTATTGCTGTGGCTGTAGCCCTCTTTGTGCCATGAACTGCCGCAACACCACTGCACTGTCCTGCTCTTCGCGGCTGAAAGAAGGAGTGGCAATGAGCTTGCAAAGCAGAGCTACGGCATCATCATACAATGAGCTTGCAGGATGGCTATCTCTGGTTGTTGCTTGTAGTGCATTCATATAATCTGAGTGCCTTTTGACCCATCAATGAGTTGTAGTAATTCTTCTGCTTGCCCTATTACGACAGTGGAAACGCCAGCTTCAATGGCTTTAAAAGCATTACTCAGTTTCGGTATCATACCATCAGTGATTCGCCCCGATTCTTTTAGCTCCAGAAAGTTTGTTGCATTGATTTTTTGAATGACGGATGTTTCATTGTTTGGATCGAGCAGAACGCCTGACTTTTCAAAGCAATAAATGATTCTTGTTGCTCTGACCTGAGATAGGGCAGTGGCTACGGCTTGTGTGATGCTGTCAGCATTCGAGTTTAGCAAACTCCCGTTGCCATCGTGGGTGAGTGGCGCTATCACCGGTACGATACCGGATTGAAGCAAGCTGAGCAGAAAAGCTGTGTTGACACCGCGTTCTGAAACATCACCTACGAAGCCATAATCAATTTCAGTTGCTTCTCTTCGTTTTGCCAGGATACTATTTCCATCGGCACCGCTCAGCCCCATTGCCTGGCAGTCGAGTGCCTGAAGTGCCGCAACGATTTGCTTATTCAGTAGCCCGCCATACACCATTGTTACCAGGTCTAATGATGCCTTGTCAGTGAGGCGCCTGCCTGCCACATACTTTGATTCGATACCTAAACGATTACCGATTGTCGTGGCAATTTTCCCTCCGCCATGCACTAAGATTTTCTGACCATCAATTGCTACAAATAATCTGAGGAATACTTGCAGTTTTCGTGGGTCGTCCATCACATTCCCACCAATTTTTACTACTGTAATTGTGCTCGATTCGATCATGGATTCAAGAGTTTGGAAAGCACTGCCTGAGCGGCCCATACACGATTGGCAGCCTGATTTGTGACGATGCTGGAAGATGTGTTTAAAACGGAATCGCTGAGCTCTACATTGCGACGTAACGGAAGACAGTGCATCACTTTTGCATGTTGTGTTTCGACGAGTTTTTCTGTCGTCAGCATCCAGTCTCCACGCACCTGAGGCATGGATCCATAATCTTCATAAGCGCTCCAATTCTTTACATAGACGAAGTCGGCATCGCGTAGCGCATCTGCCTGGTCATACACAATCGTAGCACCCCTGGTAAATGTTTCTTTCAGTGCATATCCTTCAGGGTGAGTGATGGTAAAATCTGCTGCTCCCCAGGCTATCATCCATTCGGCAAAAGAATTGGCCACGCATTGCGGCAGTGGCTTCACATGTGGCGCCCAACTCAACACTACTTTGGGGCGCCGTTTCTCTTTCCATTGCTCACGAATGCTCAGCAAGTCGGCCAGACTTTGAAGTGGGTGTAGTGTTGCACTCTCCAGGCTCAATAACGGTATGTCTGCATGGCGCAGTAATTGTTGTAGCAAGACTTCGGTGTAATCCTGCTCCCGATTTTTTAATGTGGGAAAACTGCGCACCCCCAGTATATCGAAATAGCTTCCGAGTACGGGTGCTGCATCCCGTATATGCTCCACATTGCTGCCATTCATTACAACGCCATCTTCCAGTTCCAGCGCCCAGCCATCCTTTCCCACATCGAATAAGATAGTTTCCAGACCCAGGTTGGATGCGGCTATTTGTGTACTGAGACGAGTGCGTAAGGAGGGGTTCAAAAACAATAATCCTAGCCGTTTCCCCGCTCCGATTGTTGCATCCTTCAGTGGTGCGACTTTGTATGATTCGGCCAGGTCCAATAAGGCATCAATATTGCCTGCGTCTTCTACAGATAAAAAATGTTTCACGTTGCTTGGCTTTTTGTAATAACCCGAATCAACTTGTTGTTGACGTTACTTGTAATTCATGCCGGAGCGCATCCATCAGGTGCATGGCTTCTTCCTGTTTCAGATTGAGTGCCGGCAGTAGGCGAATGACATTGGACTTAGCCTCGCCAGTGAAAATCCGGTGCCTGCTAAGCAGGATTTTTCTCAGTGTAGTATGCTCTGGAACATCGAAACCAATCATCAATCCACGCCCCCGGATTTGTTTCAGTGCAGGGAATTGCTGCAGTTGTTTCATCAGCCATTGACCGGTAACATCTGCCTGATGCATCAGGTTTTCTTCGAGTATCACTTCCAACACTGCTAATGCCGCAGCACACGCCAATGGATTGCCACCGAATGTTGTGCCGAGCAAACCGTGCCTTGGTTTGATGTGTGGTGCGATGATGATGCCGGCCACAGGAAACCCATTGCCCATTCCCTTTGCAACCGAATAGATATCGGCTTGGACACCAGAATAATCATGAGAGAAAAAATTCCCTGTCCTGCCATAACCACACTGCACGCTGTCGGCGATGAATATGCTCCCTGATTTGTCGCACAGCCTGCGAATTGATTGCAGAAATGCATCACTGGCAATCCGGATACCGCCGACACCTTGTATGCCTTCTACAATTACTGCAGCCGTGTTTTCTCCTTCATCTGTAAACCAGTTCTCCAATGCGGTCACATCATTGAAGGGCAGGAAATGCACATGGTCTGTTTCATTCACAGGGGCAATGATGTCCGTATTGGCAGTAGCGGCAACTGCCAGTGATGTGCGACCATGAAAGGCCCCTGAAAAGGCTACTATTTTTTTTCTGCCGGTATGGAAAGAAGCAAGCTTTAATGCATTTTCATTGGCTTCTGCCCCGGAGTTACATAGGAATAGTTGGTAGTCTTTTTTGCCAGAAACTTCACCCAACAATTCTGCAAGTTCTTGCTGTATCGAAAGCTTTACAGAGTTTGAATAGAATCCTATTTTCTGCAATTGGCTGTTGATTCGGGCTACATAGTGTGGGTGTGAATGCCCAATTGAAATCACAGCATGACCACCATATAAATCCAGGTAGCGATGCCCATTTGTATCCCACAGATAGCTACCATGAGCCTGTTTGATGGGTACATCTTGCAGTGGATAGACGTCGAATAAATTCATCGTTATGTTTTTTAAAAAGCGGTTGCCTTCAATCTTAAGCCTGCATCTTCAGGCAAGTCAAAAAGAAGATTCATGTTTTGAACTGCCTGCCCCGATGCCCCTTTCAATAGGTTGTCAATGGCGGAATGAATAGCAAGTTTGTCGCCTGATTTTTCCAGCGAGATGAAGCATTTGTTCGTGTTTACGACAGACTTCAGGTCAATTGGCTTTTGACTGATGTGAGTGAAACATGCATCCTGGTAATAGTGCTGAAACAACTCGAATACTTCTGCTTCACTGATGGTGCAGCCCACTACTGCACTGACGAATATGCCCCTTGTGAAATCGCCGCGCCATGGAACGAAATGAACCTCTGTTTGCTGGCCATGTGCTGCGCTACTGAGCGTTTGATGCACTTCTTGCAGGTGCTGATGTCGCAATGTTTTGTATGACTGAATATTTCCGGAACGCCAACTAAAATGGCTGCTCGCAGATAAAGACTGACCTGCCCCCGTGCTGCCCGTGATGCCGGTTGCATACACAGCCCCGAGTAACCCATTTGCAGCAAGCGGTAAGAGGCCAAGTTGAATTGCAGTAGCAAAACAACCTGGGTTGGCAATATTTCCTGCTGATTTTATGGCCGCTTTATTCCATTCGGGAAGGCCATACACAAAGTGTCTTGTGCCTTGTACGGATTGCTCATTTATTCGGAAGTCCTGAGAGAGATCAATGATTTTTATCTCGTCAGCAAAGGACTGTTCTGAAAGAAATTTTCGCGACTCACCGTGGCCAAGGCAGAGGAAAATAACATCAACATCTGAGGCTGCCTCTTTGCAAAAAGTAAGCTCTGTTTCGCCCGTCAGGTCCTGATGAATGCTGTGTACGGGCTTGCCAGAACTGCTGCGGCTTTGCGCAAAAGCAAGTGCTACATATGGATGCCGGAGTAAAATGCGGATCAGTTCTCCGCCAGTGTAACCGGCCGCTCCTACAATGCCTGCGCGAATGTTCTTATGATGTTGCATGGCTGACCATTGTTTCATTTTTATCATTGACCCGATGGTAAATGGAGACACCATTTCCAAAAATTTTTGCGAAGCCACGCACATCATTTCCATCCCAGGTGTTGTTCATTTCACCGTAGGATCCGAATTGTGGATTCATCAAATCATGCTCTGATTCGATACCAGTCAGGGTGAAGTGCTTTTGTTCCAGCCGTGCGAACACGGTGCCGCTTACGGTTTTCTGTGTGTCTTCCAGAAAGCATTCGATATTCCGCATCGTTGGGTCCAGGAACTGCCCTTCATGCAGCCAATGGCCATACCAGCCGGCGAGTTGTTCTTTCCAATAAAGCTGCCATTTACTGAGGGTGTGTTTTTCGAGTAGGTGGTGTGCCTTGATGATGATGAGTGGTGCTGCAGCTTCGAAACCGACACGGCCTTTGATACCAATAATAGTGTCGCCCACGTGGATGTCTCTGCCAATCCCATAAGGTTGCGCTATTGCTTGTAGTTGCTGAATCAGTGATACTGGATTCCCAGCTACCCCATTGATGGCACTGAGTTCTCCCTTTTCAAATTGAAGACTCAACTCAATGGGCCTATCGGCTGTGCATGGCGTAGGCCAGGCATCTTCAGGTAAGTATTCTTTGCTCGTGAGTGTTTCTTTCCCGCCCACGGAAGTGCCCCAGAGGCCTTTGTTTATGCTGTATTTCGCCTTGCTGAAATCCAATTCAACACCTTGTGCGCAGAGCCATTCAATCTCTGCTTCCCGGCTCAGGCGCAGGTCGCGGATAGGTGTGATGATATCTATGCCCGGCAGCATGCTTTGGAAAGCCATATCAAAACGAACCTGGTCATTGCCTGCGCCTGTGGATCCGTGAGCGATAGCGTCCGCACTGATTTCCTTTGCATACTCCGCAATGCTGATAGCCTGCAACATGCGCTCTGCACTCACACTGAGCGGATAAGTTGAATTCTTCAAGACATTCCCGAAAATCAGAAAGCGGATACAGCTTTCGTAATACTGCTGCGTGAGGTCTAAGACTTTGAATGATGCCACATGCAAGTCAGTAGCCCGTTGTTCTATGGCTTGTAATTCTTCATCACTAAATCCGCCAGTTTGAATGGTTACGGCATGTACTTCGAAGCCAGATTCTTTGTGCAGGTGAAAGGCGCAGAAGCTCGTGTCAAGTCCGCCACTGAAGGCGAGTACTACTTTTTTCATGAGGTCAGAATGTATGGTGGGTTACAGTCTTGAATTGAGATAGTTTTTGGCTTTTCATCCTGCTGAAAAGCCGGAGCCTTTTAGTGAGTATGAAGCGGACGGAAGGCTTGAGGAGTGGCTCTTTGATTATTGCTGAAGGGTCAAAAAGCATTGCGGTGCAGAGGCAGTTCTTCCGTTCTTTATTCATCAGGGTTTGATAATTCACACAGCTCTTGCAGCCTTCCCAGAAGGCATCGTCCTGGGTCAGTTCTGAATACGTAACCGGCTCGTAACCGAGTTCAGAATTGATTTTCATAACGGCCAGGCCGGTCGTCAATCCGAAGATTTTGGCTTCCGGATATTTCGAACGGCTTAGTCGGAAAATCATGTTTTTGATTTCCCGTGCCAGCCCACTTTTCCGGAAGTTGGGATGCACAATGAGGCCTGAGTTTGCGACATAAGTGCCGTGGCTCCAGGTTTCGATATAGCAGAAACCGGCCCATTCGCCTTGTTGATTCAGCGCAATGACGGCTTTGCCTTCTTCCATTTTTTGCCGCAGGTATTCTGGAGTACGCCGTGCAATGCCGGTGCCTCTTGCTAGGGCAGAAGCGGCCATTTCATCACAAATAGCGTCGGCAAATTGGGTGTGGCAGCCATTTGCTACCATCACCCTGAAGGTGTGGTTCATGATTCCCTTATTGGGATAAACAGGTTGAATGAAAAATGATGAGCTGACTCTGCGGGGCAAGCAGAGACAATGCGCCATGCGGCCATCCTCAGGAAGAAGACAGCAGCTCAGCAAACGGGAATTGCCGGCAGAGACGCCGGTATCAACGTCGGATTGGGCTCAACAGGGGTGTGTGAAAAAAAGCCGCAGCCAAAATCGGTTCGGCAAAAAAACCAGCGCCGGCACGCAAGGCAGCACAATGGGCAGCCATCACCGGTAGCAGAAAGGTTTTTTTCATCGTAGTAGCAGTGCAAAAAATGTTTTGCAGAAATGCCGTCTGGTTAAAAAACGGTGGGCGCAAAGGAATGCTTTTTCGAATTTTCTAAGCACATATTTTTCAAAAAAAAACGAAGCCGCCCAGTTGGGGCGGCCTCGCATCTAAGCCAAAACTTCTTTAGAGCGGTAGCAGGAGTCGCATTTCAACCCGGCGATTTTTAGCCTGATTGGCGGGTGAATTATTGGGTACGGCAGGATTGTCCATGCCATAAGAACCGATGATGATGCGCTTCGATTCAATACCATGTTCCATGAGGTATTTCTTTGCTGATTTAGCTCGCTCGTAAGAGAGGAAGAGGTTGCTGCGTTCATCGCCAATGTCGTCTGTATAGCCGCTCAGATAGATGACCACTTTGGGATTCTTACCCAGCACGCGCACCGCATAATCCAGCACTTTCGAAACTGAATCCTGAATGTCGGAACGCTTGAAGGCACAGTAGAGCACATCAGTTTCGAGCACGATATGCGGTGGCAGCAAGGCGCCGGTTTCTACACGCAGCGTGCTGTCAATGGGTGTGTATTGTGCTGTGGTGGTAACCGGGCAGCCGTTACGTAATTCGCCATATTCGTAGGGGCATTTGTCCACCTTATCAGGCACGCCATCGTGGTCGGCGTCCGGACATCCATTTGTGCCTTCGTCACCCGGTTCATCCGGACATCCATCTTCTGCGTCCGGAATGCCATCGTGGTCGCGGTCGGGACAACCATTGAAACGGGCTTCTCCGAAGTCAAGTTTACAACGGTCAATAGCATCCGGGACACCATCGCCATCAATGTCCCGCTTTTCACCAAAGAAGACCCGAAACCCAGCCGTGATACCATAGCTGGAATAGTCTGAATTGCTGAATCCTGAGGTGAGTGGCTTGTAGCTGCCATAGAGGTTGCCGGCTTCTTCCACGACATAGTCTGTTGGGTGATAATTATCGTTGCCGGTGTTGCGGTAGCGCTGATACATGTAGTAGCCATTCAGCATAAACGTAACATGGTAGCTGAGCTGATAGCTGAGTCCCAATTGCAGTAATGCGCCCATAGAAATAGTGTTGTAACTGGCATCCTGGCTGCGTTGGGAAGGAGCAATGTCTTTATTCAGCCCCACATTGAAGCCTGCATTCTGGCGACGGATACCATCAAGATAAGCGCTAGCCTGCCCATCGTTGTGAACAGAATTGTAGGCAGCTTCTGTGAGCACCCATGATGTGTTGGTGTTGGGCGGTACACCTGCATCAAAGCCAGAAACGATAGCTGACTTATCACTGGAAAGTTTGTACACAGCCTCATAGCTGAACTTACCTGAAGCATCGGAAGCGGTTTGGTTGTAGATGCCAAAGACAGGACCTATATCGAAGGAAAAGCCGAAGTTGGAAGGCTTCTGTGCACGCCCGAATTGATGCTTGAATCGCAGCAACAGTGGGATATTCAGGTTGTCTATGTTGACATCTTCTTTGAGGGTTCCATTGCTGCGGATAATCTGGCGATATATCCTGCCTTTACTGTCTGTGGCCTGATAGTCGGAATACATATCATCCATCCAGTTCTGGCCCATGTAGCGAATGTATTGTGCGCCGAGACCGAGGCCCCACATGCGGTTTTTGCTGAAGAAATAGTTCAGGAATAATTCACCGCCATTGCCTGTGCCATTGGTGAACTTGGGCGCGACATACCTGGAAGAGCTTTGGTTGTTCGGGCCATAAGCTTTTTTAAAGTCAATAAACTGCATCGTTTGATTCAGGACACCGAAGCGATAGTTGAGGTCAAAAGACCAGCGGGGTAGTACCTCGTCCAGGCTTTTCAACTTATGAAGTGGGGCGGAGTTGATTAGCTCTTTCAGCTCGGGTGTGGTGGTGTTCTTTGCAGTGTCGCCAGTATTTTGAGCGTGGGCTACCATAGCCGGCATCGTCAAAGCAAGCAGGCCAATCAGTGATTTTATTGAAAAGGGATTCATGTTGCCTGTGTTGTTTTTTTAGTTCTTGATAAAACGGGCTGTGGCGATACGTTGGCCATCTTTCAGGCAGATGATACTATATGAGCCTGGAGTGAGATTACTTACATTGATTTGAGTACGTTTCCCATCGCTTTGAGTCAATAATAAACGCCTACCGGTGATGTCGCAGATTTCGTAGCTGAGTTTCCCTTGCGTCTTGCTGATTAGCTCAACGGAAAGTGATTCCTGTACCGGGTTTGGATACACTTTCATTTCATTGCCTTCTGTATTGCTTTGTTGTGTGACGCTGAGCACAGGTGCATTGAAATATCCTTTCTGAACACAGCCATCTCCAAAACGAACCATTACCCAATAGTGATTCACGTCTGTGTTGAAGCCATTACGGGTGTCATAATTCTGAGCCGTTTGTCCGGCAATGAGTGTTGAGTCCAGATCCAGCTTGCGGTCAAATCCCCATTGGAAGGCTTCGGCACTGCTGACTTGAGCTACGAGGTTGTTGGCAAACAGCACCACATTGATGCTTTGCGCACCAATGGCATTGCTGACATTGAAGCCCTTTACACTGGGTTTCCCCTTGCAGCCAAATCCGCGCGACATGGAGTTGACTACCACATTCGCATTGCCTGCTGCAGGGAAGCTTATCAGTGCATTTTGGCTGGCCGTTGAGTCCGCTTTTTGAATAGGAATACCTGCATTCACCGTACTCCAGATGAAATATTCTCGCGGATCGGGCAATCTGCTTGCGATGAAGTTCATGTCTGTAGCTCCATTACAAAGCCTGGTGAGCGGGAAGATGGCAATACCTGGTGTATCGGGTGTCGGGTTCACTGTTACGGTCAAATGCTGATCGCCTAATACGCAGCCGGCATCTGTTTTCAAAGTGAAATTGTAATCCACATTAGTCGGGTCGAGTAAGTAGTGTGAAGACAGAGAGTCATTGATGCCAACTGTAGTAACCTGGAATTGGTTTGGAATACTGGATGCCTGTGCAGTCCGGTCGTAGGTGAAGGTTGTGCTGCCAGTTGCTACGGATGAAGTGGGTGTGTATTTCAGGCGTGTGTCGCTACAAATGCTGGCGGTTGTCGGGCTGGTCAGCTTAGGTTGCGGGTTGACGGTAATGGTAACTGTCGAAGGATTTCCAACACAATTACCCAGTACTGTAGCGGTCGGTGTGACGATATAATCTATTGAGCCGGCATTGACGAAGGAAGGGTTGACGAGCTTTTGGCTTATAGCGGAAAGCGCAGTGCTGATGGGTTGTGCTGTTGCTCCTGTAATACCACCATTATTGGTCCCTAAGCTCCATGCATAAGTGCTGGGCAGGCTTGCCGAGAGCGGTGTGTTGGTGCTTGAATTGCTGCACACACTATCGGATAAAATCGAAGTCAGTACAGGCTTCGGATTGACGGTAACTACGACCGTACTCTGCGGTCCCACGCAGGTTGGTGAGCTGGAAACTGTAGTCGGGGTTACGGTATAGATAATGGAGTCTGATTGCGAGTTGCTGCTGTTCACCAAAGTCTGGTTGATGTTGGAACCCGAGCCTGCTGAATTACCAGACACAAAGCCTTTGGATGTAATGGCTGCGGTAGTCCATGTGAAAGTTGAAGGCACATTAGCAGAAAGGCTGATGGCACTGGATGTGCCACTGCAACGAGCCACTGCAGCACCGGGTGAGAATATTACCCTAGGTGCAGGCTTTACAGTCACGGTCACACTATCAGCATTGCCTACGCAACCGAATAAAGAGGTCGGCACGATGCGATAAACTACGGCACCAGTTATCGGTGAAGAACTGGAGTCCGTATTCTCCAGCATTTGATTAATAGAAGACCCGCCACTACCGAAGGCATTTCGGATGTTAGCATCATTTCGTTCTGTGTAAACAAAGGTGCTCGGAGCCGATGCACTCAGGCTAAAATTGACCGTGTCTTTGCTACAAATAGTACGGGGCAATAACGCCGCAAGAACCGGCTTAGGATTCACGCGCACCAGGATGCTATCAGGAACCAGACTTGGACAAAGTGCAGCAGAGGTCACCGTCACGATATAATAGATTGAATCGGGGTTGGCATTGCTGGTGTTTACCAATGCCTGATTGATATAACTCAGAACCCCGCCACTTTTACCAGTGATGAAAGGCCCGCCGGCTGTCACATAGGTGAAGCTACTGCCGGCACCGCTGGTGGCTACTAATGAAATTCGGGTGCTATCGCCGCTACATATTGTCTTTGCCGTTGGGGTAGGTGCAGTGAGCTGTGGTGCCTTATTTACGGTCACGATATGTTGGGCAGAGTCCGTTGTCACAGCACCATTGGTGGCCACAGCCGAGATGATTGCTGTCCCGAAGAAGTTGGAGCTATAAGTAACCAAGCCTGTACTGTTATTAATTGTCGTCCCTGGATTGTTAGGAAGGGTACGTAGGGAATAGCTCACAGCACCATTGGATGAGTTTGCTGTATAAACCTGGTTGCCGCTACCCTGGCATCGCGTGCTGGAAGCGCCTAGTATGAAGATGGGTGTCTGCACTACCGTGACAATGTGTTTGGTTGCTGGTGTAGCATTACAACCAAAAGCTGTGGCAGTGATGGTGTCGTTCCCAGAGAAAGTAGGATTCCAGGTCACATCACCAGAGTTAGAGACAATATTTCCAGCTGAAGCAGGTGACATAGAGTAGATGATGCTGCTGGCATTAGCTGCTGTCGCGGAAAAAGTATTGACACCAGAACCCTGTTTGCGAAGCGTAATTGAACCTGCACCAAATACAGGTGCTGCTACTGTTGGCCGGACATACACATCAAAGTCTTTGGTAGAAGTTCCATTGCAGCCTGTGGCAGTAGCTGTGATGGTAAGCGCACCAGTATAAGTGGCGTTGTATGTGAGTACACCGGTAGCGCTGTTGATGCTTCCGGCGGCACCAGGTGAAAGGCTATAGCTCATCGGCGCAATCGTATTGGCAGCAGAAGCGGTGTAGGTAATGTTGCCCGCATTCTGGCAGATTGTATCTAATGGGCCGACATTAAAAATTGGTTGCGTTACTACAGGTGTGATGACCACTGTCTGAGTGGCCGTTGTCGTGACGCCGCAGCCCGTTGCAGTTGCCGTGACATAAGAAGTGCCGGTAAAGCTATTGGCGTAATGCACCAAGCCTGTTGTTGCATTTATCGAATTTCCTGCAGTGATACTTGCTGCATCCAGCGAATAAGTAATGCTGCTGGCATTGCTGGCAGTAGCGGTATAGGTAACCGAAGAGCCCTGACAAGCGGTTGCAGAGGCCCCAACGAAACTAACAGCCCCAACGCTTGGATTGATTGTAACAGCATGGGTGCTGGTAAGGTTAGTACCACATCCAGTTGCTGTTGCTGTAATGGTGCTGTTGCCACTATAAGTATTGCTATAGGTCACTTGCCCGGTTGCGGAATTGATGACATTGCCGGCAGTTGTGCTGGCCGCGTCAAGCGAATAGCTAATGCCTGTTGCATTCGTAGCTGTAGCTGCATAGGTCACAGTGCCGAAAGCCTGACAACGAGCACTCGTTGCCCCCATCGCAAATACGGGATTGCCTACGATGGTTACGGTGTGTGTCGCTGTCTGTGGCGTACATCCATTAGCAGTCACAGTAATCACGGATGTGCCGCTGAAGTTTGCATCATAAGTTACTTTTCCGTTTCCTGAATTAATCGAATTTCCTGCTGTTACGCTGGCCGCATCTAGAGCATAAGACAGCCCGGTATTGTTTGTGGCATTAGCAGTGTAAGTAACATTCCCGGCTCCCTGACAACGTGTAGAAGTTGCTCCCATCGTAAAGCTGGCAGGACCAACCAAAGAATTGTTGGTAACTGTATGAGTTGCAGTTTTGGGTCCTCCGCAACCTGCTGCAGATGCAGTAATTACCGATGTCCCTGTCCATGTGGACAGGTAGGTTACATCACCAGTAGTTGTGTTAATGCTGTTCCCTCCGGTGATGCTTGGCCCATCTAAAGAATAAGTAATGCTCGTTGAATTTGCTGCGCTGGCAGGATAACTCAATACACCTGCAGCCTGGCAGCGTGCAGAAGTAGAACCTAAAACTCCAAAATCCGGTGTACTGACTATTTGATTTACCGTCACGGTATTGCTGGCATTGGCTACGGAGCTGCAGCCATTAGCATCTTCATAGTTTACAGTTACGGTCTTGCTGCCTGATGTGAGCCAGGTAATCGTAGCCGTATTGCTGTTTGTTGTCCCGCCTGTTTTGGTGTAGTCTGTACCCTGAGTTCCCGGAATAGTCCAAACATAAGAACCGGCTGCAGCCCCAGACTGAGTAGTGTATGTGGTAGCCACATTGGGACATACCGGAGCACCCGGTGCTGACGTAAAAGAAGCTACAGGCAAGGCATGTACCGTAGTATTAGCGGTGGTGGCACTTGCAGCACCACATCCATTGCCATTCTGATAATTCACTGCTACACTTTTTGCACCTGTTGTGAGCCAGGTGATGGTGGCGCTATTGTCGTTTGTCCCTCCGCCGGTGATGGTATAGTCCGTACCCAGTGTGCTACCAGGCACCAGCCACATATAGTTACTCTTCCCGGATTGGGTAGTATAAGTAACGGGAGCGCCTAAACAGGCATCAGTAGGAGCCGCAGGCGAATAAGTGATCGTGGGAAGTGAGTGAACGGTAACCGCTGAACTGGTAGCTGAAGGATTGGTGCAGCCACTGGCAGTGTAGTTGATAGAAATACTATTTGTGCCTGTTGTCAGCCATTGAATGACCGCAGTATTGCTGCCCGCAGTAGCACCAGAAACGATAGCATAATCGGTACCTAAAGTCAAAGCACCAAATCCCCAAACGTAGCTTGACATGCTCGCCTCGGTAGTGTAGGTTATGTTTCCATTTTTACACACATTGGTTGAGCTGGGTGTCAGGGTCGGTGTCGGAATGGGATTGATTGTGAAAGCAGAGCTAGAGGCAGATGTTGTCGTGTGTGAACCGTCTGAATGCCTATAGGCAGAAACCTGAATCGTATAACCGGTTCCCGTGCTGGCGACAGTAGGTATCGTCACATTAATGCTTCCACCATCGTCTGCATTATCCCTGCTACCGATCACAGGCGGTGTAGCCTGATATGTTCCCGATGCATCACTGATTTCTACCTTGAAATCCTGGTTTTGAGCAAAATTGCTGGGCGATGTCACGGTATAAGTAACTGTAACCGCATCGCCAGAGCAATACGGACCTGCCGGGCTGATGGAAGTGATGGTGACTGTCTGTGCATATATCCACGTGGTCATGAGCATTGACGTGACAATCAGAACAAGCAAGGCGTACAGTTTTTTCATACAAGAATTTTTTAGGGTTGGAAGGGCGTTAAAATTCTAAGAATTTTGATGACGAAGTTATATGGCGGCTTAGCTAAATGCAAGCTGAAGAAGAAGGAGCATCAGGTAATTCAATTCAGGTAAATGATGAGCTACTCAGGCATTAGGAAGTTTTTATGTGCATTATTCCTGCTACTGGCAACTGCCAATGCTAAAGCTCACGAGATATATTTCTGTAACGAAGCTATCCCTACCAGCCGCGAGTTTGTTGCCAATAAGCTGATGAACGTCATACGGAACCAAATGCCTGTCGTGACGCTCCGTTACCTGCGTTTTCAGGCACAGCGCTATTTCCCTGCTATCTCTGCCTGGTTGAAGTATTATGGCCTCCCCGATGATTTAAAATATATCCCCATCGTAGAATGTGGCTTTCGGAATGTCTCTTCTGATGCCGGTGCCCGCGGTTTCTGGCAGCTCATGCCCGATGTAGCCCGCGAATTGGGCCTAACCGTAACACCGCTTTACGATGAACGCGATGACCCCGGAAAGTCCACCATCGCTGCCTGTAAACTGCTGCGTTCTCAATTCTATATCCTGAAAAACAAACTGGGCGTTTCTTCCTGGGTACTCACTGCGGCTGCATACAACTTTGGACCGGGCAATATCATTAAGACCGTACAAAGCCAGGGGAGCGACTACTTCAACATGAAGCTCAACGATGAAACTGCAGAGTATGTTTATCGCCTCATTGCGGTGAAGGAATTGTTCGAGCATCCGGAGCTTTATATGAATGGTTTTGGTGCCAACATCTTTAGCGGGGGCGGTGATAAAGATGCAGCTACGGATATCAATAAACTGGAGCGTGGCCCTGCCGTCGGTGCCTCAGATGATGAATCTGATTTCGTCTCACTGGATGTACAATTGACTCATGACGGCAAGCCTGCAAAAAGGGATACCAAAAGCTACCTCGTGCCCGCAAAAATTGTCTCCGATGGTAAGCCTTTCCGCGACGGTAACCTGCTCAGCTTCGAGCTGCTCAGCGACCTACGCTTAGATAGTCAGTTCATGAGCAAAGGCAGCATCATCCGCGGGCAGGGTTGGCTCATTGATGGCAGGGTGTATGTGGATATGGGATACGGCCATGAAGTGGAAGTGCAGGACAAAACCGAAAAGAAAGGCCTGACACCTGAAGATGCCGTGACTGATGATGAATACGTGATTTTAAAAACAGAAGTAGATGCTGACTAATGTTTAAAAAGTCTCCATTGGCGGGTACGTATCTGGTATCGTTTTTTTTCTTTGAAAGAATTTTTCAGCATGATTTTTTCTGTATTGAGCGATTCCCAAGACGAAAGCACCTGCCGGCAATACACTTCCTGTCATGCTGCTACATTTGTCCGCCAAGCCCCGGTGAAAAAAATGACTAAGACGCTAAAACTATCCGCCCTCTTTTGTCTGGCGCTTTTCTTCAATGGCCTCAGCAGCCAAGCGCAAGATCTCAGCATAAAAGGTGACACCATCCGTGTCTCTACTTCTGCCTATCCCATGTTGAAGTTTATGGGCGAAGTGCGCGACTACAACACGCTTTGCGGGGATTACAAATTAGTGCCCGGCGACAACACCATCACGATTCGTCCAGCGACATCAAAACCGGTCAAAGTCTGCCTGCTCATCGTGTCTGAAGGCTCCAAAAATTCACCCCGTCAGCACCAGTTCGTCATTCTTTTTGATAAGGATGCAAACCCGGCTAAGCTCATCCACGACTATTCTACCAAAGAATTAATGGAAAGTCGGATTGCCTATCTCGAGCAAATACGCAATGGGGGCGGCAGCCAGGTGCAAAGCGACGACAAAAGCAAGGATGATGGCAAAAGTTCCAAAAAGGAAAAGAAGAAAAAACGCCATCACAAGAGCGATAAGAACGATGATGATAACCAACAGCAAGCTGCCGAGCAAACCGCTAAGACGGATAATACTGAACGCCCCAACAACAACCCTTCCAGCGTTCAAACTAATACAGCCTCCAACACGACTTCAGATAATACTTCCGGCAGTTCTTCCGATGCTCAGCAAGGTGGCGATGCTTTCAATGTCTCGGACATTCCTGAGGAGCAAATCAAAGCACGCGTGAAGCAAAAGATCAACGCTTTTTACCGGGTTTGCGAAAACCTATGCGCGAAAGTGGATGTAGATGGCAGCATCAAATACGGCATGAAGCTCTTCGACAATAACGAAGATGTGATTGTAGCTACTTCCAGCTCCAATTCCAAGGATGTGAGGCCTCAAAAAATCAGACAGTATTTCATCCACCTCTCACAGCTCAACTATAAGCGCGTAGAGATGACGGCCTCTGAAATCAAATTTGTCTCCAATTTCCATAAGGGACCGGATGGAAAGTGGCATGCCTCAGCGGTAATCATTCAGGATTTCAAAGGCTATAAGGACTACAATATCCTCGCTTACAAAGACCAGACGACCAAGACGGTGGACATCATCATCAGCCTG
>CAYRJR010000019.1:0-20791 GCA_964424655.1 uncultured Chitinophagaceae bacterium
CCACAGTAGAAGTCGTAGAAGGCATGCAGTTCGACCGCGGCTACCTCTCTCCTTATTTCGTGACCAACACGGAGAAGATGCAGGCTGAGCTGGACAATCCTTACATCCTCATCTACGACAAGAAAATCTCCACCCTCAAGGACATTCTGCCCCTGCTCGAAAGCTCAGTACAGAGCGGCCGCCCGCTGCTCATCATCGCTGAAGATGTGGACGGCGAAGCACTGGCTACTCTCGTAGTCAACAAGCTGCGCGGCTCCCTGAAAATCGCTGCCGTTAAGGCTCCGGGCTTCGGCGACCGTCGCAAGGAAATGCTCCAGGACTTAGCCACCCTCACCGGCGGCATCGTCATCAGCGAAGAGCAAGGCTACAAGCTGGAGAACGCAACCATCCAATACCTCGGCCAGGCCGAAAGCATCACCATTGACAAGGACAATACAACCATCGTCGGTGGTAAGGGTGAGAAGGAAGGCATTACTGCCCGCGTCAACCAAATCAAGGCTCAAATCGAAACCACCACTTCTGACTACGACCGCGAGAAGCTGCAAGAGCGCCTCGCCAAGCTCAGCGGCGGTGTAGCCGTACTCTATGTGGGTGCTGCCACCGAGGTGGAGATGAAGGAAAAGAAAGACCGCGTGGACGACGCCCTGCACGCTACCCGCGCTGCAGTTGAAGAAGGTATCGTAGCCGGCGGCGGTGTGGCTTACATCCGCGCCATCGAAAGCCTGAACAACATCGAGACCGAAGGCAATGATGAAGCTACCGGCGTGCAAATCGTGCGTCGCGCCCTCGAAAGCCCTCTGCGTACCATCGTTGAAAACGCAGGCCTCGAAGGCTCCGTCATCGTCAATAAGGTTCGCGAAGGCAAGGCCGACTTCGGCTTCAACGCCCGCACCGAACAATACGAAAACCTCATCAGCGCCGGCGTCATTGACCCGACTAAGGTGGGCCGCGTAGCCCTCGAAAATGCGGCTTCCATCGCCAGCATGATCCTCACCACTGAGGCTGTCATTGCCGACAAGCCCGCTAAGGAAGCACCCCACAGCCACGCTCCAGGCGGTATGCCCGGCGGCATGGGCATGGATTATTAATCCTTACCAACCAGCAATCCTGAACCCGCAAGTGTATGCTTGCGGGTTCTTTTTTTTAGTCGGCTTTCGTTCGCTCCCAATCATCCGTTGCGTCGCACACTTCAGCGATATTTCGCTGTGCAGCTTTCTGCGTAATGGGAAAAGGAAGATGCGGCTTCATCACAAGCCACGCGAAAAGCTGATAGCAGCACTGGCCCCTCAGTGTGCGACGCAACGGAAGCAACATCAGCGCTGCAAAAGCCGACTACATCATCACCACAAAAGGGAGTAGTATCCTGCCTTGGCGCAACACAAGTCACCCGCCTTTCATCAGAATGTAGCGCTATGTGAGGTTCTGAAAAAACAGGGAGTCTGGCTCAGGCCATGCTGTGAAACACGTGCTGCACATCATCATCTTCTTCCAGTTTGGCAATCAGCTTTTCCACGTCTTCAGCCTGCGCATCACTGACGGCAACCGGGTTTTCGGCAATCCATTCAATCTCGGAAGAAATCACCTCCAGCCCGCGTTCTTCAAGGGCTTTTTGCATGTTGCCAAACTCATTGAAGGCACTGCGGACAATCACATTCCCATCGCTGTCTTCGCCCAATTCTTCGAGGCCGAATTCAATCAGCTCCAGCTCCAGGTCTTCCTGGTTTACCCCTTCGGGTTTAATCTTAAACACACCAAGGTGCCGGAACAGAAAGCCTACGGAGCCGCTATTGCCTAAGCTGCCTCCGCCTTTGTTGAAGATGCTGCGCACGTTAGCGACAGTGCGTGTAGTGTTATCCGTTGCAGTCACCACCATGAGGGCCACGCCATGCGGGGCATAGCCTTCATAAATCACCTCATCGTAGTTGCTGGTGTCTTTGCCCAGTGCATTTTTTATGGCTGCTTCTACGCGGTCTTTGGGCATGTTCACACCCTTTGCATTCTGCATGACGCGACGGAGCATGGGGTTGTTGTCCGGCTCCGGCCCACCCTTCTTAACAGCGATTGTGATTTCACGGCCAATGCGGGTAAACTGCTTCGCCATGCGGTCATAGCGGGCAAACATGGTGGCCTTCCGAACTTCAAAAATGCGACCCATAATATCTCTCGATCTTTTGAAAAAGTGGCGCGAAAATAAGGCAGCTTCGGGGCTTCTGCCGAAAGCGCGCTACCGGGGCACGTACACCAGATATTTTTCCTGAAAGATGGCCTCTTCGAAAAGCTCTGAAATGGGCAACACACGCGGCTTCACGCCACTCTCCGCAAACTCCTGAGCCAGGTCGCCCCCCTTGAGGCAGATAAGGCCATTGCCATATTCCTCACTCTTCCTGCCCACACGCAACAAGGGCTTGGCCCAGGCCCAAAGGCTGCCGAGCGGTGCTACCGCACGAGACACGGCAAAGTCGAAGCTTCCTTTTGTCAGCGATTCGGCACGAGCATGAATTGCGGTCACATTTTTCAGCCCCAGCGCCTGCGACACTTCCGTAACGACTTTGATTTTCTTGCCGATGCTGTCTGCAAGTGTGAACTGAACATCGGGAAAAAAGATGGCGAGCGGAATACCCGGAAATCCGCCACCAGTGCCGATATCAACCACCTGAGCACCCTCCCGGAAGCTACAGACAGCAGCGATGGACAAAGAGTGCAGCACGTGGCGTTCATACAGGCTGTCAATGTCTTTTCGGGACACCACATTGATGCGTGCGTTCCAGTCGTGGTAGTGTGGCAACAGGGCCCGGAACTGCTCCAGTTGCGTGTCGCTCAGCTCCGAAAAATATTTGCTGATTATGTCCAGCGTTGCTTCGTCTTCCATAGCATGTAGGGGGCAAGTAAGGCATTGTAAAGGAGCCAGCCAAGGGAGAAAAGCAGCCATCCTGGGATGGTAGTACGTGTCTGCATCCGCCGTGATATGGTCTGCTGCATGAAGCAGAGCAGGAGCATGGGCAAGAAGAGCAAAAGCCAGCAAGGCCAGGGCATGCTGAAGAGGCAGGCCAACAGCAGCAGGAGCCACCATGCTGCATGAGTCAGTGCAAAAAGTCCGGGCAAAATTTTGCTGCGCCAGGAATAATATTTGGCAGTTGAAAGATGCCTGCGTTTCTGTGCGAGGTATTCCTTCAGGTTCTTTTTGGGTTCAGAAAAACAGAAGGTTTCGGGCTGGTCAACGATAGCCATATTGTGTGCAGTAGCTACTGCCTGCACCAGCAAATCATCATCGCCGGAAGGCAAGGCAGACCAGGCTGGGCTTTGTTGTGCTTCCAGAAAAGCAGCCTTTCGGGCAGCCAGATTTCGACCCACGGCCATGTAAGGGAGCCCCGCACGGCAATAGGCACTGTACTGCATGAAGGTGTTTAGCGTCTCGTGCTGTATGAATGCATTCAACCAACCCTTTTCTTTAAAAAATCCTCCATATCCGGCTACGATTTCTTTGCCCGCAACCAGCGGTGCTGCCAGTGCCTGAAGCCAATATCTGCCTGCAGGGCGGCAGTCCGCATCGGTGCAGACCACCAGTTCGTGTCGCGCAGCATCCAAAGCCTTCGATAGTGGAAATTTTTTACCTGGGAAAGTGCGGGCTTCATCATCAGCTATGGTGACGATGCGCAGATGCTGATGTTCCTGAGCCAGGGCTGTCAGAATGCCTGCGCTCGCATCGTTTGAGGCATCATTCACCACAATCACTTCAAAGGCGGGCACGCCATCTGATGAAAAATAATCCTGTGCCAGAACCTCGGGTAGGAAGCGGCTCAGGTAATCGGCTTCGTTGTGCGCACAGATGAGCACACTAAGCGGCACATTCGCTGGCTGGTGAGGCCTGGTGGTTCGCCGCGGAAGCGCCAAAAAGAGAAATAAAAAGGAGAAAAAAAGCTGGCAACAAGCCACCACAAGGAAACAACTCCAAAGGGCAGCTACAATCATGCAGCCAAAGTAGCCCAATCTGTTTTTCTTTGCAGCCGCCACAGAAGAGCTGAGGGCCTGCAGCCCGGCGTATCCGGCAGCAACATGAAATTTTCCCTCGAAAAAAAGGACCCGAACAGCGCAGCTCGTGCCGGCAACATCCAAACGGCACATGGCACCATCGAGACACCCATTTTCATGCCTGTAGGCACTGTGGGCAGCGTGAAGGCTGTCACGCAGGAGCAGTTGAAAAAGGAGGTGGATGCTCAGATTATTTTGGGCAATACCTATCATCTCTATCTGCGTCCCGGAATAGGTGTGCTGGAAGCTGCCGGAGGCCTGCATCGCTTCAATGGCTGGGATCGTCCCATCCTGACGGATAGTGGCGGCTATCAGGTTTTTTCGCTGGCAGCAAACCGGAAATTGAGTGAAGAAGGTGCCTTGTTTCAGTCGCATATTGATGGCTCGCGACACCTGTTCACGCCCGAGCGGGTGATAGATATTCAGCGCCGCATCGGTGCTGATATCATCATGGCTTTTGATGAATGTCCACCCTATCCCAGTGAATATTCCTACGCGCAAAAGAGTCTGGCACTGACACATCGCTGGCTGGAACGCTGTATGAAACGAATGCAGGAAACAGAGCCAAAATATGGCTATGAGCAAAGTCTGTTTCCGATTGTTCAGGGCAGCACCTTTCCCGATTTGCGGGTCAGGTCCTGCGAGCAGGTTGCCGCCTTGGGGGCTGATGGAAATGCTATTGGCGGCCTGAGTGTGGGCGAGCCGGAGGAACAGATGTATGCGCTTGCAGCTCTGTGTTGCGCCCAGCTACCCGAAGACAAGCCCCGCTACCTGATGGGCGTGGGCACACCCTGGAATATTCTGGAAAATATCTCGCTGGGCGTGGACATGTTCGACTGTGTGATGCCGACGCGCAATGGCCGAAATGGCATGTTGTTTACCAGCCAGGGTGTCATCAACATCAAGAATAAAAAATGGGCTACCGACTTCTCAGCAATAGATGATGGAATTGCCTGCGACACATCGAACCACTACAGCAAGGCTTATCTGCGGCATCTCTTTGTAGCCGGGGAATATCTGGCCCTGGTCATAGCTTCAATTCATAACCTTGCGTTTTATCTGCACTTAGTCAGAGAAGCCCGGACGCATATTCTGCAAGGCGACTTTGCAGCATGGAAAGCCGCTTACCTGCCCATTCTCAAACAAAGGCTTTGATGAACATACAAAGCAGTATGCCCTGAATTTTACAGCCTCTGCACAGAACAGCCCCAAGACTACACCTCTGAATTTCCCTTGAAAATCCTTGACTGGTATATCGTCCGTAAGTTTCTCGGCACTTTCTTTTTTGCCATCCTCATCCTGGCGGTCATAGCCTGTGTGATAGACCTGAGCGAGAAACTCAATGACTTCAGCTCCAACCATGCACCCTTATCTGCCATCCTGAACTACTACAAGAATTTTGTTCCGCATATCTCTGCGTTGCTCTATCCTCTGTTCATCTTCATTGCCACTATTTTCTTCACTTCCAAGCTGGCATACAAGAGCGAGATTGTCGCCATGCTGGCAACGGGCATGCCTTTCAATCGCTTCCTCAGACCTTATGTAATCGGAGCTGCTTTTCTGGGTTGCCTGGCACTGCTGGTGAACCATTGGGTGGTGCCGATGGCAAATAAATCACGACTTGCTTTTGAGGACAAGTACGTGCATGAAAAGATTACCAACTCAGACCGGAATGTGCATTTGCAAATTGCGCCTGGTCTGCTGGTGTATGTAGAGAATTATGACTACGCCAACAATATGGGCTATCACTTCACGGCGGAGAAAGTGGCGGGCAATCGGCTGCGTGAAAAGCTCATGGCGGACCATGTCTCCTACGACAGTACCGCCAAAATCTGGCACCTCTACAATGTGATTATCCGGAAGAATGATTCGCTGAAAGAAAGCCTGGAACATCCTGGCGACATGACGGCAACTTATCCTTTTACCCCCAGCGACCTGCGCGAAAATTCCGACGTGAAAGAGGCGCTAACCACACCCGAGCTCAACCATTACATCGCTGTGCAACGCATGCATGGCAACGACAACCTGAACATTTACTATGTAGAGAAATATCGCCGCACGGCACAGCCTTTTGCCGGGTTCATCCTTTGCCTGATTGGTGCTTGTATGGCCAGCCGCAGAATCCGGGGCGGTAGTGGCTTTCACCTGGCTTTGGGCATCGCCATCAGTGCTGTGTATATGCTCATTTTGCAATTCTCCACCACTTTCTCCACCAAGGCTGGCCTCAATCCGCTCATTGCCGTCTGGATTCCTAATGTGGTCGCAGGTTTTGTTGCTTACCTGGTCTATCGAAGGCAGGCTTCCGGGCGCTGATGCTACAGCCAGATACCTTCAGATTGGATTGGCTCATTTGGGAAGATTAAGTCTTTCATGGCATGGTTTGGCTACGTTTCAGCCTGCATGATCAGGCATATGATGCAAGCAGGGAGATCACTGTTTCCTCTTTGCTTCCGCCCAATGGGGAATAAGCTTCCCTTCATTTCCTTTACTTCCATTCCTCCTAACTTGTGTAGGTCGAAAAAACTACTGTTCTTATGAACCGTCACATCCGTTCTGTAGCTGTATTAGGCTCTGGCGTTATGGGCTCGCGTATTGCTGCCCTCTTTGCCGGCATCGGCGTTCAGGTGCTCCTTTTGGATATTGTGCCTAAAGAACCTAATGCTGCCGAAAAAGCAAAAGGCCTGAGCATAGACAGCAAACCGGTTCGCAATCGAATCGTCAATGATGCCCTGGCTTCAACCCTGAAAAGCAAGCCCGCTGCATTATTCCACCCAGCCGATGCCCGTCACATCCGCACCGGCAATTTCACTGATGACCTTCCACGCATAGCCGGGGTGGACTGGATCATCGAAGTGGTAATTGAAAACCTCAAAATCAAACAAAGCGTCTTTGAGCAGGTTGAGCAATTCCGCAAGCCAGGAACCCTCATTACCAGCAATACTTCCGGCATCCCAATCCACCTGATGAGTGAAGGCAGGAGTGAGGATTTCAAAGCCCATTTCTGCGGCACACATTTCTTCAACCCGCCCCGCTATCTGCACCTGCTGGAGGTGATTCCCGCACCCAATACCCAGCCTGAAGTTGTGGACTTCCTCCTGGATTATGGGGATCGTTTCTTAGGAAAAACAACCGTCAGGGCGAAAGACACACCGGCATTCATCGCCAATCGTGTGGGGGTGTTTGGCTTCATGGCCGTCTTCAAAGCCATGCAGGAGCTGGGCCTGAGCGTGGATGAAATTGATGCTCTGAGCGGCCCCGTGATGGGCAGGCCAAAGAGTGCCACCTTCCGTACCGCTGATGTGGTGGGCTTAGACACCCTGGTGCATGTGGCCAGCAATCTCTATGATGCCGTGCCCAACGACGAAACCCGTGAAATCTTTAAGCTGCCGCCCTTCTTAGAAAAGATGCTCGAGGCAAAGTTGCTGGGTGATAAAACGGGCGGTGGTTTCTTCAGGAAAATCCGGAATGAAAAAGACATACCACAAATCGCGGGAACCACACTCAGGAAAGGCGACATCCTCACGCTGAATCTTTCGACCCTCGAATATGCACCGCGCGTCAAGCCCAGGTTTGCCACGCTGGAAGCCGCAAAACCCATTGACGACCTCAGCCAGCGCCTCCGCAGCTTGTATGCCGGCAAAGACAAGGCAGGCGATTTCTACCGGCTGTTTCACCACCTGCTTTTTGCCTACGTCTCTCATCGCATCCCTGAAATATCGGACGAGCTATACCGCATTGACGAAGCCCTGCGTGCTGGCTTTGGCTGGGAAATCGGCGCCTTCGAAAGCTGGGATATCCTGGGCGTTCAGAAGCTGCTGGATGCCATGAAAGCGGCAGGAATGGAAGCCGCCCCCTGGGTCAGTGAGATGCTCCGGAATGGCAACACCACTTTCTACAAAACAGAGCAGGGGCACCGCCTCTACTACGATATTCCATCGAAGAGTTACAAACCAATTCCTGCAGCCCAAAAGTTTATCCTGCTGGAAAATTTCAAAGAGCAGACTGTCTGGAAGAACAGTGCCTGCCGCCTGGCCGACATCGGCGATGGCGTCGTTGCGCTGAGCTGGAACACCAAGATGAATAGCATTGGCGGCGAAGTGCTGGAAGGCGTGATGAAAAGTGTGGCGCTGGCCGAAGAGCAATTCCGGGGCTTGGTCATTGCCAATGGCTCCGATAAATTTTCAGCAGGCGCCAATGTGGGCCTCATCTTCATGTTTGCCACAGAGCAGGAATATGATGAGCTGGATTTTGCTATCCGCCAATTCCAGGGTGCTACCATGCGGCTGCGTTACAGCAGCATTCCGGTGGTGGTGGCCCCTCATGGCCTCACCCTCGGCGGCGGCTGCGAGATGTGCCTGCATGCCGATGCCGTGCAGGCTGCAGCGGAAACTTACATCGGGCTGGTGGAAGTAGGCGTGGGCCTCATCCCCGGCGGCGGCGGCACCAAAGAACTTGCCCTGCGCGCCTCTGACCGCAACATCAAAGAAGACATTGAGCTGAACTACCTGCAACAGCTTTTCATCAATGTGGGCACTGCCAAGGTGGCTACATCTGCCCGAGAAGCTTTCGACATGAGCATCCTTAGAAAAGGTACCGACAGTATCTCCATGAATCAGGAACGCCGCGTGAGCGATGCCAAACGAAAAGTGCTGGCACTGGCTGATGCCGGTTACACACAACCTTTCCCTCGTACCGACATCAAGGTGCAGGGGCGCGCCGGCCTGGGACCTTTGCTCATCGGCATTCATGGCATGTGGCGCGGCAATTACATCAGCGATTATGACAAGCTCATCGCGGAAAAATTAGCCCACGTGATGTGTGGCGGCGACCTGTCTCAACCCAGTCTCGTGAACGAGCAATACCTACTCGACCTGGAACGCGAAGCCTTCCTCTCGCTCTGCGGCCAACGCAAAACCTTAGAGCGGCTGCAAAGCATCCTGACCACCGGGAAGCCTTTGCGGAACTAAAGAGGATGAATATTTTTTTGGTCAGCAGCAGCGCCCTGATCAGGCTTTCAGGGCGTTGGCACCGTGCGGGGCTTAGCTCACTATTAAGCTTTGCTCAGTGGATACCTGGTTCTTCCGGGGAAAGCAGAGTAGCGAAATATCACTGAAGTGTGCGACGCAACGGAAGCAACATCAGCGCTGCAATAGCCGGCTAAAAAATGATTCCCGATTCCGCCACGGATAAAAAAACGGCCACTGTCAAAGGGATTATTTTTGACAATATTCAAGACCTCATTCTCTGAAACGATTCTTCCGCATCCTGAGATACACCCTGCTCGGCATCGTCGGGTTTGTGGTCTTGCTGCTGGTGCTGCTGAACCTGTCGGGTGTGCAGACGATGATTGCGCAACAGGCTGTGAAAATGCTGGCGCAAAAGCTGCACACGAAGGTCTCGCTGAAGCATGTGAGTATTGACTTTGCCAACCGCATCTACTTACAGGGGCTTTACATCCAGGATCAGCATGGCGACACACTGCTCTATGCCGGCGAGGTAGAATTGAAGACCAGTGATTGGTTTTATCTGAAAAAAGAAAAGCCGGTGCTGAGTTATCTGGGGCTGCATGATGCCTTCGTCCACCTACAACGCTGAGCCAACAGTGACACCTGGAATTATCAATTTATCGCCGATGCCTTCAGCAGCAAAACACCAGACACAAGCCACAAGCAAAATGACTTCGACTTTGACCTGAAGCACCTGGACCTGCGCAACGTCCGCTTTCATTCTGACGATGCCTGGTATGGCAGCGATATGGGCTATGATGTAGGCAGCCTCAGCCTCGATGCCCATTCATTCGACCTGAAGCATCGCATCATTGACCTGGAAGAAATTGAAATCGGGCAGACGAAAATCGCCATGCGCGACTATAAAGGTGGAGCTCCCCCCGAGCCCAAATCGCAACATCCGGAGCCTGTTGACACCACTGCCTTCAATCCCGATGGCTGGGTCATTCGCCTGAACAAGTTGAAGCTGGAAGAATGCGGCTTCCATTACACGTCTTCCGAAAAGCCTGCCGTAGTCAGGGTTTTCGACGAAACGCATCTCGGCATCACGCACGTCAGCCTGGATGCAGAACGACTCGTCATTCAGGGCGACACGCTGCATGGAATCGTCAAAAAACTTCGTGCGAAAGAGCGCTGCGGCCTCGAAGTGCGCGAGATGAGTGGCCTGGTCACTGTGTCACCCAATGTAGCTCGTGTGGACAAGTTGCTTCTGAAGACTGCGCACAGCACCCTTCGCCGCAGCTTTGCGATGCACTACCGGCGTTTCCCGGACTTCTTAGACTATATCAGCCGGGTGCGCATGACCGGCGACCTCGAAGAAGCGACCGTGGACCCGCAGGACATTGCTTACTTCGCGCCGCTCTTCAAGGACTATTTCCCATCTATGATGAAGCTGCAGGGCAGCTTCGATGGTACGGTAGCCGACTTCCGGGTTCGCGACCTGCGTTATGGCGATGCCGGCATGGCTCTGACTGGCGATGTAGCGATGAAAGGGCTTCCCGACATCTATAAGACCTATATCTCCTTCAGCAAGGGTAGTGTGGCTACATCCGGAGCAGCCATATTTCGCTTTGCGCCCATGCTGCGCAATAATCCAGGTTTTGATTTGAGCCAGATGCGGCAAATCCTGTATCGGGGCAGCTTTCAGGGATACATAGACAACTTCTCCGCAGACGGCGTGTTGCACTCCAACCTCGGCAGCATCTATGCACACTCCAGTCTGGCAATGCCGCAATTCGAAACCGGACGTGCTGTTTATAGCAGCGAGCTATCCGCCGAAAATTTTTATCTCGGCCCCTTATTGCGTCAGCCTTCGCTTGGAGCCATTTCATTTAAAGGAAGTCTGTCTGGAAATTCCTTCGATGCCGGGCGCGCCAATCTGCGCGTCAATGGCTTCATCAGCAAGCTGGGGCTGATGGGCTACGACTATCAAAATATCTCTGCCGATGGCGTGCTGGTGGGCGGCAAGAACTTTAATGGTAGCATACTGATTGACGATCCCAACCTGGCCATGAGCTTTGACGGCAGTGCTGACCTGGGTGGGAAAGAGCCCATCATTAAGGCGGTGGCACATGTGCTGCAGAGCAACCTGCAAGCGCTGCATCTGACACAGGATCCTTACAGTTTTTCTGCAGACTTTGATGTGGATGCACAGGGCGATTCTATTGACGACTTCCTCGGCAAGGCATTGCTCAACAATATTGATGTGCGTCGTGCCGGTCACCGTTTAGACATTGACTCCATCTTCCTGGAATCTTCGCTGGTGGCGGAAGGCGTGAAAAGATTACAGGTAGAAAGCAATGATTTTTCCGGTATGATAGAAGGTCAATTTCTGCTCTCGCAGTTGCCCTATTCCGTTCAATATTTCGTAGGCCAGTATCTGCCGTCTTATATCCCACCGCCAAAAAAGATTGCGCCCAATCAGAACTTCCAATTCTCTGTTTCTACGAAGACGATTGACTCACTGCTCATGGTGCTTGCACCCAAAGTGAAAGGCTTTGATAATACGCTCGTATCCGGTTCACTCAATACGGCACAACAGGCGCTAAAGCTCAATGCCAACGTGCCCTTTGGCGCAATAGGCAATACAAGAATTTCGGGCCTGGTCTTAAAGGGAGATGGTAATTACAATCGCATGAACATCTCTGGCGATGTGGCATCCATTCTGGTAGGCGATACGTTGCTGCGTTTGTCTCTGACGTTAAATACAACAGTAGCCAATGACTCGGCCATGTTTAACGTGACCAGCTCATCACCGGATGCTTATGGCACAGCCACACTCAATGGCAGGGCGGTTGCGAAATCAGATTCCATCATAGTCAGCCTCGATCCTTCTGAGTTTTTCCTAAACCAACAACGCTGGGAAATAGACGGAGGGGCAACAGCCGCTATTTATCATCACAAGCTATTACTGCATGGCCTGAAACTGCATTCCGGCTTACAACAAATTGAGGCAGGCAGTAAAAGCGACAAGCTGATTGCGATTCAAATCACCGACCTGGACCTGGCACAGTTGGCCAATCTGGGACCTGTAGGAAAGTTTTCTCCAGAAGGGCGACTGAATGGCAATATCCGGCTGAATGACCCGCTGGGTAACCTGTCTATGAATGCGACCTTACGTGCCAGCAATCTGCTGCTTACCGGAGACACGATAGGCGATGTAGTGATTGATGGCGGATATGAAAGTGCTTCGCAAATGCTGCACCTGAATGAGGGTAGCGGCATCTTCCTTGGTGATGCTTCCCTGACGGCCCAAGGTCATCTGAGCCTGGATAGTACCAATGCACAACAACTGGACGGAAGCGTAGCACTGCACGAAGCACCACTTACCTGGCTGGGCCCTTTGCTGACTGGTTATGTGAGCAAATTAGGCGGGTATGCCAATGGCAAACTCGAACTGAGCGGTACCGGCACAGACCCACGACTTGAAGGCAATATCGGATTGGATGAAGCTGCCTTCCGGGTGGACTATCTGGGCACTCGATATACGATTCCCAAAGCCAGCATCGGCGTGAGTCGGACTAAGATTGTGTTTGATGAAATTCCTGTGCTGGATGTGAATGGGAATCATGCGGTACTCAATGGCGATATCACCCATGAAGGCTTCCGCAATTTCCGGCTTGGGCTAACGATTAAGAGTGATGAATTTGAAGTGCTGAATCTTCAGGATTATGAAAACAGCCTATTCTATGGCCACCTGGTTGCCAACGTAAAATCATTCACTATTCGCGGGCCGCTTGATGATATCCGGATGAATATCTACGCTTCACCGGCCGACCTGTCACATATCTACCTGCCCATTGGCAACACCAGCGACATCGGGAAGTATAGCTACATCAGTTTCAAAAAATATGGAGAAGAGCAGCAAGCACCAGCCGAATCAGAAAGCAAGCTCAGCATCAATATTGACGCAGACCTGAACCCGCTGGCGGAAATCACGCTCATCCTTGACCCCAGCACCGGCGATGCCATCAATGCACGAGGCAATGGCCATCTGCGTATGGAAGCTCCTGCCACCGGCGACCTACGCATGTATGGCAATTTCCAAATTGACAACGGCGACTACACCTTCACCTTTCGCCAACTTTTTTTCAAAAGACAATTCGCACTTGCCTCCGGCAGCAGTATTCATTTCAGCGGGCCTATTGCACAGACCACGATGGATGTACAGGCCAGTTACCGCACAAGGGCCAGCCTTTATGACCTGCTGACAGATGCTGAGAAAAACAGTTCATTCATTCCTGCCAGCGAAATGTCTGACATCAAGCGGCAGCAAGACGTGGACGTGTTGCTGAGCATGCATGGCAACATGCTGCACCCAGATATTTCTTTCAAGCTTGCGCTGCCCGAAAAACGCTCGGTGGGCACATATGCCTACACTAAGTTTGAACGCCTCAACGCAAATGAACGGGACTTGTTTAATCAGGTCGCATCGCTGCTGCTCATCGGATATTTTATTCCGCCAGAAGGCATTGCTGGATCGAATGCCGCCACAGGTGCCATCAACAATCTGAGCGAGGTGCTGAGCACGAATTTCAGCGCGCAGCTCACCAATATCGTCAACAAGCTGCTGGGCGACCCAAAATTGTCCATAGACTTCAAGTACAAGAACTATAATGTCAGCGACGGCTCGTCACAGCCGGGGACGGTGAGCACCCTCAACCGAAATGAAGCCAAGCTCGGCATCCACAAGAACCTGATGAACGACCGGGTGATTGTGGAAGTGGGCAGCTCTTATGATTGGGGCCGGCCTGTGGGTTCTGCAAGCTCTTCTTCCAATTTCAACCTGTTAAACGACTTCCGGATTCAACTGCTGCTGAGCAAAGACGGACGACTGCGGCTGAATGGGTTCCGGACCACGGATTATGATGTCCTCAGCTCAATCAACAATGGGAATATCACCCGGTCTGGCATTGGAATTTCCTGGCGAAAAACCTTTGATTCTTTCAAAGAATTTATGCAAAGCAGCAAGGCATACGCAAACAGGCAACGCCAGTTGCAATTGGCACAACAACCCGCAGATAGCACCCGGAAATAGAGACGATGACGCGTATCTATCCAGCTACTTCGGCTTCCAAATCGTAATCGAAAGCCTTGGTGATTGTAGCCTGAACAAAGTCACCTATTGGCAGTGTCTGATTCGACTGAATCAGCACTTCATTATCTACTTCCACGCTGTCAAATTCAGTGCGGCCTAAATAGCGGCCTGCCTCCTTTTTATCAATCAGCACCTTGAATGTTCTGCCCACTTTCTCCTGATTTTTCTGGTACGAAATGTCTTGCTGTAGCTCCATGATTTCCTGGGCACGGATTGATTTTTCTTCAGCAGGCACATCATCGGCCAGGGAAAAGCCTGGTGTATTTTCTTCGTGAGAATAGGTGAAAATGCCTACCCGGTCGAAACGTTGCCGTTCAAGAAATTCTTTCAATTCATCCACATCATCCCGTGTCTCACCCGGGAAGCCGGCGATGAGCGTGGTGCGCAGACAAATACCGGGCAGACGATTTCGGATTTCGCCAATTAGCGCTTCCATTTCATGCCGGGTAATGTTTCTTCTCATTGCCTTCAGCATGCTGTCTGAAGCGTGCTGTAACGGCATGTCCAGGTAGTTGCAGATATTAGGGCGCTCACGCATTACATCAATTATCTCCAAAGGAAATTTTGCTGGGTAAGCATAATGCAGGCGTATCCAATGCAGGCCATCGATGTCGGAAAGATGTTTCAGTAAATCCGCAAGTGCGCGACGCTTGTATATGTCGAGGCCGTAGTAAGTGAGCTCTTGAGCGATGAGCATAATCTCTTTCACACCACGACGCACCAAAGCCCGTGCTTCTGCAACAATTTCTTCAATGCTCTTGCTGATATGGCCGCCACGCATGAGGGGGATGGCACAGAAAGCACAGGTGCGATTGCAACCTTCAGAAATTTTCAGATAGGCGTAGTGAGCCGGCGTGCCCAGCAGGCGTTCGCCAATCAGATCTTTCTGATAATCGGCATTGAATTGCTGCAACATGAGCGGCAATTCGAGGGTACCAAACCAGGCATCAACTTCCGGAATTTCTGTAGCCAAATCCTGACGGTAACGCTCGCTAAGGCAACCGGTGACATACACCTTGTCAAGCTTGCCTTGTTGCTTCAGTGCCACCTGTTCTAAAATGGTGTTTACACTTTCTTCCTTCGCTTTATCAATGAAGCCACAGGTGTTCACCACCACGATATTATGGTCCAGGCGTTTGTTTTCATGCACCGTATTGATGTCATTCGCCAGAAGCTGACCACTTAGCACTTCACTGTCCACTAAGTTCTTGGAACACCCCAGAGTGATGATGTTGACCTTGTCTTTTTTGATGGTTCTTGCTTTCAAAATCGTCGGTAGAAAATGCCTTCAAGGAGAATTTTCCAGTCAAAATGAATATTGCCTGAAATAGGTGCTGTGGCTATTGAAATGAATAGTCCATCGCAGTCGGCGAAGGTACTGGCAGAAGTGCGGCAAAGACACCAGCGTTCTCCCATATCCCTCCGACCAGACCTTTTTGCTTGCGTCTGCCAATATGAAGCGGAACAGATTTCTTTAATGACCCCAGCTTGTAGCAACAAAAATCATCCAAAGGAAATTCAGGGAAATCTTAATTCAGAAAACGAATCAGTAGGTATTAGCTGGCTCATCATCGTGAAAGAGTCATTCTTGTACTTCTGAACATGAATGCAATAGCCATGAATTAGCTTAGTAGTTTCTCAAAGCCTAAACAACCATGAACCCAAACCTGATACCCACAGTAGATCTGGCCTTTTTTACACAAGGCAGCCCGAAAGAGAAAACAGAATTTGTACAGGCATTGGGGCAAGCTTATGAAACGGTAGGATTCGTGGCTGTGAAAAATCATGGCATTTCAGACACCTTAATACAGGCACTTTATCAGCATGTGCAACAATTTTTCGCACTCCCGGATTCTAAAAAAAAGAAGTATGAGAAGAAGGAATTGGCTGGTCAGCGCGG
Organism: uncultured Chitinophagaceae bacterium; assembly: GCA_964424655.1. Lineage (GTDB taxonomy): Bacteria > Bacteroidota > Bacteroidia > Chitinophagales > Chitinophagaceae > UBA1952. The sequence continues at coordinate 16,034 of CAYRJR010000019.1, forward strand.
CTATACATCATTTGGCAGGGAGCACGCCAAAGGCTTTGAGGCTCCCGACCTGAAAGAGTTTTTTCAGTATGGCCAGGAGGTAGAGGATGGCGATCCCGACGCCGATTTTTATCCTCCAAATGTTGTGGTAGAAGCGATACCTGGCTTCACTGCCACCTTGCATCAGGCTTATCTCGCCTTTGAAGCAAGTGGCACAGCGCTGCTACAGGCTATCGCGCTCTATCTTGGCCTTGATGAGCATTATTTTGATGCGCATGTTCATAATGGAAATTCGATTCTCAGAGCTATCCATTATCCACCCATCATCCAGGAGCCACACAGCTCCATGCGTGCAGAGCAACACGAAGACATCAACCTGATTACGCTCTTGGTGGGTGCCTCTGCCGATGGGCTTCAAATACTAACAAAATCTGGGGAGTGGGTGCCGGTAACCTCGTTACCCGAACAGATTGTTGTGAATGTGGGCGACATGCTCCAACGACTTACCAACAATCGCCTAAGGAGCACAACGCACCGAGTGGTGAATCCGCCCTGCGAACAATGGCAAAACCCACGCTATTCCATTCCATTCTTCCTGCACCCGCGAAGCAACATGAGCCTCCGCTGCCTGGACAGTTGCATCAGCAGTGCACATCCCAAAGCTTATGACGATGTAACTGCAGGTCAATATTTGGACGAAAGGCTGGCAGAAATTGGACTAAAGAAATGAAGCAAGAAAAGCGCTAAAAACATTTTGCCTGAAAAGCAGCATGCCTTTACATTTGCAGCCCCTTTAAGGCAGTCGCATGGTGTAATGGTAGCACTACAGATTTTGGTTCTGTCTGTCTTGGTTCGAATCCAGGTGCGACTACTCTGAAAATCTTACTGTGAAAGCAAAAAAAATGACCGGGCTTCGGTCATTTTTTATTTTATAGAATTCTGTTTTTACCTGGGATATCCTACAACTATTCCTGCTACACTCAGGGGCAAGGCTGCTCCAGGAAATGCAGCGTAGCGCTGTTGTAATCACTATACATCTGATGGTCGGAAACGGAGAGGCTGATTTGCTGATCTACGTAGAAATACTGTGTGATGCTGAGGCTGGCCAACACAGGGAAAACAGAACGATTTGCCTGAAATGCACTATCCAGAGTTTCTGAATATCCCATAAAATAGTTTCGGCGATCTAAAAGGCCATGGGCTTTTATCTCTGAAAAAATCGCCCCAGATAGCGTGTCACTGATGACGCCACTACGCGCAAAACGTTGTGGATATAAAGGCGCACGTTCTTTCACGAAGTAACGATTACAGATACCACGCGTGGTCAGTGTCTGAGCATTTTCGTAAGCACTTGCATTACCCGCAGGGCCAACGTTTGGATTGTTATCAAAACGGGCCATACAAAACTGAATGGGTGTAGTGGTTCTGCCAGCTATCAAATCCCCTGCAGGGGCACAATAGCTCACCGCCGCAGTGAAATGAAGCATTGTGGCTAATGATGCAGCAAAATTGCCGCCATTGCTCATGCCTACTGCATATCCCGGAGTGCTGGTGCTGATTAGTCCGCGATGACGAAAGGTGTCGGTAATGGCAATGATATTTGCGAAGTCCGGATTGGTCAGACTATCCCAGGGCAAGGGATCCCAACGGATTTTCCCATCTCCATTCAGGTCTGTATGTAATGTTGATTCTTCAGATTCAGTAACGATTACGGCGAAGTTTGCAGCAATCAGTTGTTTGATGAGCTGCTGCCATTCAAAGCTCTGAACCACGTTTGCAGCATTTCCATTGGTGCCATGCAGCAGAAAAACGGCTCCACGTAACTGCGTAGGAAAGAAATAATATACCGGCTTCAAACTATGGATGCCCTGAATTTGTTCATAACTCAGGCTTACAGGAATTACTGACTGAAGATTTGCATTCAACGATACGTCCTTTGCAGGCATGAGAAACCAAGTATGCCATTCATTTGGGGCATTCAGCAATGAAGTTGCATCCCCGCTCCAGGATTGAAAAATATGTGCAGCATCCAGTGCAGCACTGAATATGTGAACCGTGTCACCCTGCTTGAAAAATCCAGAACCATAGCCACCGGAAACGGTAACCTGGAAGCTATCCTTTTGTGGCGGCGGTGGTGGAGGATTGGTATCCCCATCACTTTTCTTGCAAGAAAAAAGGAAACTTGAAAAGCAAAGAATGCCGAGTAGGAGCAATTTATTCATAAGTCTATGAACCGATAATTGCCACGTGGTTTAAAATTGACAAGAAGCAAGCTAAAAAAAACAAACAAGCCACCCAAAATCGGATGGCTTGAAGTTCACTAAACAATCAAGATGATCAATGCGCTTCTTCGCCTTCGCGCAGTGGCACATTCTGAGGCACGAAATCAAGTCCGTTACCAGCGTCTTTGTAGTCATATGACCAACGATAAACAGTAGGAATTTCGCCAGGCCAGTTACCATGCCCTGGTTTAATCGGAGTTGTCCACTCAAGGGTTGTAGCACCCCATGGATTCGGATCAGTAACCTTCTTCCCTTTCCAAATAGAAGCAAAGAAATTAACGAGGAAGATAAGCTGAGCGAAGAAGGTCACGATAGCGCAGATGGAAATAAAGCTGTTGAGCGATTCAAACTGCTTAAAGCTTTCCCAGGCGCTGTAGTCGAAATAGCGGCGAGGCATGCCGGCAATCCCTTCGTAGTGCATGGGCCAGAAGATAAGGTAAGCACCGATGAAAGTGAGCCAGAAGTGGATGTAGCCTAAGGTATTGTTCATCTGGCGACCAAACATTTTCGGGAACCAGTGATAAATGCCGGCAAACATGCCCATGAATGCAGAAACGCCCATCACCAGGTGGAAGTGCGCAATCACGAAGTAGGTATCATGGAGATGGATGTCCAATGCGGAGTTTCCAAGGAAGATACCAGTCAGACCACCCGAAATAAACATCGAAACGAAGCCGATGGCAAACATCATGGGTACATTAAAACGGATTTTGCCACGCCAGAGTGTAGTCAGCCAGTTGAAGGTCTTTACTGAAGAAGGTACCGCGATAAGCAAGGTCATCAATACGAAGATGGAACCGAGGAAAGGACTCATACCTGATACAAACATGTGGTGTGCCCAAACCAGGAATGAAAGCACGGTGATGCCCACCAGCGAAATCACCATCGCGAAATAGCCAAAGATTGGTTTTCGTGTATTGATGGAAAGAATTTCGGAAGCGATACCCATACCCGGCAGCATGATGATATAAACCTCCGGGTGGCCGAGGAACCAGAATAAGTGCTGGTAAAGAATCGGGGATCCCCCCACATGCGGAAGTGCCCGCCCGTTGATGAAAATTTCAGAGAGGAAGAATGAAGTACCGAAGTTGCGGTCGAAAATGAGCAACACAAAACCGGACAGCAATACCGGGAATGAAAGGATACCAATAATCGCTGTAAAGAATAAGGCCCAAACGGTCAATGGCAGACGAGTCATGCTCATACCCTTTGTCCGCATATTCAGCACTGTGCTCACATAGTTAAGGCCGCCGAGCAATGTAGAAACGACAAAGAGCGCCATGGCAATCAGCCACAAATCCATTCCCTTACCAGAACCTAACGAAGCTTCCCGAATTGCAGAGAGCGGTGGGTAGGAAGTCCAGCCACCGGAAGCTGGGCCGGTTTGTACAAATAAGGAACTAAACATGACCACACTGGCAGTGAAGAAGAACCAGTAGGAAAGCATGTTCATAAAAGGCGAAGCCATATCACGGGCACCAACCTGTAGCGGAATAAGGAAGTTGGCAAAGGTGCCAGAGAGGCCGGCAGTAAGCACGAAGAATATCAGGATGGTACCGTGCATGGTAACCAGAGCATAGTAAAACTCAGGGGAGAGTTTACCGCCCTTAGCCCAATGTCCCAGGAAAGTTTCCAGGATTGCGAAATGCTTATCAGGCCATCCTAATTGCAGGCGGAAGAACACAGACATCAGGGCACCGATAATTGCCCACACCATACCTGTAATCAGGAATTGTTTAGCAATGTATTTATGATCCTGACTGAAGATGTATTTGAAGATAAAGTGCGGCTCATGATGTGCGTGGCCATGAAGGGCATCATCTGCGCCATGGCGATCCCGATCATTTGGATGCACATTGTGGTCCACTTCGCTGGTACCGCCATGTACCAGATTTGGGCCGTCAATTACAGTATGCTCATTCTGCGTGCTCATGTCAATTCTGTTTTTCTTTTCCTGAATTCTGTTTACGTCTGTCTTGCTTTTTGAAAAGCATTTCAGGGCTTATTTCATTGCTGTTTTCTTGGTAGAATCCGTTGTAGGCGCTGCCTGGCTGGAGCTGGCAGGTGCAGGGCTGGCAGGTTTACTTGCGAAGTTGGTTACGTAATCCGGGGTTTGTTTCCTCATCCATTCGTTGAACTCTTCCTGTGTATCATGAACGATAACCGTTCCCCTCATAGAATAGTGGCCTTTCCCGCACAACTGGTCGCATGAAATTTCATAAACGAAGTTGGGATTCTTCGTAATCTTTTTCATCTCTTCAGTTGATACCGTAGGTGTAAACCAAATCGTAGTCGTGATACCCGGAACTGCATCCATCTTGTACCGGAAATGAGGCAAACCGACATCGTGAATCACATCGCGGGAACCAATAATCAATTTCACGGGACGGCCCTTGACGATATGCAGTTCACCGGATTGATTGACGATATCATCCAGATTGCGAGGGTCTCCTTTGTAGTCAAGTCCAAGCACGTTATTCGCATCATTTATCAGGCG
>CAYRJR010000019.1:20801-24028 GCA_964424655.1 uncultured Chitinophagaceae bacterium
TTGCGGCGACCTAATTCACCATCAGCACCGGGATACCGGATAAGCCAGTTGAACTGCTTCCCTACAATTTCAACAACCTGAGCCTTGGCAGGAGCCGGTGAAGTCATCAGGAACCAGTCTTTCAAGCCCACCACAACCAAAATAGCCATCACAATTGCCGGGATAGTAGTCCACAGAAGTTCCAGCTTGTTATTGTGTGGGTAGAAGTAAGGTTTGCGCTTTTCAGTGCTTTGATAGCGGAAAGCAAACCAAAACAACAAAGTCTGCGTGATGACGAATACGATACCGGTCAGAATCACTGTGGCCTCAAACATCTTATCATATTCCCTGCCTTCAGCAGAGGCTGATACCGGCAGCATCTTGCCTAAAATACTTTCATGAAAGTCCCATATGGCATACATGCCAAAAACCAGGAATGCCAACAACAGCCAGGCCATCAGCTTGTTGGTGGAGGCGCGGACTTTGTCTTCACCGCGAAGGATAGTGGCATATTCACTGGCCTTCGCAATCTGGTAGATGATTACGAAGAACAAGGCTACTAAGGCAAATATGATAAACGACATTTTCGAAAAACTGGATGCGTGATATGTGAGACAGTTTACTTGCTATTGAAATTGCCGCAGGCTATGCAGCGCAGCTTGTTAGCTGACGTGCAATATGGATTCTTTGAGGAAGGGATGGTTCTTGGGTACTAATGGGTATTTACTGAGCGAGATGGCAACGGTATGAATATGAATTCCAATGAAGCCACAAACGATACCGATTTCATACCAGCTCAAAGCCCATTTGGCACCCATCGGGCCGGGATAAATCATTTGGAAGAAATCCAGCCAGTGACCAAAGATGAGGAACATAGCCATGAAGATGGCTGTGAAATAGTTTCGTTTGGAAGGACGACTCATCAGAATCAGAATCGGCATGACGAAACAAATGACGAATACACCAAACCACATTAAAGTATAAGGGCCTTCCATACGAACCTTGAAGTAGGTGGTTTCTTCAGGGATGTTTCCGTACCAAATCAGCATGTACTGAGCGAACCAAACATAGGTATAGAAAATGGAGAAGGCGAACATGAGCTTGCCGAGATCATGGATATGTTCTTTATTCACGATGGCCAGGTAGCCCTGATTTTTGAGATAGACTACCCACATCAGGATGAAGGCCATTCCGGTAACGAATGCAGACGCCCATACATACCAGGAGAACATGGTCGAGAACCAATGTGCATCTATACTCATGATCCACATCCAGGGGGCAGCGCTCATTTGTGTCAGCGCATATACGAGCATAAACAAACCACTGAAGAAAATAGTGTTCCAGTAATTCTTAGTAGCTGTCTTTGCAGCCTGATCCTGATCGGCAGAAAGCCTGCGGAATTTCAAACCAAAGAAAGACCAGGCGCCAATGGCACAGATGGTGAAAATGGAGAAGAAATAAGGATTTAGAAAGCCACGCTTACCGAGTAAAATTTCATCATGGCCTGGAGTCATCCAACGGTAAATGGGATTGATATCTCCTTCGGGCGTATGTACCCGGAACGTGAATGCTATCAGGAACATGATCACCGTAGCGATAAGACCAAAAATCCAGACATTGGCACCAATAGCTTCGGGAATCCTGCGATAGGCAACAATCCAGCCACCTTGTGCCAATGAAGACGCAGCAAGGATAAACGCTGAGGCTACGGATATCAGCAGGAAAAAAATGGAATTGTGGAGCAGCGCTTCCCAGAAACGGGTTTTAGCGTGAACATCGGATGAGCCAAGCAGCACAATCCCGCCGATGATCAAGGTCAATAAGCCAACGCCAATCAGAGAAAGGCTTAGTGTTTTGAGCTTGGGCGATATGGAAAAACGTTCGTTCATTTTTTCTTGAAAAATCTGGGTAGGAAATCAATTTTCAATGGGAGTCTATTATGGCAAAGCTGCATTACATCGAGCCAGAAGTTGCGCTTTTAGAGGCAGAAGTAGAATCGGAAGGCTTGGCTGCAGCAGATGCTGTCTGGACAGCAGAACCGATGCCCATGGTGAAGGGGTCTCCACCATTCCCAGCCTGGTGTTGCTTGATATATGCAATGACCAACCAGCGTTGGCGGGTATTCAATTGCGAAGAGTAGGATCCCATCGCATTCTTACCGAATTTGATGGTGTAGTAAATCTGACCAACAGGCATGTGAAGGTAATTCGGGCCTAATAGATTGGCCGGCATGGCAGCAAACTTTCCACTGGCATATAAGGGCCCATTGCCGTCCATCTTTTCTCCGTGGCAAATGGCACAATAGATGTTGAACAGGCGCTTACCTTCTTCTAAATCATCATCGCTAAACTTTTCAGGAGTAGAAAATGTCTTGTAGGCATTGGTGTCCCCTTCTATCAGGTGGTCCGGAAGCGAATGACCGCGGGCAATGGTGCCGGAAACGGGCATTCTTGCCGTAGAACTATCGCTGAAATTGGGGTTCTCGGAATAAAACTCATACGACCGGGCATAGGTCATATCGGGCGCATATATCCGTCCGGGATTCCGGTGTTTTCCTTCATTGCAGGCGACTAAACCCAGGCTGAGTGCTGTCGCTGCTATGATAATTTGCTTGAGATGCATCATTGCGTTTTATTTCTCGAAAGGGCTGCTTGCGTATGTGTATGAATTGACGGCTGAATATTCAAAGCATTTGGCCGGCTATCCAGCGAGTTCATAGGGTTCCTTCTGATCCCAGCGACCGTACCACCATTCACTTTCCGCTACTTCAATCTTGGTTTCCATCGCACCTGTAGTCTTCAAAAAGTCTAACAACTCAATTTCGCTGGTGCCTTCCGTTACCTCCGTCACAATAACAAAGAGGTCATCGGACTGGCGCGGATGAAACACATGCTTCTTCACGCCGGGCATAATCTGGTTCAGATAGCAAAAGGTCAGAAACATCCCTACTGCCGAAAACAGAACGGTTAGCTCGAAGGTGATGGGAATCCAGGCGGCTAATGCAAAGTGGGGTTTACCACCGAAGTTTAGTGGCCAGTCGGACGTAAGAATCCAACTGATGAAACCCAGCGCGGTAGTCGTACCGGTAATACCATAGATGAAGCCGGCGACGTGGAGGTCGGTATCTTTTAGTCCCAGAGCATGATCCAAGCCGTGCACCGGAAAAGGCGTGTACACGTCGTGTAACTTGTAGCCGCTGTTGCGCACAGCCTTCACTGCTGGGAACAGCACTTCCTCGTCCTGATAGG
>CAYRJR010000020.1:0-23188 GCA_964424655.1 uncultured Chitinophagaceae bacterium
CCAGGTGCTGCTCAGGATGCCATAGTGCCGGATGCGCACAAAGCGCTGGGGCAGTGTCCATCGTGGCTATGGCAACTGCCATGTCGAGTTGGAATTCTGGTGAGCATCCATACTCCAAAAGTGATAAGCAACTTCCTTGGTCATATTATTGTTGGTGCACAGATTGGCTTTACATAACTTTATTGGGATAGTGAACCTAAATTTTTCATCAAAATTCCCAATTGAAAACTCATGAAAAAGCTCCCTGCGCTGTTGTTGTTTGCACTTGCAGCGCCACTGACTTCGTTTGCCCAATGGCAAGCGGACACGAACCTAAATACACCGGTGTGTACAGCCCAGTTAAAACAAATTGATCCGCAATCGGCAACAGACGGTCGGGGAGGTGTCATTACCTGCTGGCAGGATAACCGGGCGGGAAATGGTTTGTTTGGAGCAGTCTATGCCCAGCGACTGAACTATAAGGGCGTACGAGAATGGGATACCAATGGAATACTGGTGAGCTCTAACCTACTCAAAGCAAAGCGCCCCAAGATTATTGCTGATGGTAAGGGCGGCGCTTTTGTAGCCTGGATTGATTACCGATATCAAGCCAGCCCTGGCCCGAGTAGTGGCGAGTCAGATGTATTTGCTCAACACCTGGATTCAACGGGAACCATGCTTTGGCAGACGGGTGGCGTTGTGATAGATTCAAATGGCAACGGCAAAGATCATATCACGCTGGCTTTGGATGATTCGGGCGGCGTGTATGTCGCCTGGGATGAGTTTGTGAATGCCAGTAACAGTAATGCCATCATCGCGCAACGCCTGAATAGTTCGGGCCATACGGTATGGACGAACTCCCTGAGTGTGGCCAACGTCTCCGGCAGTCAATATGCCTATGAGCCGCAAATTGTAGCCGATGGTCACGGGGGCTTTTATGCCGCATGGTATGATAACCGCTGGAGCCATACAGACATTATCTATGCGCAACGTGTCCGTGCCAATGGAACGAAGATGTGGAGTTCTTCAGATGTACAAGTGAGCAATGGCAACAAAGACCAGAAGTATTCGCAGCTTGTAGCCAACGGCAACAATGGCGTCATCATCACCTGGCAGGACGACCGGGCCAATACCGGTGGCTTCAACCCGGGGATGGACATCTACGCACAGGCCCTGGATACCTCTGGCCATCAGTTATGGCTACGTTCGGGTGATGTGGTGGGCTATGCAAAGGGAATCCCGGTTTGTACCGCCACCCAGCTTCAGCTTTTCCCCCGCATTGTGTCCGACCAAAATGGTGGTGCCTACATCTCCTGGATAGACAGGCGGAATGGTGTAGGTAATGAGGCCATTTACCTCCAGCACCTAAATAGCAATGGCGATACACTCCTGCCTGCTAATGGAATCTTTATCTCCAATAATCTGAACGGTAATGGCAGCAATGTATTTGTAGAAGATTATAGCCTTCCTTCCCTGCATTTCGATAAGGACAGTGGCCTTACTGTAGCCTGGATAGGTGGCTACCAAAGTGGAAATCCTGTGCTGGCGCAAAGGCTTGATTCGGCAGGTACCTTCCGCTGGGATCCGGCAGGAAAGACCATAAGCAGTGCAACTGGTTACAAGATGAAAGTTCAGTTAGTAGGTGCTGATTCCAGCGATGTAATATTCGTGTGGGAAGACACGCGGGCAGCCGACACGGTCTCTTCCAACGATGATATTTATGCGACCATCTATCCGGTACCTGTAACGGATACCACAACTGGAGTCGCCCCGGTAACCCAGCTAACACCTATGGTATATCCCAACCCCGTCCATACAATTTTGAATATTGATTTGGGTACAGGGAATGTATCCCAGGCATCCCTGCAAATGATCAACAACATTGGGGCGGTAGTCCTGAAGAAACAGCAGGTATCCGGCAAGCGTTTCCAGGTGTCAATGGAAACCCTGCCACCAGGCATTTATTACCTCGAGCTAACCTTGGGGCATGAAGTGTACACCCGAAAAATCATTAGAAATTAGATTGGACAGATAGCAGTCTGAGACTTTTCGATAGAGTGCCCCGTGGCCGTCTTGTCCGTATCAGCGTGACGAGGTTGCAATGGGGCATTTCTTTGCAGTATGGTGAGCAAAAGACCTCCTCGGATTTGGCAGAACTTCCCATGTAAAACGAGGAAAGCCATCAATCAGGGAATCGCTCTGAATAATATTGCCGATAGTGCGAGCTTGCTTGTTACATTGGAAACTTTCAATCATTTGGCAGCGCTATTTGTAGGGCATCATGCAGTGTTTTTAGGAAGCACTTCTATCAATTCACTGGCTACTTTTCAGGACTGAATTTTCAAGAATTTGACAGAGAAACCGCACATCCTTGGCATCATCTGCACCTCACCGGGCTGGGGTGGGTTAGAGATAAATACACTTCGGCTTATCGGCTGGTTACGGGAATGCGGTTGGCGTGTTCATCTGCTCACGGCAGGTGGTTCGCCCTTGCAGGATCAGTCAGGCGACATCCCGAACTCCGTGATGGCCATGCGCGATAAAGGTGTCCCGGGGCGCGCCGGACAGCTCCGTATCATGCACAAGTGGGTGCAGCAACATCATATCCCAATCCTACTCGTGCCATACCGAAATGACCTCAAAGTAGCCTCACTCTATAAGCGCATTTATGATGGTGATGTCGCGTTGATTTATCAGCAGCACATGCAGCTTGGGCGAAGCAAGCGGAACCTCATTCATACCCTGCGCTACCAGATGATTGATATCTGGGTTTCGCCGTTGCAATACCTGAAGGAAGAAACACTGAGGCTAACACATGTGCCCGAAGACCGTATAGAAGTCGTGCCGTTCGGGATTGATATGCGCCCTTTTGAATCGCCCAATCCTACACGAGAAGAAGCCAGGCGATTGCTGGGTTTACCGGAGTCTGCATATCTGGTGGGCGTGCTGGGCCGACTGGATTCTAAGAAGGGCCAGTTGCTGATATTGCAGGCTTTGGAAAAAATGAAACAGGCCGGCGCAGCAGCTTGGGAATTACTCATCATGGGTGATCCCACGCGAAATGAAGGTGGCAAAGAATATGCGCAACAGCTTCATGATTTCGTTGATCAGAAAGGCCTGAACAAATGGGTTCATTTCCGCCCCTTCACTTCAGAAGTCATGCGTTTTTTTCGAGCAGTGGATGTATTTGTAATGCCTTCATCGTGGGTGGCGTTCGGGATGGTGCTTATCCAAGCAATGGCCGCATGTGTTCCAGTATTAGGAGCCGATGCAGATGGCACCCGGGAACTCCTTGGGCATGGCACATTTGGCTGGATGTATGAAAATGAAAATCTGGAAAGTTTTTGCAAGGCACTTTCCGCTTTGCGTGCCAGTGATACTCAGGCAAAAACTTTGGCAGCACGCCAACAGGCACTGGCACAATATTCAAAGGAAAAGATGACCCAAAGCCTGGAAGCTTTGCTGTTGGAAATGTTGGGGAATGATGCTTAGTGAAAGCGGCAGTCAATGAAACAATGACTTTTTTTTAGCTTTTATGGGCTTCAGTTAACGTTTCAAATAGCAATAATCCATACCTTCGCGCCGCCAAATCAAAGGGGTCTGGCAAAACAAAGCATCTAACCACTTAAAACTAGGATAAAAATGGCTACGAAAAACACGACCGGCTTCATGGACAGCCTTCTGGAAGTTCAGAAAAATCTGGTAAGCTCTGCTGTTGAAAACTCAAAGAAGTTTACCAATGGCAACACCATCCTGAACGAAAACATCGAGAAGGGTAGTGAATGGTACAATAACTGGATGGACAACCAAAAGAAGTTCTTTGGCCAGAGTAGCGACAAGGCTTCTGAAGCTGCTGAAACTGCAAAGACAAACGCCAATAACTTGGCTGAGTTTTTCCAAAACTGGTATAACACTCAGGTGAATTTTGGCAAGAGCATGTGGGAAGCTTCCCAGGGCTGGATGAAGGATGCAGCCGGCAAGGCTAGCAACAATCCTATGGAGCAGGCTCAGGCTGCCTACAACAACTGGATGAGCCAATGGAACAATGCCTTCAGCAACATGAACAGCACCAACAACTGGATGAACAACATGCAGCAGTGGACTAAGATGAACCCTTTCAACATGGATGCCTGGAAGAACAGTGCCAATGACATGACCGGCTTGTTCAATCAATATGCTCAGATGCTGAACAATGGTTTCAGCGAATGGCAAACCCAAATGCAGAACGGCACTACTCAGGATGCCTTCCGCAATATGCTCAACAGCACCGAAGGCTTCACCCGTTTCTATCAGGTGTGGGCACCCATGTGGAAGAGCATTCAGGAAAAGACCTTCAACATGGACGTGTATAAGAACGCAATGAATCCTGCTTCTTTTCAGGAGTTCATGGATAAGTTCTTTGGCTTCATGCCCGAAGGCAGCCGCCAATACATGCAGCAACTTACCCAGCTCATGCAGGACGGTGCTAAGCAAGCGGCTGCTACCGGCACTAATGGCTACAACCAAATGCGCCAAATGATGGCTACCATGCCCGGCATGAACCCGACAGAGGGCTTTGGCCAAATGCTGAGCATGTATGAGCAAATGCAGGCTATGATTAAGGAAACGGTATCACCCATCACTAAGATGATGACTCCGAACCAATACACTAAGAGCATGAGCGACTGGCAGGAAATTGCTGACCGCAGCGTGGTGTACAACATCAAGAATGCACAACTGCAATACATGATGTACGCTCAAGGCGCCAAGGTGATGGACGTTCTGGCTCAAAATATCCTCCACAAAATGGAGCAGGGCGAAGAAGTGAAGAGCATGATGGCTCTCTATCAGGAGTGGCTCAACATCTCCGACAAGAACTTCGTTGCACTGTTCGAAAGCGACGAATACAGCGAGCTGATGGCTGAAGTAAGCGCCCTTCAACTGAAACTCCGCAAGGATATGGAAGGCCAAGTAGAAAAGGCAATGTCAAACCTGCCTATCGCTACCCGCAGCGAACTTGACGAACTGTATAAGACCATTTACGACCTGAAGAAGGAAGTACGCCAACTGAGCCGCATGCTGGAAATTGATGGCGAAGTGACTGCTCAGCCTGTAGCTAAGACTGAAGATGAAAGCGCAACTGCTGCGCCTAAGGCTTCTTCGAAGAGTAAGAAGGCGTAAGTAAAGAACTGCTTTTAATAGAACAGGGGCCGCTCGGAAGAGCGGCCCCTGAACTTTTGGGATATGCCCTGGAATATGGTTACACGTTGCCTCGTGCGTAGCCTTAGTATATCTCAATATCAGTAGGGCCGCTACTACTGAAGTTTTGAGAGTAGTACAGGCTGTAATTAGTTCCTCTAGGGCAGGTGGAATTGCAGCTACCGACATTCACACAATTTTTGTGAGGATGGGTGCAACTTGTTGTTGGTGCTGATACACCTAGATAGGTACCTAAATCTCCCGTGCAGCTACCGGAAGGGCCGCAACGAAATGCACCATCGTCAACGATTGTTGCGTATCGCCATTCTTGCCCTGTCCAAGGAAAGGAGAGACCGGGCCCAGGTGTGTAGGGTACTGTAACAGAAATCGCCGGAGCGCCGGTGAGAGCACATATCGTCGGTGACGCCGTCCAAACAGTAACTCTGAAAGTACACGGGGTGTAATTGAAGATGCGTAGCGCCTGAGTCTGCACTACTTGTCCCAGCAATAACAGCGTAGCGCCGAGGAGTAACTTTTTCATCCTTAAATTGATTTTGGTGAACACGAAGGTTCTAAAATGGAATTTATTAAAAAGAATATTTTTTTTTGATAAATTTATATTGCCTACTCACTTAGTAAATTCGTTCAAAAGACCGACTAATTGTATGAGTAGAAAGTTCGTGTCCGTTTTTAGGTTATTCCTTGCAACGACTACGGCGGCACTTATCGTTTGTAACTCCGTGATTCTTTATGCGCAAACGCCGCCAGAGCTTGTACAAGACATCAACACGGCGCCTAATGCATTATTTACTACATACAATCAAGATGGCTTAGTAGTTACTCCAATGATTGTATTCAAAGACAAGCTTTACTTCAACGGAAAGGAGCTGGCGCACTCCTTAGAGTTATGGCAATATGATGGTAGCGCTGCCCCTGCCAGTATAGTGTATGATATGGAACCGGGGCCTGCACCTAACGGTGGTGCCTTGTTGGAAGGTGGAATCTGCAATTACAACGGCAAACTGTTTTATTGCGGCGGCACCCACAACACGGGCCTTGAAGTTGTTTCCTACGATGGTGTGAATCCTCCGATTGTTGTGGCAGATCTCAATCCCGGTGCACGACAGTCCTGGCCTTGCTGTTTCACGGCGTTTAAAGGCAATCTTTTTTTTAGTGCCGATACCACAGATGTATTTGGCTTGAGCTATGCGCCGGCGTTTTACCGATACGATGGTGTGCACCGCCCCCGCCGCATTTCCATCGGCACGGAGACTGCGGGTGGCAATGGCAACAGTGCAAACGAGTTTACGCCCTATGACACGCTACTGTATTTCCTGGCTAATCCTTCCACATCCACCGACCGTTATGACCAGTTGCTGTACCATACCGACCAATACGGAAACTATGCACCCGCTAAAGGGACGGCCGGCCTGTCGCATTTGTATGGCCTGATGGTCAGCGACCCGCTGATGTATTTCGTGGCCTATACACCCACACATGGTTTTGAGCTATATAGCTACGATGGAGACACGGCATTGCGCGTCACAGATGTAGGCGCAGGCCCAGTCAATGGCCTACCGAAAGACACGCTTTGGCAAACAGCGGGACGGGCATCTAAAATCTATACGCTCACTTTCTACAAAGGCGCTATTTACTTCCCGGGTTCCACCACAGGCATCAACTACCAGCTATACAAATACGACCTGCATTCGCGGGCTACCTCGCTCGTTGCTACCCTTCATCCGGATACCCTGGTGCAGCCGCACGGTCTGCCTCTAGTGCCCAACAGCTTTAAGGTGTACGACGGCTCTTTGTTCTTTGCAGCCTACACCCGGGCCACCGGCTATGAACTCTGGAAATGGGATGGCAACAACTGCGGCTTGTATGCAGACATTCACACCGGCCACTTGGGGAGCATAGGCTGGGTGGATGATGACACCGTTACCGGGTGGTCGAATCGCAACGTTTTCAATCTTCCCTATTTCACCGAGTATAAAGGGCAGCTTTATTTCGGGGCCATGGATTCCCTGCATGGGCGTGAGCTGTGGCGCATGGGTACACAGACCAACGGAATTACGCAGGCGAATTGGCCGGGCACCGTGAAGGTGTATCCTAACCCGACTAAAAGCGATGTGGTCATCGAAATCTCAGTCCCAAGTAACCAACCTCTGTCGCTTTTTCTGACGGATGCGCGTGGCCGGGTTGTGTATCGTTTGCCCACGAAGGATTTTGAGACGGGCACCACTCGCTTATCCCTCCCGCTCCACAATCTTGTTGCCGGGTCATATTTCTATCGGTTGACTGGCAGCGACGGTCAAACCTATGCAGCGGGAGCCATACTACGTCTATAGCCGGGCACGAAGCATACGGGGATTGCCCTGCATGTCTTCGCGTAGCCGGACATCACGGTAGCCTTCCTGGCGAAAAAGTGTAGCGGTAGCTTCCGCAAAATCACGGTGTAATTCGCAATAAATACTGCCTTCAACGGATAGATGTTGTTTCCCGAAATCGGCAATGGCACGGTAGAAAAGCAACGAATCTTCAGAAGGCACAAAGAGCGCTGTGGCAGGCTCATGCTCCCGCACATTGGGGTGCAAGCGCTCCCGCTCCTGCTCCGGGATATACGGTGGGTTGGAGGCAATCACATCAAATCTGCCCAGCAGCTCGCGGGTCTTCTTTTCAAGGAAATTGCATTTTTGAAAATGCACTGTTGCGCTGAGTTGCTCCGCATTCTCTTTCGCAATACTTAATGCCTCTTCACTAATGTCAAGGGCTGTTACGGCACAGTCAGGCAATGCAAGGGCAAGGCTTACCGCAATACAACCGCTACCCGTACCAATATCGAGGATGCTTCGCGATGAAGTTTCTGCCAAAATCCATTGCACCAGTTCTTCTGTTTCGGGACGGGGAATCAACACAGCAGATGAGACCTTAAAACGCCTGCCCATGAAATGAGCAGCACCGAGGGCATACTGCATCGGTACTGTGTCGAGCAATAAATTTTTGATTCTTAAAAACTCGATTTCTTGCGCTGAACTCAGTTCCTGATGTTGAATTTGTAATCGTTCCAGGCGCCCAAGACCCGTGATATGATGCAGCACTTCATGTGCAATTGCAGATGCTTCCCCTTCATCATACAGAGCAAGCATGGAAGTTCTCAATTCATAAAATGCAGCTCCGATTTGTAGCATAAGCTGCGAAAATAATCAGCATCTACTGCAGGATTGCCGGCCTCTGGAGCTGCCTATTTTTACGGCCTCATGCAGCACAAGCATTTTATGCAAAGAGCCATCCAACTGGCACAGCAGGGTCATGGCAAGGTGTCGCCAAACCCGCTGGTAGGAGCCGTTCTGGTACATGAAGGAAGGGTCATTGGAGCTGGTTGGCATGCTGCCTATGGAGCCGTTCATGCAGAGGTTGCTTGTCTGCAAAATGTGCAAGAATCGGATCGCCCCTTCATTCGGGAAAGCACCCTGTATGTAAGCCTTGAACCATGTGCACATCAGGGGCGCCAGCCTCCATGTGCCAGGCGGATTATTGAGGAGGGAATTCCACGGGTTGTTGTCGCAATCGAAGACCCTTTCCCACAAGTTGGTGGCCGTGGAATAGCCATGTTGAGGCAGGTCGGTATTGAAGTAACGGTGGGTTTGTGTGCCACTGAAGCCCGCTGGCTCTGCCGAAGGTTCCTCACAGTCCAGGAGAAAAAGCGTCCCTATATCGTCTTGAAATGGGCGGAGTCTCAGGATTGCTTTATGGCTCCTGAGGATGGCAGCCGGAAGCAACTCAGCAATCATTTCAGCCAAACATTAGTACATAGCTGGCGCAGCGAAGAATCAGCCATTATGGTTGGTACCCACACGGCTCTTGCTGATAATCCACAGCTCAATGTTCGCCTGTGGGATGGCCCACAACCCTTACGCATCGCACTCGACAGGAAGCTTCGGATTCCTGCAGGGTTCCACCTTTTAAATGCCAGCCAGCCTACCTGGATCATCAACGAATGCAAAGAAAGCAACGAAGGGAACCTCCATTTTTTAAAGCTCCCTTTTGATGAACAGCTCTTGCCGGCTTTGCTGGAAAGGCTGCTGCTGGCTGGGAAAAATTCGCTCCTGGTTGAAGGAGGGCCTACCCTGTTGCAAAGCTTTTTGGATGCAGGTCTTTGGGATGAAGCCCGCGTGTTTCAAACGAATTTCAACATGTGCAAAGGCTTGCATAGCCCTGCTTTGCCCCATGCTTCCTGTGCGCTTTCAACAAGCATTGCTCAGGATACGCTACAACTTTTCCTTTCCGAACAGTCAATTGCTCCATACCCGTCTGGTGCTGCATTTTGATTGAATTTTCCCAATGCTTTTCCTGCTCCTCACCATCCTGCTCAATGCCTACCTCATCGTGGCATTTAAAATTTTTGAGCGCTTCGGAGTGGACAATCTGCAAGCTATTGTAGCCAACTATTGGGTCTGCGCTGCAACGGGCAGCCTGTTCATTGGTCGTTTTCCAGTGGGGATGCAAAGCATGCATGAAGCCTGGATTAGCTGGGCTTTGCTCATGGGTGCTTCGTTTATTGTCGTCTTCAATTTGATAGCCTACAGTACCATCAGGGAAGGAATCACTATCACTACGATTGCGAATAAGCTAAGCCTGATTATTCCGGTTGCATTTGCTGTCTGGCTGTTTGGCGATGTCTTGAGTTTTGCAAAGGTGTTGGGCATATTGCTGGCCTGGCCTGCCGTTTATCTCAGTTCAAAGTCCGGACGAAAGGGAAGTCAAAAAGCAAGCCTGTGGCTGGTCTTGCTATTGTTTGTTTCCAGTGGCCTGCTGGATACGATGGTCAATTTTGTTGCTCTTCGTTTTTTTAGCACGGGTCATCCGGAAGCCGATAGGCTGGGTCAGTCAGTGTATCTCATTCATGCCTTTTGCACGGCAGGCAGCATAGGAATACTTGTGGTGAGTACACTCTTGCTAAGTGGCAGAAGAAAGTTTGCCTGGAAGAATATTCTGGCAGGGCTTGCTCTGGGGGTGCCTAATTTCTTTTCCATCTATTTCCTGTTGCGGCTGCTGCAAACGAAATATCTACCGGGTTCGGCGGCCATTCCAGTGAACAATATTGGCATCGTTCTGGTCGCTTCTTTGGTGGCAATTTTGTTTTTTAAAGAGCAGGCAAGCCGGTCACGCATCGTGGGTATGATACTTTCTATCCTCGCCATTTTGCTTATTCTCTTTGCAGACCTACATGCCTGAACCCCGACAATATCATAGTCTGGCTGCGCCCGCCGGGGCCGAGTTCCGCGACCGGGGCAGCCGATTTATGGCCTTTGCCTTTCCAGTAAATAGTCTTGAAGAAATCAAGTTGCGGCACAAAGCCATCAAAGCTGAACATCCAAAAGCTTCGCATCATTGTTTAGCCTATCGGTTGGGATATGACGGCACGCAGTTTCGCGCCAGCGACGATGGTGAGCCTTCGGGTAGTGCGGGCAGGCCCATGCTGGGTGCGATTGACAGCCTTGGCCTTACGAATACGATGGTGGTCGTGGTGCGCTATTTCGGAGGAAGCTTGTTGGGCATTCCGGGTTTGATTCATGCTTATGGCAATGTGGCAACTGAAGCCTTACGTGCCGGTGGCCTGCGCACGCGATGGTTGTGCAACGAATATGAATTGGAGTGCAGCTATGCGCAATTGAGTGAAGTGATGCACCTGCTCCGCCGCAACGAAGCAGAGATAATCCATCAGGACCTGCAATTGTTTTGCAGGCTTCGGATCTCCATCCCGCAACAT
Organism: uncultured Chitinophagaceae bacterium; assembly: GCA_964424655.1. Taxonomy (GTDB): domain Bacteria; phylum Bacteroidota; class Bacteroidia; order Chitinophagales; family Chitinophagaceae; genus UBA1952. Next base: position 10,931 of record CAYRJR010000020.1, read on the forward strand.
CTTGCAGATGCTTGTGTGGTGCAGCTTTCAGAACTTCGTGGGCTGAGCCTGAAGCTGCCGGATGCTTGATGTTTCGTACAGGTTTTTTGCGATGATTAGAAAGGTTGTTGAGTATGTCTCCTGAAAAAATTTCTCCCTTAATCAAAGCCGAAGCTGCCCGGCTGGGTTTCATGAATTGTCGCGTGGCCCGTGCACAGCCGCTTGATGAAGATGCCCGCAAGTTGGAAGCGTGGCTGAATAAAGGATTTCATGGGAGTATGAGTTATATGGAGCGCCACTTCGACCTCCGTACAGATCCCTCGAAGCTGGTGCCTGGCGCACGTTCAGTGATTACGTTGCTGATGAATTATTTCCCCTCAGAAAGTCAGCAGCCAGAGGCTCCGCTTATTTCCAAATATGCCTGGGGCATGGATTATCATGATGTGATTCGACCCAGGCTGAATGCCTTACTGGCTTACATGCGTGAGCAGTTTGGCGAAGTGGATGGCCGTGGCTTTGTAGATTCTGCACCCGTTCTGGAGCGAAGCTGGGCATCTCGCAGCGGCTTGGGCTGGCTGGGCAAAAATGCCAATCTGCTCAACAAGTCCTATGGCTCATTTTTCTTTATTGCCACACTCATCACCGACCTGGAAATAGAGCCGGATCCACCGATGCAGACAGACCATTGCGGTACCTGCACGCGATGTATTGATGCCTGCCCGACGGGGGCTATCGTAGCCCCTGGCGAAGTGGATGCCAGCCGCTGTATTTCTTATCTCACCATCGAATTGAAAGATGCGCTCATGCCTTCCGGCTTTGAATATCGGACAGACAACTGGGCATTTGGCTGTGACGTTTGCCAGGATGTATGTCCCTGGAATCGTTTTTCAAAACCACATACTGAACCTGCTTTCAAACCCATCCCAGAGGTGCTGAATCTTTCAACGCAGGAATGGATGGAGCTTTCAGAAGAATCTTTCAGAAAATTTTTGAAAGGCTCGCCCATCAAGCGGGCAAAATGGGGCGGTATGATGCGCAACCTGAAGGCAATTTCTACTTCGCAGGAAGAATAATTCAGTGCATCCTATTTATTGTTCTTCCCTTCCAGCATGGGCACAAATGAAAATGTGCCGAAGTCTTCTTCTTTCAAGATACCATCTGCGCCTTTCGTGATTCGCGTCATGCGTTGCAATTCTTCTTCGCCAATCGGAGCCACCATGATGCCACCTGGCTTGAGTTGTTCCAGGAGTATGGGTGGAATAAATGGGGCGCCTGCGGTAATGAGCACTTTGTCAAATGGAGCGTAAGAAGGTAGCCCGGCATATCCATCACCAAAAAATCGCTTGACAGAAGGGTAACGTTTCAGAAAGAAAAAACGTCCGGCGGTATCATATAATTCGCGTTGCCGCTCGATGCTAAAAACCTGAGCACCCATTGCGGCCAACACACAACTCTGGTAAGCGCTACCTGTGCCTACTTCCAGGACTTTCTCAAACTTCTGCACCTGCAGCAATTGTGTCTGGAAGGCTACTGTGTAAGGTTGTGAAATAGTCTGCCCGGAGGCGATGGGGAATGCACGGTCTTCGTAAGCTTGTCGCTCAAAGGCCGTGTCTAAAAAGAAATGCCTTGGAATAATTTCCAATGCTGCCAGCACCCTTTCGTCTGTGATACCCTTTTCACGTAGAGCATTCACTAAGTCTCTTCTGAGTTTTTTATGCCTGTAATCGTCTTCTTTGCTTTGCATGTTTCGGTCTGAAGGCCCAGATAATTTCATCAATAAATTCAGTTGCGACAAAAAAAGAGGAAGACTTAAAAACGCATCACGAGCCCCAACCCCGGGTCGCCATTGGGCAAAGCCACAGGCCGCAGGCGGACGGAAATATCCTTTGAGATGTCGAAGTTTTTCAGGTGGGCAAAAGTCAGGGCATCCATTACCTGCAAGGTGTAACCCAGGCCAGTGAAGAGAATCGTCAGGTCTAAATATTTACGGTAGGCATTCTGCAATACTTGCAAGTCTTGCTGTGAATATTTCCCCGTGAATTCATCCTGCACATTGGGGTTGGTGATGCGGATGATATATCCCTCACGGAAGCGTTGGTATTGTTTGGTGTTATCTACGAGGAAATAAACGGCAGCGCCAACTCCTGCATAGATGATGGGAATTTTCCAGTATTGCCGATTGTAAAACTGGCCAGCCCCGGGTAAAATGGCAGAGAATAATGCACTCTTTTTCGGGTTAGGCTGGAAGGGAACAGGCTTGGCCAGCGAAGGCTTAGCAAGTGTTTGTTCCGTTGATATATTGGCTTGTACAGGCAAGGTGTCCGGATGAATCTGTTGCCGGGCAGAATCCGCTACAGTCTGGGCGCCGGCAGATACCACTGACAGGCAGAAGGCCAGTAACAACAGAATCCGGGGCTGTATTTTCATCTCAGAATGGGCTGCGAATTTAGCCCGGTAAACCTGAGTCTGTCCAAGGATTGAGCTATGAATAGCGGCTACCTTATTCCTGATTCATTTTCATAGTCACCTTCATCCCATCGCGATCCATATCGTTGATGATGTGCACCGCTTCGCTGATATAGATGTCTTTCCTGAGCCCTTTCAGCCAGTTTTTGTTTTTGGCAATTGAGACGCTGTCTAATTCGATATGAGGGAGGTCAACTTTCAGATTGTTGACGACTACTGCAGGTGCATTTTTTTCCAAACCATCGAATTGTTTTGAAAAGGCTGCAGCCTCATCAAGCTCTTTGCGGTAAGCTGTTTCGTTTAACGGGTACGTGTTGTCGTTTTGCCTGGCCTGCAGTTTTGCAGAGTTGCTTTGAATCAATTGGAACACCTTGCTGGAGGCTAATCTTTTGGTTGATTCTGTCTGTAGTTTGGCCAGGTTGAGGATATGCAGCGGAGCATATTGGGCAGGAGGAATATTATCCCATTTCAAAGCAGATTTATCCTTGCGTTCACCATCAGTAAGGTCGCTGTACATATCGGGCAGCTTGATGTCTGGTGTCACACCGCGGAGTTGGGTGGAGCCACCATTGATGCGATAGAATTTTTGCACAGTCAGCTTCACCGAGCCAATAGGCGGTTCATTTGCCAGGCGCATTCTGGTGATGGGATCCATGTATTCTGAGAGGTCAATCACTTTTTGTACGGTTCCTTTACCAAAAGTGGTGGAGCCGATGATGACCGCACGGCCATAGTCCTGCATGGCTGCTGCCATGATTTCGGAGGCAGATGCTGAGCCGGTATTGACCATGATGGCTAATGGACCATCATACAATGCGCCCCGATTGGCATCCTTGAGTACGGTAGGAGGCTGACCTGCACTTTTCACCTGCACCACAGGCCCCTGGTCAACAAACAAGCCGGCCATATCAACTACATCACTGAGCGAGCCGCCACCATTGTTGCGTAGGTCCAGAATGATGCCCTTCACATGAGCCTCTTTTAATTTTTCTACTTCTTTCGCCACATCATCAGCACAGCGACGGCCATTAAAATGCTGGAAGTCGGCATAGAATTCGGGTAGGTAGATATAGCCTACCGGCCCATCAGGGCTATCGAAAACTGCGCTCTTGGCAAAGGTCTCTTCCAGCTCAACAGCATCCCGGATGATGGGAATCACTTTGATGGAACCATCCACCTTCTTCACAGTGAGCCGTACCTCTGTGCCCTTCTTGCCTCTGATTTTTGAGACTACTTCATCCAGGTCGAAGCCCATCACATCCCAAGGCTCGCCGGCACCCTGAGCCACTTTCAGGATTTCATCACCGGCCTTCAACTCGCCCTGCCGCCAGCTTGCCGAACCGGGGATGATCGCCACAATTTTCACGCGCCCGTCGTCTTCCGGTTTCAGTTGCGCACCAATACCAAAAAAGGTTCCCGACATGGCCACATCAAAAGCTTCTTTGGTCTTAGGCGCGAAATAATCTGTGTGTGGGTCTTCACTGTTGGCGATGGCATTCAGGTACATGCTGAAGCGCTCATTTGCATCAAACTTGCGCAGTCTGCGGAAGAAAGCATCCTGACTTTTGCCCATGCTTTCGCGGGCTTCCTGCTCTAACTGTGCATCATTTTTCACGATGGCCTTTGCACTATCCTTAAGTTTCTTTTCGCGCTGTTGCCTGAGGTCTTCAAAACGGACCAGCGTGCGGTATTTCATGTATTTCCGCCAGCGTATTTTCAAGGCTGCTTCATCGGCAGGCCAGATAGTATTGTCGCCACCAATGGTGATGGAATCGTTTTTTGAAAAATCAAATGGAGTACGCAGGGCTTGCTTTTGGAAAGAATCTGCCCGGTCAATGCTGGCTGTGAAGATCCCGTTCAGCTTATCATAAAAAGTGGTCTCGCCACGGCTAAGCTCATCGTCAATGTCAAATTCATATTGCTTCAGCTCCGTCATTTCTTTTTGGGTAAAAAATTTCCGGTCGTAGTCCAGTTGGTCAATGAGCCTGTGAAAGACAGCATAGGAAAAGGAGTCATTAAGTGGGCGAGGCGAATAATGGCCATCCTGAATGGCCCGCATGAGTGTGTTTTGGATGAGTGATTTCCTTTCAGGAGTCAGGCTGCCATTATCTCCACCATCATCTCCACCGATGTATTTGAAAGAGAAAAAAGTTACCAGAGCACCCACGATGAGCAGTGGGATCAATACTTTATTTTTCATGAAACTGAGGATAGCACGAGACTTGGCCATAGCTGCCAAATGTATGTAGCACCATGTTAAGGCTGTCCGAATAACGGAGCATTTACGATTCGCATTTTTACTGGTTCACCGCGCTTGTCTGAGCATGTAACTTGCATCGAAATGACGACGAGCAGCATCCGGCAAAGCATCCGGATTCAGGATTGGGGCTTGATTGAATATGGTGAAGCCTGGCAACGACAGGAAGCATTTTTAGCAGAACAACTGCAACTGAAAAAGGATTGGAATCTGGCTGATGAGAACAGCCGACCTGCTCAGCCGTCCACGCAACACAGGTTATTTCTTTGTGGTCACCCGCATGTTTTTACGCTTGGTAAGAGTGGGCTTATGGAGCATCTGTTGCTGAATGATGCCCGACTTAGTCAACTGGGTGTTTCGTTTTACAAAACCAACCGGGGAGGCGACATCACCTATCATGGCCCGGGGCAGATTGTCGGCTATCCGATGTTGGACCTCGAAAAATTTTTTACTGATTTAGGCCGCTATATGCGGGCTTTAGAGGAGGTCATTATTCGAACCGTGTCTCATTTTGGCATCGAGGCGGGAAGGTTGCCTGGTGCTACCGGCGTTTGGCTTGAACCGGATAACCCGCAACGGGCACGAAAAATCTGCGCCATGGGTGTGCGTTGCAGCCGATGGCTAACCATGCATGGTTTTGCCCTGAATGCAAATACAGATTTGAGCTATTTCGGTCATATTGTTCCATGCGGAATCAGCGACAAGGGTGTCACTTCTATTCAGCAGGAGACAGGCAGGCCTGTGGAAGAAACTGCATTGAAGCAAATTTTAATTCGCGAGTTCCTTCAAGTTTTTGAAGCGGAAGCAGCTTGATAATTCCCCATTGCGGCAAGATTCCTGACAAAAAAATCCCGCAGGAATCTGGTTACTGCGGGATTTATTAAGACTGAAAAAAAGATTAGGCCAGCATCGTAACCGGATTTTCAAGGAATGATTTCAGCGTTTGCAGGAATCGGGCACCAACGGCTCCATCCACCACGCGATGGTCGCAGCTCAATGTCAGTTTCATCAATTGACGAACGACAATCTGCCCATTTTCTACAACCGGAGTTGCAGCAATTTTCCCAACGGCAAGGATGCAGGCATCCGGTGGATTGATGATGGCCGTGAACTCATCAATATCCATCATGCCGAGGTTGGAAATTGTAAAGGTGTTGCCTGTAAACTCTGGTGGCTGCAACTTTTTGTTGCGCGCTTTTTCGATGAGTGAACCGGCTTCTGTTGCGATTTGCGATAGTGATTTTGTGTCTGCGAATTTGATGACCGGAACAATCAAACCATCATCAATGGCAACAGCAGTGCCTATGTGAATGGCATGGTTCTGGCGGATGGATTCACCCGTCCAGGAGGCGTTGACATCGGGATGCTGACGCAGTGCCATTGCACTCGCTTTGATGATGAGATCGTTGAAAGAAACTTTGGTGTTTGCGACTTCATTGATGGCTTTTCGGGCTGCAATTGCAGTGTCCATCGTTACCGTCATCCGCAGATAAAAATGCGGTGCAGAGAACTTGCTTTCGGAAAGTCGTTGGGCAATCACTTTACGCATTTGCGACAGCGGAAGCTCTGTAAACTCAGGCCCACCCGGCACGGGAGCCAGGGATACTTGCGGCGTAGTTAATGCCGAAGGCTGATAAGCATCTACATCCCGGCGGATGATCCGGCCATTATCTCCACTGCCTTTCAGGTTGCCTAAGCTGATGCCTTTTTCTTTAGCAAGCCTTCGGGCTAAAGGAGATGCTTTGAGGCGAGCTCCATCTAATGAAGCGGAGTTATCAATATCTGAATTAGTGGCCGGATTGGCTGATGGTACAGGCGCGGAAGCTTGATTTGAAGAAATAGAGGATTGTGAACCTGCATTCTTTTCAGCATCCACGAAAGCAGCTACATCGGTGCCTGCTTTCCCGATTATGGCTATGATATCGTTCACTTTGGCAGCTTCGCCAGCGGGCACACCGATATAGAGTAGTGTGCCATCTGCATAGCCCATCACTTCCATTGTAGCCTTGTCGGTCTCCACATCAGCCAGCACATCATCACTCTTTACTGTGTCGCCCACTTGCTTATTCCAGGTAACAATCTTGCCTTCCTTCATCGTGTCAGAAAGTAGGGGCATGCGGACAACGGTAGCGTCTTTAGGAAGAGCTACTGATGCAGCATTTGCAGAAGCCGTAGCCGTTGGTGCAGGTGCGGCAGGAGCTTCTGCCTTTGGCGCAGCCGAAGCAGTTGTTCCTTGCGACAGCAATGCTGAAAAGTCTTCCCCTTCTTTGCCGACGATGGCAATGATATCATTCACCTTTGCGGCCTTACCTTTTTCAACGCCTACATAAAGCAAAGTGCCATCCACGTAGGGCAGCACTTCCATGGTGGCCTTATCTGTTTCTACATCTGCCAATACATCATCGCTTTTCACTTTGTCGCCCACTTTCTTATGCCATGCCGCAATAACGCCTTCCTTCATCGTGTCGGAAAGCAGCGGCATTCTGATTGCTTCGGCCATTTCGTACGTTGTTTTTTCGGGGTTAAAAGTAGTGCCATTTCGTGCAATGCCACGAGGCTGGAAAGTGGCTTTCCAGTAATGATAATGCAGCCTTTGGGCAGCTTATCGTTCCAGCCTCATTCCCTATTTTGCTACGCAACTTTTTTTTATCATGCAAATTGAAATCTGGTCATTGGGGAAGCCTAATGAGGCACATTTTGCAGCAGCGATAGCCCATTATCTCAAGAAGATTCAGCCCTGGTGTAAGACGGAGTTGCAGCTTATTCCTTTACCTCAGAAAAGCAGTACGGCCAGTAAAGAATTAATCCTTGCAGCAGAAGAAAGCCTGATATTAAAACGCCTCAAACCCCAGCATTACTTGATATTGTTGGATGAAAGAGGGAAACTTCTTTCTTCGCCTGGCTGGGCCGATACTTTTCAGTCCCTGATGAATTCAGGAACGCGTACGTTGGTAATACTGATTGGCGGTGCATATGGTGTGAGTGAAGCTATACGGGAAAAGGCCAGCCAATGCTGGAGCCTATCCAGCCTGGTTTTTCCGCATCAGTTGGTTCGGCTCATCGTAGCTGAGCAACTATACCGGGCCTTCAGCATCTTGCACCATTCATCTTATCATCATAGCTGATTCAGGCTACTTTCGCCGCGCATGTTACCCATCGCTTTTACGATTACGCTGGTTCTCGTTACCGTATTGCTTTCCATTGCTGCTTTCAATGATAACCGACTTGCGGATAAGTTGATTCTTTGGCCTGCGAAAATGAATCAGCCGGGAGAGTATTACCGTTTACTTACTTCTGGTTTTATTCATGCTGACTGGATGCACCTCCTGTTCAATATGTTCACGCTTTTTTTTATCGGGCGTGCCGTCGAGCAGGAATTTCTGATACACGGCCTCACCCCCTGGCTTTATGTGTTGATGTATCTCGCCGGAATAGTGGTGGCTTCCATCCCCAGCTTTTTGCGCAAGCGGAATAATCCCTATTATCGGTCGCTGGGCGCATCGGGTGGGGTAGCTGCTGTTCTGTTTTCGCTCGTCTATTTTGCTCCCTGGGCAGAGCTGTATATCTATTTCTTACCGGTCCCCAATATTGTATTTGCAATTCTCTACCTGATTTATTCGGTGTACATGTCGAAGCGGGGAAATAGTACTATCAACCATGATGCGCACTTCTGGGGCTCCATCTTTGGTTTCGTTTTCACCTTGCTGATAGAGCCATCTCACGGGGCTAATTTCTTGCAGGAATTACTGTCATTCCGTTTCTGATTTTTTTAGAAATATTTCAGTGCATTAGCCTATCGGCTGGATGGTGATTTTTAGTGCCTTTATGCAACTGGGTTTTATTTTATATCGTTCATCAATTCGCAGGCCGGCTATCCACATAATTTTCCCATTGCATTCTAAAATTCGAATCCGTTCTTTTTCATGAATGCCCAGTTTTTGGTCAATCAGGAATCGCTTGATTTTTTTCTTTTTCATACCCATGCCCAAAGGGTAGAAATAATCTCCATCACGTCTCGGGCGAATCGTCAGGGGTAATGAAAATGATTCGCTGTTTAAATAGGCAATTTGTGGATTGTTTGGAACCGATAGTGGTATGTCGCTCCATTCAAAATGGAAAATCCCTTCTGTTGTTTCAATTGATGTGGGTATTTCGTCAATTTGAATCAGATCGCAACCTTCATTCGCCAGGGTATTAAGCACTAGAAATTCACGGTGGCGAAGCACACGATGTGTGGGAGAAAGGATGAGGCTGCCACTTTCTGCCTGCATCAACTCCAGAATCTGCGGGATTTGCTCCGGCGTAAATCCATAAGGATGGAATAGTTCGAAAGCCAGTGTGGGCAGGGCTTCCTGCTTTTGGAGCAGCCGTATGGGGATGTAACGATCGAGCCCACGTTTTTCTACTAATCTTTCAAGCCTGTGTTTTATTTCCTGATGAAAAATTTGCTCAGCTCCCTTTAGCCTGAATGCGGTCTGGGCAATCCTACCCAAAGAACCCGGAGCCAATTCTTCCAGCAAAGGCATGACCCGATGTCGGAATGCGTTCCTCAGGTATTTATCGGATGCATTGCTGTCATCTTCCCGCCAGGTGATTTTATTTTTCTTGGCGTACTCCAGGATTGCTTCTTTACGCGCAAATAGCATGGGACGAATAATGGAACCGTTGCGTTCCGGAATGCCGTGCAGGCCGCCGATTCCGGTGCCACGGCACAAATTGATCAACAAGGTTTCCGCAACATCATCGCTATGATGCGCAGTCAGGATGGCTTCATAGCCATGTTCTTTACGGAGTGATTCAAACCAATCATAGCGCAACAGCCGTGCAGCAATTTGAATGCTTTGTTTGTGCGAGGCGGCATATTCCTTCGTGTCGAAGCGAATCTGATGACAGACAATGTTGTGTTCCCTGCACCAGCTTGCGGCAAACGAAGCATCTTCTTCTGCCTCTTCACGCAACGAAAAATTGCAGTGTGCCGCAGCAAATACAATATGATTTTCGAGGAGCAGATGGGCCAGAACCATTGAATCCACACCACCGCTCAATGCGAGTAATACAGTTCCTTGATTTCGGAAATGGTATTCCTTCCAGTGTTGAGCAAGAAGCTGAGCCAACGTTTTCATCAGTATGCGAGGTCTTCGTAGGCAGCTTGTAATTCGTTGTATGTATGATTGTCTCCGGCTGCTTTAGCCAGCTTCATGCCTTGTTCGTAAAGGTGCAAAGCTTCTTCGCTGTGCATCGTTCGCTCCAGCAATTTTCCCAGGTGATAATAGGTCGCGATGTATTGGGGCTGTTCGTTCAGGTTTTGTCGGAAATGTTGCTCAGCTTGCGTTTCATCCCCAGCCTTCAAGCATTCAAGCGCCAGCGCATGATGCAGAAAGGCATCGTTTGGTGAGGCCTCCAGAAAGGATTTTAATTGTTCAATGCGGTTATTCATGAGTAGGAATCGAAGGTAGTACCGATATTTTCCTTCAATGCACTATCCATTGAATAGCTATGGCAATAGCATTTTTATAAAATTGTCTTTAAGCTGAAAGAAGAAATTCAGTAAGCGGAAGTGCTTCCCTAAATTGCCTCATTCCCTATGATTTCACTTCATCTTGACTTGCTGATGCCTCTGCCCTTGAAAGAGCGACTCAGCCAGCGACAGTCAGGTGTTTGGCAACAAAAACTGTGTTGGGAAACTCCGCAGCGCATATTCGTGAAAGCACCTTCGGGTGCAGGAAAGACGACTCTGATTCATCTTTTATACGGCCTACGACACGATACTTCCGGTTCAGTTTTTTGGGATGGGAATCTGCTGTCGCAAATGTCTCCGGAAGCCTTAAGTAAGTTGCGTAGGAATGAGCTAAGCATTGTCTTTCAGGATTTGCGCTTATTCCCTAAGCTGACTGCCTGGGAAAACCTTGAAATGAAACGCACGCTGACTGAATTTTATCCTAAGGAAGCCGCGCAAGACATGATGGAGCAGCTTGGCGTTGCCGATTGTGCCGGGCTTCCAGCAGGTAAGCTTTCTTATGGAGAGCAGCAAAGGGTATCTATTATCCGCGCCTTGTTGCAACCCTTTCATTGGTTGTTGCTGGATGAGCCTTTCAGCCATTTAGATGAGGCAAATAAGCTTCAGGCGGCGGCTTTAATCCATTCAATAGCGACCCAACATCAGGCTTCTGTTTTCATGGTCGAGCTGGATGAAAATGAATATTTCCCTTATTCAGAAAGATTGGAATTATGAAAAGAATTCCGGCGGTTTTATTGTTGAAAAAGCTTTTGCTGGGAAATACTTCAGGCAGGCGGCTTTGGACGGCTTTATTTGCCTTATGCCTGGGATTGTTTTTGCTACTGTCGTCAGTTTTGTTATGGTGGAATTTTAATTATCTGCTTTCTGGAAATGCTTCTGGGCGTAGCATGGATGGCAGTTATCTCATGATTAGCCGGCGAGTCACTAATGAGAATATGGGGCTTCCGGGTCAGACTGTTTTTAACCCAGCAGAGATTGAAGTCTTGCGACACGCACCTCAGGTAGAAGATTTGGGTGAAGTAAAACCGTTGAAGCCACAAGCCTATATGCGTTTGCAGCTTGGGCCCGGAATGGGTTTTTCAACCGTGTTGGTGTTAGAAAGTGTTCCAGACCGATTTATTGAAAATCTTCCGGCCAATTGGGAATGGTCTCCAGGCAGCAGGCATGTGCCTGTGATCTTGTCTTCTTCATTCCTCAGCCTTTACAATTATGCATATGCGCCAAGTCAGGGCCTGCCACAGCTTTCAGAATCGAGCATTCAATCCATTCCTTTTTCTCTTGAAATAGGGCAGGGTGGGCATGGACAAAATTTTGTAGCTCAGGTAGCCGGATTTTCGAATAGGATCAACTCGGTGTTAGCGCCGGAGTCTTTTATTCAGGAGATGAATCAGCAGGAAGCCGGGACGACAACAGGCATTTCAAGGGTCATGATAAAAGTGAAAGACCCTACGAATGCCGCATTTACAAGTTTCCTGAAGGAGCATGATTACATGACGAACTCAGAGCTGGGTCGTTGGAGTCAACTACGTATTTTGGTGCAATCGGTAGTGTTCTTTGTTGGTGTTTTGGCTTTGCTGCTTTTGTTAGTTAGCGTGCTGGTTTTCGTATTATTTATTGAGCTGAGCGTATCACGTGCAAAAGCTTCTGTAGTCTTATTGCAGGAAATTGGGTTCTCTCCTGCCTTATTGCGCCGCTTCCTCCAATTGAGATTCTTTCGGTTGATTTCCCTCTTTGTTGGAATTGCCGTTGCTTTATGTGTATTCAGCCAGTTTGTTTTTTCTCTTTTTGGGAAAAGTGTTGGACTACATTTCTTGCCCATTCCAGGCTGGCCATTTTGGTCTTGTGTTCTCTTGATTAGCTTCTTGCTATTCTTTCAAATAAGACTTTCGATTACTGCTGCTATCAAACGGATTTAGCTATTACATAAGGAAAAGGCTGCCTTTTTGAGGCAGCCTTTTCAAAAACCAAACGCCAACCAAGCGTTTACTGTTTCGTAATCTTATCCGTTTTAAGGATTTGGCTATTTCTGCTGACGATT
>CAYRJR010000021.1:0-10575 GCA_964424655.1 uncultured Chitinophagaceae bacterium
CAATGCACGACTCTTTGTGGATGGTACACTCATTGCCCGGGGCACCCGGCAAGACAGCATCATCTTTCAGGGCGATCGCCTCGACCGGGATTATTTCGGTTATGAAGGTTATCCGGGTGAATGGGGGGGCATCTATTTCACGCAACGCAGCAAGGGCAGCGTGATGGAACATGTCATCCTGCGCAATGGTGGCAATGGAGCACAGGGAGCACCACCGGCATTGATTCAGTTGGCTCCCGATTCCGTGCACGACCTGAATGCACCGCAGCTCACGCTGAGTAAGGTCATTCTTGAAAATTCTATTGGCTATGGCCTGCTGTCCTTCGGTGGCACCATCCGCGCCAGCAATTGCCTGATTCAATCCTGCGGGGCGAATGCGCTGGCACTGGTGCAGGGCGGCGATTATTTCTTCGACTATTGCAGCATCGCGACCTATGGCAATGCCAGGATTGCTCATATTGACAACCCCTCTGCGGTCATCCTGAATTATTATGTCGTCAGCCAGACACAGACCATTGTGGCCCCACTGAAAGCCACGCTGCGCAATTGTGTGGTAGGTGGCTCGCTGACGAATGAATTTGTGGCGGACAGCCTTGATTACAGCACTTCGCCGGCACAACTTTCGCTGATTTCCTGCGTGCTGAAAGGCGAATCGCAGAAGCTGCGCCCCTGGGTCGGGAGCAACCAGGTACAGTTTATTGGTGACAGCAGCCCAGGTTATGATTCCTTGTTTCGTGCGCCGCAATTGGACGATTATCATCCTGCTGCCGGCTCGCCACTTATTGGTCAGGCTGCGGCATCTTCCATCACGGATGATTTAGATGATCTGCCCCGCAACCCACCCTCGGATATTGGTTGTTACGTGCATTAATCGTTACCAACCGGGCCGGTGCCTGGAGGATTACTCATGCAGTTTGGCTTTTCTGAGATGAACTTTTTATCCTAATCAGAGGAAGCGGGCACATCTTACAGTACAGGGCTACTTTTGAAACCGAACTGCTACTATTTTCTTTTATGAAGCCATCTGAAAGACAAGCCATTTTTCTTGCTAAGAGTGCCGTCAAGGTGCATGACCTGGAGCACAAGAGAAAGTTGGCCTTTAACATCCAGAAATATGCCGATAGCGTGGTGAAAGGCAAGCAACAGTTTGCGGATTTGGAGCTGGCTCGTCGCAAGGCAAAAAACCTGAAGTGGAAGGCGATGGAAAATCTGGACCGGTATCTGGAGCAGTTTGAACAAAACTTCACTGCCAGGGGAGGCAAGTTGATATGGGCTGAAAATGCAGCAGAAGCCAATGAGGCAGTGCTGGCCATCTGTAGGCAGAAAGGAGCTACGCAGGTGGTAAAAAGCAAGAGCATGGTGACGGAAGAAATTCACCTGAATGCGTTCCTCGCAGAGCAGGGTATTGAAAGTGTAGAGACAGATTTGGGAGAATACATCCAGCAATTAGACGGGGAAGCGCCTTACCACATCGTGACGCCGGCCATGCACAAGAGCAAGGAGGATGTGGCCCGTGTCTTTCATGAAAAGCTGGGCGTAGAGCCGAACCTGACACCTTCTGAACTGACCATGATTGCCCGCCGAAACCTACGGGAGAAATACCTGACTGCCGGCATAGGCATCACAGGTGGCAACTTTCTGATAGCAGACACCGGAGCGGTTTGCGTGACGGAAAATGAAGGGAACGGTCGTTTATCCACTGCTTTCCCGAAGGTGCATATCGCCATCGTCGGCATTGAAAAAATGCTGCCCACGCTCAATGACCTCGCACTTTTCTGGCCGCTGCTTTCCACCTTCGGTACGGGCCAAAACGTGACGGTGTACAACACGATTTTTTCAGGCCCCAGGCAGCCTGGCGAGACGGATGGCCCCGAAGAGATGTATGTAATCCTGTTGGACAACGGACGCACGAACATGTATGAGCGCCCAGAGGTTCGTGAGGGCCTTTATTGCATCCGTTGCGGAGCCTGTCTGAATGCCTGCCCAGTCTATAAAAATATTGGTGGCCATGCCTATGGTGCAACCTATAGCGGCCCTATTGGGTCGGTGATTACCCCACACTTATCGGGCATGAAGGACTACAAGCACATGAGCTATGCTTCATCGCTCTGCGGAGCCTGCACGGCTGCCTGCCCGGTCAAAATCAATATCCACGGAATGCTGCTCGAAAACCGCAATACGGCTACTGTTGAAGGCTTGAACACCCGCTCGGAGACTCTGGCCTGGAACCTTTGGCGTCGTGGCATGTTGAGTAGAAAACTGATGAATGCTGCTGGCCCGAAAATGAAGAATATGATGCTTCAAAAGTTCTTTGGGAAGTCTTGGTTTGAAGGCAGGGCCGGAACTGCTTTTGCAGAAAAAAATTTCGGACAGTTGTGGAAGGAAAAGAATCGTTGATTTTCCTGGATTGAAACGCTTCTGTATGGCCGGAATGCCATCATCACAAGTCGGGTTGTGCCGCGTGTGGTATGAAAACTGCGCTTGCCTCAAAAGAATAGCCTCAAGTCTGATGGTGATTTTGTAGTCGGCTTTTGCAGCCCGATAAAGCATCCGTTGCGTCGCACACTTCGGCGATATTTCGCTGCTCGTCTTTCCCCGGGAAAAAGCCCACCATTAGCCGAGCAAAGCCCAATAGCGAACGGAACCATGCAAGGTGCCATCGCCGAAAAAGCTTCATAGCATTCCGAAAGCTGACAACAAAAAAAAACCGCCTCTTGAGAGACGGCCTTTAATCAATGGTGGGGCGAGTGTGTTAGTTGAATTTTCCGGCAAACTGTCCATTGGTCACCGTAGTAGAGGCATTGGTAGAAGCGTTTGAGAATGTGCCGTTGAAAGTGCCTTCGACTTCAGTTGTGGTCAGTTTGGTGATGGTCAGCGTGCCCGATTCGCTGGTATAAGCTTCAGAGCCGCCGGTCAGGCCGGATGAATTGATTAATAGCACCGGAACCACTGTAGCACCAGTAGGAGTTGAGAAGTCACCACTGATGTTTCCTGAGGCAGTGGAAGAACCATTCGGAAGCGAGATGGTTAGTTGAGCGGTTTTAACCCCAGATGTACTGGTCTCTGCTGCAACCAGCGTGATTTGGCTGATAGAGCCAGATGTAGTGAAGGCAGCAGTGTTAATAGTTGAATTGATGGAGCTGAAATTTCCAAAGCTGCCGCTGCTGGTGTTAAAGGTTATGGCTGATTTTCCTGGAGTCAGTCCGCTTGCACTAAGGCTTCCGCCGCCGCCTCCATCGTCACTTTTCTTGCAGGCACCTGCAAAAAGCAATAAAGAAACTGCGACAGTCAATGTGAGGAACTTGGTTTGCATGATATTGTGTTTTGGGTGAATAGAATGGCACAAATATGTACTGAGGAAGCCATCCCCTAAGTTGTAGTTTGGTGTGAATTGCACCCCTATACATTGTACTGCACTTGCTATGAAAGCTCCCGCCGGGATGCGCACATGCTGCGAATTGCTTCCCCATTTTCTGAAATAAACAAGCATCACTGTAGCTTCCGAACTTGTGCCTGAATTATGTCCACAACCCATGTCACTGTTTGGTCGCAGCGAGACAGCCCGCGCCTGCGATATGTGCTGGACTGGTTGCTCGGCGAACGCCTTGGCCTTACTTACTCGCTGACCCATCAGCAGGAGGAAGCCATATTGGCACCCTATGCGCTTTCATACGGCTGGATACATGAGCAGGTGCCCAGTATTCATGAGGCCACCTCATTGCTATGGGAAAAGGGCGTGCATGTATATGGGCTAAAAGGCAAAGAATGGAAGGGCCTTTATACGCTGTTTCTGGATGAGCAAAGCCCTTGTGATATTGCCTTTGACCTGTTTGCCGGCATTTTTTATCTACTCAGCCGATATGAAGAATACCTGCCCTTTTCTGCCGACAAACATGCACGTTACCCGGCTCAGCAAAGCATCTTGTTTGAACAATTAGAACGCCCTGTTGTGGATGAATGGGTGGAAGCGTTCCGGGCCTTTCTGGCGGAAGCCTGGAAGATCAACCTGCCTCGAAATCCGATTACCTATCAGCCCACATACGATATAGACATTGCCTGGAGTTACCGTTTCAAAGGCTGGAAACGTATGCTGGGTGCGGCGGCTAAAGATGCAATCCGGGGCAACTGGCAGGGATTGAAACAAAGATGGCGCGTGGGACAGGGCCGTGAGAAAGACCCGTTTGATTCATTTGTGTTCCTGCTCAGCCTGCATATGATGGATGTGGTCCGCCCCATTTTTTTTGTGCTGGCAGCACTTCGGGTTTCTGCTTTTGATAAAAACATTTCACCGAAACATCCGCGCATGAAGCGGCTGATAAAAGCCCTGGCTACCGGCTCCATCATTGGGCTGCACCCTTCATATTACTCCAGCCAAAAGCCGGAAAAGTTGCGGCAGGAAAAAGAAAGTATTGAGCGAATCGCAGAGCAACCCATTTTGCTTTCCCGGCAACACTTCATTCGACTTCGTTTTCCGGACACATACCGCAGCCTGATAGCAGCAGGGATTGAAGCCGACTTCAGCATGGGATACAGCACGCATTTTGGATTCCGGGCGGGAAGTAGTTTTTCATTTTTGTGGTATGACCTAAAAGCAGAGCAGTGTAGTTCACTTCGGGTACATCCTTTCTGCTTTATGGATAGCACAGGACATTATGACCTTGGCCTTAGTGCTGAGGAGGCGTTCAGCCGGCTGCGTTTCATGCATGAAAGATTGATTCCCTGTGGTGGGCGGGTGGTTACTGTGATGCACAATTATTCGCTGGGTACGGATGCGGAATGGCAAGGCTGGCGCCACGAATACGAGCAATTCATCACTTCGATAAGGAAGCACTGAAAGAAAAAAATGCCGTGTTTGCTGTGTGCTGAAACATGTATTTGGGTTGCTAAAGTCCTGTGTAAGCCAAGCCTGCCCTTACCTTCGCGCCCGCGATGAACCTGGGTGTTCTGCTTGGTATTTACTGCAATGATATTCGGCTAAAACAAGTAGCCGCTGCTATCTCTTTGCCTTATCCCAGGTTTCGGGCCTGTCTGGAAGGGTTGCAAGGCGCTTCTGCCGCTTTTATTGCTACTACGGTATGGAAACTTTCCGATTGCAATCACGTCTTTGTATTGGGAGATAATGAAGAAGCAGCGTACTTCCACAACGACCTGGAGCACCTCAGTGGGGCATTAGATATTCACTACTTCCCGGATTCATTCAAACGCAGCGGGCATTTCACCGAGATGAAGCCCAGCCATGTGATGCTGCGGACGGAGGCCCTTTCAAAATTCGGTACTCCTGTTTCCATTACAGAGGCGGGAAATTCACCGGATGCTGGTTCGGCGAAGCTTCCGCACAAGAAAGTCTTAGTCACCTACCCGGAAGCTTTGTTTGAAAAAGTAGTCAACCCGGCCAGCCTGCAGCGGAACATGATTCAAATCCGGGTGGGCGAGCAGATGAAGCCGGAGCCCTTGATGGCCCGCTTGGTAGAGCTTGGTTTTCGCCGTGAAGATTTCGTGTATGAACCCGGCCAGTTTGCCATGCGCGGTGGCATTCTGGACATCTATTCCTTCGGTAATGAACATCCTTATCGCATAGAACTGTTCGGAAATGAAGTGGACTCCATTCGCATTTTCAACCCCGAAACCCAGCTATCCGAAAGGAAACTTTTAAGTGTCAGCATTCTGCCCAACATAGAGACCAGATTTGAAGCAGGTGAGAAAATTTCCCTGCTGGATTTTCTGCCAGAAAACACTTGTTTCTGGTTTAAAGACTTTGATTTCTGCTTTGGAAAACTGGGCATGATGCAGGCGGGGCTGCCAGAGAAAATTGAGTTGAAGCTGCCTGCTGATGAACTGGAAACCCAGTTTCAGAAAGAACTTACTCAGGCAGATTTTGAAGATGCAGAGCAATGGAAAAAAGCACTTGAATCCCGACATCTACTCGAATGGAACAACAAAACGCTCGGGCAGTATTTTGAAGCTTCGCCAGCACAAATCCGGTTTTTTACAGAAGAACAGCCTTCATTCAACCGCCATTTTGAACTGCTGATTAAAGACCTTCAAAATCGTAGCAGCACGGCGCTTTTGCCCAAAGAAATTCAGGGTAATAAGTCGCAGGGCGGGTATGAGATTTTCATTTTTGCGGAGCAGCCTAAACAATTGGAGCGACTGCGTAGCATTTTCGAAGACCAGCATGCAGGTGTCTCTTTCGTGCCTATTCCCCAAGCCATTTCCAAAGGCTTCATTGACCACGACCAGAAAATTGTTTGCTATACCGATCACGAAATTTTCCAGCGCTATCACAAGTATGCCGTGAAGCAGGCATACTCCAAAGGCAAAGCCATCACGCTACGGGCCTTGCGGGAGCTCCAACCTGGCGATTTTGTGTCGCATATTGACCATGGGGTAGGGGTGTTCAGCGGCCTTCAGAAGATTGAAGTGAATGGTAATATGCAGGAAGCCGTGCGCATCATTTACAAAGACAATGATGTGCTTTATGTGAACATTAATTCCCTGCACAAAATCTCGAAGTACACCGGCAAGGAAGGCCATGCACCGAGGGTGAATAAGCTGGGTAGCGATGCCTGGGAAAAACTAAAAAACAAGACCAAAAAGCAGGTCAAGGATATAGCCGCCGACCTGATCAGGCTCTATGCGAAGCGCAAAGCCAGCAAAGGTTTTGCACACCTTCCGGATACCTATCTGCAAACCGAACTGGAGGCTTCATTTCTCTATGAAGACACGCCCGACCAGGCTAAAGCAACTGCCGATGTAAAACGGGATATGGAAGCGGAAGCCCCCATGGACCGACTCGTGTGCGGCGATGTGGGTTTCGGGAAAACGGAAGTTGCCATTCGTGCCGCTTTCAAAAGTGTTGTAGATGGCAAGCAGGCAGCAGTGCTGGTACCGACCACCATCCTGGCCTACCAGCATTACCAGACATTTTCAGAGCGCTTAAAAGATTTTCCCTGTACGGTTGATTATGTCAATCGCTTCAAAAGTGCTAAGGAGAAAAAGGAGACCTTGCAGCGCCTGGAAGAAGGCAAGATTGACATTGTTATCGGCACACATGCCTTGCTGGGCAAGGATGTCCGTTTCAAAGACCTTGGGTTATTGGTCATAGATGAAGAGCAAAAGTTTGGTGTCTCAGCCAAAGAAAAATTGCGCGAGCGCAAAGCCAATGTGGATACCCTGACACTAACGGCTACGCCCATTCCGCGCACGCTTCAGTTTTCGCTGATGAGCGCCCGTGACCTGAGCATCATCAACACACCGCCGCCCAATCGCCAGCCTGTGCAGACAGAGATTATGGGCTTTGATGAGTTTGCCATCCGTGATGCGATATACTTCGAAGTGGAGCGAGGCGGACAGGTCTATTTTGTGCACAACCGGGTGCAGAGCCTGAAGGATATGGCAGGTAAGCTGCAGGAGTTATGTCCGGATGTTCGTTTCGTGGTGGCACATGGCCAGATGGAAGGCCACAAGCTGGAAGAAGCGCTCCGTGATTTTATTGCCTGCAAATACGATGTGCTTTGCAGCACCAACATCGTGGAAAGTGGTGTGGACATCGCTAATGCAAACACCATTATCATCAACAATGCGCATCAGTTTGGCCTGAGTGACTTACACCAGTTGCGTGGCCGGGTAGGGCGTTCCAACAAGAAAGCTTTCTGCTACCTGGTGGCCCCTTCGCTGATCACTTTGCCGGATGATTCGCGCAAGCGCTTGCAGACGTTGGAGCAGTTCAATGAGCTGGGCAGCGGTTTCCAGATAGCCATGCGAGACCTCGACATACGCGGTGCGGGCAACCTGTTGGGTGGCGAGCAGAGCGGCTTCATCACTGATATGGGTTTCGAGATGTATCAGAAAATTCTGGCAGAAGCCATGCATGAGCTGAAGACAACCGATTTTAAAGAGGTCTTTGCCGCCGATTTAGAACGCCAGAAAGATTTCGTTACCGACTGTACGATTGATACAGATCTCGAAATTCTCATCCCGGACGATTATGTGACCAATATCCCCGAACGACTTTCCCTGTATCAGCAATTAGACGATTTAGACCGGGAAGAAGATGTGGCTGTTTTCAAGGAAATGCTCATTGACCGATTCGGGCCATTACCCATGCAAGTAGAGAACTTGTTTGTCGCACTCAAATGCCGTCATACAGCAAAGGAACTGGGCTTTGAAAAGCTCATTTTAAAGAATGGCCAATTGCGGCTTTATTTTATTTCCAACCCCGATTCACCCTACTTCGAGAGTGACTCGTTTAAGGGAATCATACAGCATATTCAGACCACAGCAACCCACCGCGCACGCCTGAAGCAGGTGGGAATGAACTTTATGCTCATTGCTGATGGCCTCAAAGGCATGAAGGATGTGTTGTGGTTTCTGGAAGGAATGGCTAAGCAGGATATTGCGACGTAGCATTCGCATTTTCATGCAGGAACAATTATCATTGCTGGCTATATGCGCAATTTGTTCTTGTCTCATAAAACCTACTCCATATGAAAACGCTCTTGCTGGTAATGGCTGGCTGCCTGATGGCAATTTCAGCTTCTGCATCATCAGATTCATTTGATGGATTTATTGGCTCCATTCAAACTATTCAGCAAGAAACGGACACGCCTAATGAATCTGCCGGGGTAATCAGTCCGGGATGGTTGATTTTCGATGCTGGTTCTGCCAGGCTTTCTCAAACCATGCAACAAAATCTGTCCAAACTGGGTATGCAAATGCAGTCCATACCCGGTGCCAGAGTAGTGATTGTCACCCAGGGAGGAGGCACGGGCACACAGCAAAAACTGAATGAAGAAAGAGCCAATGCCGTTGTGACTTTTATCAGTGCTAACTACGGCATCCCTGCAACAAGCTTTTCTTCTACAGTGTCCGATGGGATTGATGATCCCAACGCTATTAATTTTCATCAGGACCCCTAAGCCGTGTACTTTTTCCTGGAGCAATTCCTGGCTTCCTGATGTGCCGATTTTTATTCCTTGTTTTATTAGCCTCTTGTTGCTGTGTATGGATAAAGCCTGCACAGGCAAAGCAGCAGGCGGACTCTATGCTGGCAGTTGTTCAAAAGCTGCCTCAGGATTCAAATGCAGTCACAAGCCTGGTGCAGATGGCTTTTCGTATTCACAGTGCTGCACCAGAGCAATCGTTGCGCTTAGGAAAAGAAGCCTTGCGCATCGCTACTAATATTCATTGGGTCAGCGGGCAGGGATTGGCGCTGAATGAAATTGCTACCAGCTATTTAAATACCGGAGATTATCCACTCGCTTTAGACAACTACTTCAAGTCGTTGCATATCCGTGAGGAAAATGGAGACAGTGCCCAGGTGGGCGTAATCATCGGGAATATTGGAACGGCTTATTTTTTTCAGCACCGTTACGACCAGGCCCTACAATATTTCAATCGTGCCCTAAGCCTGGCCCGATATACAAGACACCAAGAAAATGAACAAAATGCCTTAGGCAATCTCGGTGGTGTGTATTTCCAGTTAGGGAAATACAAAGAATCAGAAACCTACCTCTTGCAAGCACTTCGTCTGGCAGAATCGCGACGCGACAGCACAGGAATTATCAGCCAACTGAGCAACTTAGCCAACATCTACGCGGAATCAGGTGACTACCCTAAATCGCTTGAGGCTTCTTTCAGAACTATTGAAATAGCCCGGGCGCTCAATAATAAATTGCTCATAGCTGCCAACACCGGAAACATAGGTGAGACATACCTCGACATGGTTCGGGATTCCACACATAAACTAAGCCCTGAAACCCGAAAGCAGACCTTAAGTAAAGCCATATCTTTTTTGAAAGAAGGAG
This sequence comes from uncultured Chitinophagaceae bacterium, assembly GCA_964424655.1. GTDB lineage: Bacteria > Bacteroidota > Bacteroidia > Chitinophagales > Chitinophagaceae > UBA1952. The sequence goes on from CAYRJR010000021.1 coordinate 9,807, forward strand.
TCCGGCAAGGCCAGGCATTAGGTTTCCGAGATGCAGAAATTGACTTTCTGAAAACGCTTTCAGAGGCTTACGTAACAAAAGGGGATTACCGGAATGCATTTACCACTTTCCAGGATTATATGTCGTTGAGAGATTCCACTTTCAATCTGGCAAACAGCCTGAAAATTGCATCAGTAGAAAATCGAAGAGTCTTACAGCTCAAAGACCGGGACCTGAAGATTGTGCAATTAGAGCTTCAGCAAAAAGTCCGTCAACGCTGGTTTTTCCTGGCTGGGCTTATCTTGATGGTCATCATCGTCGTCTTGTTGTGGCGAAATATTAGCCGGCAGCGACGTTCCAATATGTTGCTCTCGCGAGAGAAGGACAGAAGTGAAAAACTGCTTCGCAACATCTTGCCTGATGAGGTGGCAGAAGAACTGAAAGAAAAGGGGAGAGCAGATGCCCGTCAATACGATGATGTAAGTGTCGTATTTACGGATTTTGTCAATTTTACAAAGACCGCACAACGGTTGCCGGCGAAAGAATTAGTGAGTGAATTGCATGAATGTTTTAGTGCGTTTGATGAGATTATGGAACGTAATGGACTGGAGAAAATAAAGACCATCGGGGATGCCTATATGGCCGTTTGTGGTTTGCCAATCAGTTCAACTGACCATGCTGAAAAAGCAATCAGGGCAGCGAGAGAAATTCTTCAATTCATCTTGGAAAGAGCGAAGACCAAACCGGCCTTTGCGGTTCGGATTGGCATTCATTCAGGCCCGGTAGTTGC